>JBGVDK010000157.1:0-2479 GCA_045119355.1 Faecousia sp.
GAAGACCCACCGCTTCTTCCGCTGCAGGAAATGCAAAACCCTCCTTCGGGTCCCGAAGGGGAAGGGGAAGATCGCCATCACCTGCAAATGCTGCGGCGAGAAACTGATCCGGAAAACATAATAAAAAGGAGACCACACAAATGTCTAAAATCATCGGAATCGATCTGGGAACCACCAACTCCTGCGTCGCGGTATTCGAGGGCGGCGACCGGGTGATCATCCCCAATCCCCAGGGCGGCAGGACGACCCCCTCCGTCGTCGCCTTCACCAAGACCGGCGAGCGTCTGGTCGGCGAGGCCGCCAAGCGCCAGGCCGTCACCAACCCCGACCGGACCATCAGCTCCATCAAGCGGGACATGGGCACCGACCGGAAGATCCACATTGACGGGAAGACCTACACCCCGGAGCAGATCTCCGCCATGATCCTGCAGCAGCTGAAAGCCGACGCCGAGAGCTACCTGGGCGAGCCGGTGACCGAGGCGGTCATCACCGTCCCCGCCTACTTCACCGACTCCCAGCGGCAGGCCACCAAGGACGCCGGCACCATCGCCGGTCTCAACGTCCAGCGAATCATCAACGAGCCCACCTCCGCGGCCCTGGCCTACGGCGTGGACAAGGAGGAGTCCCAGAAGATCATGGTCTACGACCTGGGCGGCGGCACCTTCGACGTGTCCATTCTGGACATCGACGACGGCGTTATCGAGGTGCTGGCCACCTCCGGCAACAACCGGCTGGGCGGCGATGATTTCGACCAGTGCGTCACGGACTACCTGCTGAAGGAATTCAAGCGGGAGCACCACATTGACCTCTCCAAGGACATGACCGCCATGCAGCGGGTGAAGGAAGCCGCCGAAAAAGCCAAGATCGAGCTTTCCGCCGCAACCACCACGGAGATCAACCTGCCCTATCTGACCGTAGGTAAAAACGGCCCCGAGCATATGCAGATCACCCTCACCCGGGCCAAGTTCAACGAGCTGACAGACCATCTGGTGAAGGCCACCATGGGTCCCGTGAAGACCGCCCTGAATGACTCCGGCCTGTCCGTTTCCCAGATCAGCAAGGTGCTGATGGTGGGCGGTTCCAGCCGGATCCCCGCGGTCCAGGAGGCCGTCCGGGCCTTCACCGGCAAGGAGCCCTTCAAGGGCATCAATCCCGATGAATGCGTGGCCCTGGGCGCCTGTTTGCAGGCGGGCGTGCTCTCCGGCACCGTGAAGGGCCTGCTCCTGCTGGATGTGACGCCCCTGTCCCTGGGCATCGAGACCGTGGGCGGTGTCTGCACCCGGCTCATCGACCGGAACAGCTCCATCCCCATCACCAAGAGCCAGATCTTCTCCACCGCCGCCAACTTCCAGACCAGTGTGGAGATCAACGTCCTTCAGGGCGAGCGGCCCATGGCCCACCAGAACCGGAGCCTGGGCAAATTCAAGCTCACCGGCATCCGCCGGGCCATGGCGGGTGTGCCCCAGATCGAGGTCACCTTTGCCATCGACGCCAACGGCATCGTCAACGTCTCCGCCAAGGACCTGGGCACTGGCAAGTACCAGGAGATCACCATCCAGGGTTCCAGCAATATGACCCGGGAGGAGATCGACCGGGCCGTCCGGGAGGCGCAGCAGTACGCGGACCAGGACCAGAAAGCCAAGGAAGAGGCCACCGCCAAGGACACCCTGGAACGGATGCTCTATCAGGCGGAGGCCGCCAAGAAGAACCTGAGTAAGGACCAGAAAAAGGAGCTGGACGAGGCCATCAAGCGGGGAAAGAAGGCTCTGAAATCCAAGGATCCCCAGCAGATGATGGACTGCGCCGCCGAATTGGAGCGTCTGATCGGAGCACCTGGCGAAGTCTGATTCCGAACAGCCGGGTCCGTTTGATGATTATCACCATTTCTCCCGGAAAACCGTTTGACATTTCTTGTGCAAAGCGCTATAATAAAGGTACCATTCAAATGGAATCGCAAGGAGGTCAGCATTATGGAAAAGATGGAAAAGAGAATCATCACGATCAGCCGTGAATTCGGCAGCGGCGGCCGTACCATCGGCAGAAGAGTGGCCGAAGAACTGGGCATTCCTTTCTATGACAAGGAGCTGGTGGAGCAGATCGCTCTGGAATCCGGCTTTGCCCCCAAGTTCGTGGAGGAAAACGGTGAGCACGCTCCCGGTCTGAGCCGTCTTTCCTATGCCTTCGCTCCCCAGGGTGTCCCCGGCGTCATGAACGGCCTGTCCACCGCCGATTTCCTGTGGAACATCCAGTGCGGCGTCATCCTGCAGCTGGCGGACAAGGGTCCCTGCGTCATCGTGGGCCGCAACGCCGACTACATCCTGAAGGACCGCCCCGACGTCATGGATGTATACATCCACGCCGAGACCGCCTTCAAGGCCGAGCGCATCGTCCGCCTGTACGGCGAGACCGAGAAGAGCCCCGAGCAGCGCCTTGCCGAGAAGGACAAGCGCCGCCGGGTCAACTATCAGCACTACACCGG
>JBGVDK010000158.1:0-8095 GCA_045119355.1 Faecousia sp.
CACGTTGTTCAGGCGGTCCAGCAGGCCCTTGTCCATAAACTGGTTGAAGAAAGCCATTTCCTCAGGAGCCTTTTCCAGAACGTAGGAAATGATGTACTTCAGCATATCCTCCTCCAGGCGCATGACATCCTGCAGGTCGGCGAAGGCGATCTCAGGCTCGATCATCCAGAATTCGGCGGCGTGGCGGGTGGTGTTGGAGTTCTCAGCCCGGAAGGTGGGGCCGAAGGTATAGATGTTCCGGAAGGCCATGGCGTAGGTTTCGCCGTTGAGCTGGCCGGAAACGGTCAGGTTGGTGGGCTTGCCGAAGAAGTCCTGGGAAAAATCCACCTTGCCGTCCTCGGTCTTGGGGATGTTGTTCAGGTCCAGGGTGGTGACCTGGAACATCTCGCCTGCGCCCTCGCAGTCAGAGCCGGTGATCAGGGGCGTGTGGACATACACGAAGTCCCGCTCCTGGAAGAACTTGTGGATGGCGTAGGCCGCCAGGGAGCGGACGCGGAACACGGCCTGGAAGGTGTTGGTCCGGGGCCGAAGATGGGTGATGGTCCGCAGGAATTCCATGGAGTGGCGCTTGGGCTGCAGGGGGAAGTCGCCGGTGGAGGGACCCTCCACCTCGATCTTGGCGGCCTGGATCTCGAAGGGCTGCTTGGAATCGGGGGTCAGGACCAGCTCGCCGGTGATGATCAGGGCGGCGCCGATGTTGATCTTGGAGATCTCCTGGAAGTTTTCCAGGGTGTCATTATAGACGACCTGAACGGGGGTGAAATAGGTGCCGTCGTTCAGGACGATGAAACCGAACTGCTTGGAAGGCCGACGGTTGCGGACCCAGCCGCCGACGGTGATGGTCTGGCAGGCGTAAGCATCGGTGTTTTTGAACAGTTCACGAACGCTGATGAGTTCCATAGGGGTTTACCTCTCCTCTTGTGCAAATTATGAAAACGATTATACGCCAAATTGTGGGATTTTACAAGAGGTTTTCTTAATTTTTCTTAAAAGAATTTGGAAATCTTGCGCGGGAACTCCTGCCGTGATAAGATGAAACCATGAAAGGAGGGAGCGTTTATGAGAAAAAGAATGTTTTCGTGGCTGCTCTGTCTGGCGCTGCTGTTTCCGCTGACGGCGGTGACGGCCCATGCCGACTGCGCGCCGAAGCCCAGCGTGAACGTGGATGTGCTCTGCGGGAAGAACGTGATCGTCACCCTCCTGGCGGAGCAGGAGCAGTACGGCCCTAACTCGGCCATTGAGCCGGGAGAAAGCCCGGAGGATTGGCAGAACTACGAGAGTGACCTGGAATTGCGGGCATGGGAGCGGTTCCGGGACTATCAGGACCCGGACGGGTTCCACTTCTGGGGACGGATGGGCTGGCACGGCATCGACTGGAATTATTATCCCCCGGAGCGGTTCAAAATCGCGGTCTATTTCCCGGAAACGGATGTGCTGATCGTGAGTCGGGAGGTGTATGAGACCTATGCCTTCCATTCGGACTTCCGGGTATGGGTTCAGGAGCTGGACTACACCGACGGGGAAATCGTGGCTATGGACCTGAAAAAGGACTTCGACTGGATGGAGGAGGCCTGGGAATTTTTTCTCCGGGTGGTGATCACATTGTCGGTGGAGCTGACGGTGGCGCTGCTCTTCGGCTACCGGGAGAAGGGGCACATCAAGGTCATCCTCTTCGTGAACCTGGTGACCCAGGTGGGGCTGAACGTGCTGCTGAGTTTGTGGTATATTTTCAGCGGGCCGCTGAACGCCATGCTCCGGCTTGTGGTTGCGGAGATTGTGGTGCTCCTGGTGGAGGGGTTCTACTATTCCCGGAAGCTGAAGCGGGAGGACAAGGGGAAAGCCTGGGCGGTGCTTTACGCTGTGGCGGCGAACCTTGCTTCCGTGTTCATCGGCTGGCAGATGATCAGTTAATTTTCGACCCCGGCTCCATTTGGAGCCGGGGTTTTGTGCGGATATCAGGAGCCGACTGGGACGGAAGAACTGCTGATCCAGAAGGGTGGAACCGTGTTGATCAGGAGCAGAACCGCGGCACAGATCAGAAGCAGGCTCCCGATGACCCAGACCCATCCGGGGATCCGAAGGATGCCCCTCCGGTGGACGAGGATGGAGAGAACGACCATCGCGGTCACCAGCAGGACGCCCAGAATCAGGAACAGCGGCGCGGCCTCCCACCTGGGTACAAAGACCAGAAGCTGAATCCAGTATCCAATGGACAGAATCCAGCCGCTGTAGAAGCTGGGATTTTTTGTGACCAGAAACAGCCCTCCGCAAATTGCCGGCGGCATGGTCAGTGCCAGAATTTCCGCTGTGGCTAATTCAAGGTCAAAGGCGAGGATCAGTGCCAGCAAAAGCGAAACGATCAGGAGGACGATGCCGAAGATCGTCTGTCTGGAAATCCGGGGAAGCACGGGTTTGTCAACATAGACCACGATGGGCGGTTCCGGTGCGGCGGCCTGCTCCTCGGTTTTGCGGGGAGGAGCGCCAATCAGCTCATCCACCGAGATATCAAAAATCTGGCTCATTTTTACCAGTTTGTCCAGCTCCGGTACGGCGGCTCCGGTCTCCCACTTGGAAACGGACTGCCGGGACACATCCAGGGCCTCGGCCAGATCGCCCTGGGACATTCCGAACTTTTTGCGGTAGGTGTATATATTCTCTGAGAGGTTCATTCTGTTCGCTCCTTTCGGGTCTTCCAGAGCCGCTGGAGGGCGCTGGACAGGGCAGTGAAGAGGACGAAAACGGCCTGGTCCAGGAAGTATTTCAATTCATAGAAATCCACCAACTGCGCCTCCGGCCAGGTTCCGATGCCATTGGCTTCAATCCAGTAGAGAATGAAAAGAACGCCGCCGATATAGAGGAACGCTTTGCACTTCTTCGTCAGCTCCAGGGGTAGGTTCCAGAAGGTTCGAAGGGTGCAGATGTAGAGGATGATCTGAATGGCAAGATGGATCAGGAAAATGTAGTTCATCCGATGATAAGTTGGATCCAGTGCGTATGCCAGGGCCAGGTACAGCGCCCAGCCGCACCAGAGGCCCTTGTGTTTCTCCACCAGCAGGCAGATCAGCCCGCACAGCAGCAAAGGAAAGGCCCAGGCCAGCCCGGAGGAAAGTCCCGCCGACCAGGTGAAGATCAGGAACGTAAAAATCGCGCAGGCAAGCAGAATGGTTCCCAGGATTTTCGGCGAGGAAACAGCCTCCGGCAGGGGAGCAGAGGATTCCTGAACTTTCACCGCTTTGGGAGGCGAAGTTCCAACCAGTTCGTCCAGGGTCACGTCAAAGAGCTGACTCATCCGCACCAGCTTGTCCAGCTCCGGGACAGCGGTGCCGGTCTCCCACTTGGAAACGGACTGCCGGGAGACATCCAGGGCCTCGGCCAGATCGCCCTGGGACATCCCGCTTTTCTTCCGGTATGTATAAATGTTTTCTGCGAGATTCATGGGGTCTCCTCCTTTCGGGTTGCCCCTATCATAGCAGGTCCCATCCAAAAAGTCCACCAATCCCGCTTGGAACATTGGCAACCAGTGGTTGCACCTGGATTTTAGGGCAGAAAAGAGCCGCCATCCGGTGGGATGACGGCTCGAAAACTGATTATTTGCCTCTGGCGGCCACGTTCTTGCGGATCAGGGCACGCTTCAATCTGGCCTCGGCCAGCTGGATCTCGGTGTCGGTGGCGTCCTTCTTTGCAAGGACTGCCTCGGCCCGATGCTGGGACTTCTCCGCGCGATCGGCGTCGATCTGTTCGGCCCACTCGAAGGTGGTGGGGACCAGGGTCACGGAGCCATCCACAACGCTGAGCATACCGCCGATGCAGGCGGCAGCCCGGCGCTGGCCGTCGGCCTCAATCATGGCCTGACCCATGCCCAGGGGAGCGACACAGTTGATGTGCCGGGCCAGGACGGTCATATCGCCGGTGGTGGTCCGGACCAGGACCTTCTCCGCTTCGCCGTCGAAAACAAGACCGTCAGGGGTAACGATTTTCAGGGGGAATGCCATAATGGTCCCTCCTTATTTCTGCGCGGCGTTGTATGCCTCAACCACGTCGTCGATGCTGCCCTTGAACAGGAAGTAGGACTCGGGAATGTGGTCATGACGGCCCTCGATGATCTCCTTGAAGGAGCGGATGCTCTCCTTCAGGGGAACATACTTGCCGGTGTAGCCGGTGAACTGCTCAGCGACTTCGAAGGGCTGGGACAGGAAGTACTGGACCTTACGTGCCCGGTTCACGATGATCTTGTCCTCTTCGCTCAGTTCGTCCATGCCCATGATGGCGATGATGTCCTGCAGTTCCTTGTACCGCTGAAGGATGCTCTGGACGGCACGGGCGGTGTCGTAGTGCTCCTGGCCCAGAATCTCGGGGGAGAGGATCCGGGAGGTGGAGTCCAGGGGGTCAACAGCGGGGTAGATGCCCAGGGAGGAGATGCCGCGGTCCAGAACCGTGGTGGCGTCCAGGTGGGCGAAGGTGGTAGCGGGAGCGGGGTCGGTCAGGTCGTCGGCGGGGACGTAAACTGCCTGAACGGAGGTGATGGAGCCGTTCTTGGTGGAGGTGATGCGCTCCTGCAGGGCGCCCATTTCAGTGGCCAGGGTGGGCTGGTAGCCGACGGCGGAGGGCATACGGCCCAGCAGAGCGGAAACCTCAGAACCGGCCTGGGTGAAACGGAAGATGTTGTCGATGAACAGCAGCACGTCCTGATGCTTCACATCACGGAAGTACTCTGCCATGGTCAGGCCAGACAGGCCCACGCGCATACGGGCTCCGGGGGGCTCGTTCATCTGACCGTAGACCATGGCGGTCTTGCCCAGAACGCCGGACTCGGTCATTTCACGATAGAGGTCGTTGCCCTCACGGGTGCGCTCGCCGACGCCGGTGAACACGGAGATACCGCCGTGCTGCTTGGCGACGTTGTTGATGAGCTCCTGAATCAGAACGGTCTTGCCGACGCCTGCGCCGCCGAAGAGGCCGATCTTACCGCCCTTTGCGTAGGGGCAGATCAGGTCGATGACCTTGATGCCGGTTTCCAGGATCTCGGTGGCAGGCTGCTGATCTTCGTAAGCAGGCGCGGGACGATGGATGGGCCAGCGCTCGGAAGCCTGGGGAGCGGGACCGTTGTCGATGGGATCGCCCAGCAGATTGAACACTCTGCCCAGGCACTCCTCACCAACGGGCACGCTGATGGCTGCGCCGGTGTCAACGGCTTCCACGCCGCGCTGCAGGCCGTCTGTGGAGCCCATGGCGATGCAGCGGACCACATTGTCGCCGATGTGCTGAGCAACCTCGGCGATGACGGTCTTGCCGTTCACGGGAACCTCGATGGCGTTGAGCAGGGCCGGAAGCTGATTATCCGCAAAGCGGATGTCCAGAACGGGGCCGATGACCTGGATCACGGTACCGATGTTTTTGGCCATTGGAGTCAACTCCTTTGATTGATTTTACATTGGACTGGGCCGCATTGGTCCAGATCCGGGATCAGGCATCAGCGCCTGCGACGATGTCGATGATTTCGTTGGTGATGGCCGCCTGACGTGCCCGGTTGTACTTCAGGCTCAGGTCGGCGATCATATCCTCAGCATTGCTGGTCGCGGAGTCCATGGCGGTGCGGCGGGCAGCCTGCTCGGAGCAGCGGGACTCGCACAGGGCGCCATAGAGGGTGCCGCCCAGATACTCGGGCACGATGGAGGCGAAGACCTCCTCGACGCTGGGCTCGTAGAGGGTCAGCATCTGGATGCCCTGCTTTTCTTCAGCGGGCTCCCGCTGGACCAGAGGCAGCAGCTGCATGGTTGCGGGATTCTGGCTCAGCACGGAGACGAATGTGGTGTAGATCACATGGATCTCATCATATTCGCCGGCGAGATAAGCCTTCGACAGGGTCTTGGAGATGCTGAAGCAGTCGCCGATGGAAACGTCCGCGGCCTCGGCGTAGGAATCGGTGAGGATCTTCACCTTCTTGGACTTGAAGTAGTCCACAGCCTTCTTGCCGATGGGCAGGACCGTAGCCTCCTTGCCCTCCATCTGCGCCATGCAGAGCTTCAGCACGTTGCTGTTATAGCCGCCTGCAAGGCCCCGGTCACCGGCAATGACGATGAACAGCGCCTTGTTGCCGGTGCGCTGGGTCAGATAGGGGGAGGAGAAGTCCTTGTTGGACGCAACGATGGATTCGATGGTATTGTGGAGGATCTCGAAGTAGGGCCGGGAGGAGGCCACCCGGGTCTGGGCCTGGCGGAGCTTGGAAGAAGCCACCATTTCCATGGCCTTGGTGATCTGCTTGGTGGATTCCATGCTTCGGATCCGGTTTTTGATATCCTTGGTGGAAACGCCAGCCATGGCTCACACTCCTTCCGAATCAGGATGCAGAAACGAATCTGGCAGTCAGCTCGTTCAGTGCGGCCTTGATGGCTTCCTCAGCCTCCTTCTCCAGCTTGCCGGTGGAGCGGATGGACTCGAGGGCGTCCATGCTGTGGTTATCCATATGCTCGATCAGCTGCTTCTCAAATTCGGGGATCTGGTCCACAGCCACGTTGTTCAGATAGCCGTTGGTGACGGCGTAGATGATGCACACCTGATGTGCCACCTCCACGGGAGCGGCGTTCTTCTGCTTCAGAACAGCCACGATCCGCTCGCCAAGAGCCAGACGGGCCTTGGTATCGGCGTCCAGGTCGGAGCCGAACTGGGCGAAGCTCTGCAGCTCGCGGTACTGAGAGTACAGCAGCTTCAGGGAGCCGGAGACCTTCTTCATGGCCTTGATCTGAGCGGAGCCGCCGACACGGGAGACGGAGATACCGGGGTTAACGGCGGGCATGACGCCTGCGTTGAACAGCTCGGTCTCCAGGAAGATCTGACCGTCGGTGATGGAGATGACGTTGGTGGGAATGTATGCGGAAACGTCGCCGGCCTGGGTCTCGATGATGGGCAGCGCGGTGAGAGAACCGCCGCCCAGCTCGGGGGACAGGTGCGCGGCGCGCTCCAGCAGACGGGAGTGCAGATAGAAAACGTCGCCGGGGTAAGCCTCACGTCCGGGGGGACGGCGGATCAGCAGAGAGATCGCGCGGTAGGCGACGGCGTGCTTAGAAAGGTCGTCATAGATGACCAGAACATCCTTGCCCTGGTGCATGAAATGCTCGCCCATGGTGCAGCCGGTATAGGGAGCGATATACTGCATGGGTGCCAGCTCGGAAGCGGTAGCGGAGACCACAATGGTGTAGTCCATGGCGCCGCCCTTTTCCAGGTTCTCCACAATCTGGGCGACGGTGGAGCGCTTCTGGCCGATGGCGACGTAGATGCAGATCACATTCTGACCCTTCTGGTTCAGGATGGTATCGGTGGCGATGGTGGTCTTACCGGTCTGGCGGTCGCCGATGATCAGCTCACGCTGGCCCCGGCCGATGGGGATCATGGAGTCGATGGCCTTGATGCCGGTCTGCAAGGGTTTGTTGACGGGCTCGCGGTCGATGATGCCGGGAGCGGGCATTTCGATGGGGCGGTAAGCCTCGGCCTCGATGGTGCCCTTGCCGTCGATGGGCTGACCCAGGGCGTTGACCACGCGGCCGATCAGGCCGGAGCCAACGGGAACGGACACGACCTTGCCGGTCCGCTTGACGGTGTCGCCCTCTTTGATGCCGCCGTCATCGCCCAGGATAACGACGGAAACGGAGTCTTCGTTCAGGTTCTGAGCCATGCCGAATTCGCCGTTGGGGAATTCCAGCAGCTCGTTGGACATGCACTTGCTCAGGCCGGAAACCGTCGCGATGCCGTCGCCGACCACGATGACGGTGCCGGTCTCGCTGGATTCCAGCTTTGCTTCGTAATTCTTGATCTGATTACGAATGATTTTGGTTATTTCTTCGGGTCTTAATTCCATACTGTCCCTGCTTTCTGATCAGAGTACGGTGTTTTTGAGGATGCCGCGGATATCCTCCAGCCGGCGGCGGATGGTGCCGTCCACCTGCTTGCCGTCAAAGTCCAGACGGACACCGCCCAGGCACTCCGGATCCACCCGGCAGTCCAGTTCGATGGACTTTCCGGTGAGGGTGGAGAGCTTATCGGAGAGCTTCCGGCGGAGCTCGGCGGACAGGGGAGCCGCGGTGACCGCGGTCACCGGCAG
>JBGVDK010000159.1:0-20068 GCA_045119355.1 Faecousia sp.
AGGCACGCCATTTTTTCTCACCGTCCTCGTCCTCCAGCTTGATGAAGGGAACGCCGTTCTCCAACTGGAAGGGCACGATCTCGTCCCAGACCCGGGTCTCGCAGTCGATCTGGATCACGCCGGGCTTCTGGGTCTTGTCCATGATCTTCAGATGCTTGCACTCCCGCTCACCCTCATAGGTGATGCACTCATTCTCGCCCACGAAGCACTTCCAGCTGACGACCTGGCCGTCCACTTCCAGCTCCCACTCATACATCTTGTTCACGATCGGTTCGTTTTTCTTTGCCAAATTGAACACTCCTTTGTTTATCCCTGGGCAGCTTCCCACTGCTCCATCAGATCCATGAGAATCTCCTCTGCTGCTTCCTTCTCCCCCAGGAGCCGTGTCAATTCCTGGTAGTCCGCAGCCGCGGCCTCGATTTTTTCATCCAGCTCCGCGATGACCTTTTCCTGCTTCTCGATCTCCCGTTCCAGGCGGCGGATCAACTTGTCGATGTCCTTGGTGCCGCCCTTAGGCTTTTCCTTCTTTTCTTTCTTCTCTTTCACCGGCAGGCTGGCCGCCTGCTTTGCCATGCGTTCGTGCTCCCGGATGGAGCGGTACTTGGCGTAGCCGCAGGGGTAGTCACGGATGACGCCGTCCTCCAAATCCCAGATCCGCTCGGCGAATTTCTCGATGAAATACCGGTCGTGGCTGACGAACAGCAGCACGCCCTCAAATTCCTCGATGGCCGCCTCCACCCATTCCCGGGACGCGATGTCCAGGTGGTTGGTGGGCTCGTCCAGGATCAAGAGGTTAATCTTCTCATCCATCAGCATACACAGCCGCAGCCTCGATTGCTCGCCGCCGGAGAGGGTGCCCACGGTCTTGAACACGTCCTCACCGCTGAACATAAACGCGCCCAAGCGGTCCCGGGCCATCTGGGGAGAACAGTTCTTCTCATAGAGCATGGTGTCGTAGAGCGTCCGCTCCGGATGGTCGAAATGGATGATCTGGGGCAGATATCCCCACTTCACCGTGGGGCCGAAGGCGATCTTTCCGGTAAAGTCCTCGTCCCCCAGGAGGCACTTGATGAAGGTGGATTTGCCGGTGCCGTTGTCGCCCAGCAGGGCGATGCGCTCGCCGCCCTCCACCCGCAGGTTCACGTCGGAAAACAGCGTCCGCTCGCCGAAGGACTTCTCCATGTTCTTCACCGTGAACACCACGTCGCCGGAGAAATCCTTCTGGCCGAAGCTGGCCTTCATGGTCCGCTCGGTCTTGGGCTTCTCGGTTTTCTTGATCCGCTCCATCCGGTGCTGGATGGACATGGCCCGGCGGTAGAGGGTCCGGTTGTTGATGCCCCAGCCCTTCATCCGCTCCACGGTGTAGCCCAGCTGCTTCAGTTTGGCCTGTTCCACCTCGTACTGCTTCATTTGCAGGTCGAACCGGGCCTGTTTTTCGTCCATGTAGAAGGAATAGTTGCCGGAGTAAAACTCCGCGTGGCCGTCCACGATCTCGATGACCCTTTCCGCGATCTGGTCGATGAAATAGCGGTCATGGGAGATGGCCAGCACCGTTCCCTTGAAGGTCTTGATGTAGCTCTCCAGCCATTCCACGCTGTGCAGATCCAGGTGGTTGGTCGGCTCGTCCAGCAGGAGAATGTCGGTCTTTTCCAGCAGCAGCCGGGCCAGGTTCATCCGGGTTTTCTCGCCGCCGGAGAGGCTGGCGAAGTCCTGCTGCCGCTGCTCGGGGGTGATGGCAAGGCCGTTGCAGATCTTGTCCACCTCCACATCCATCTCGTAGCCGCCGCCGCTGGTGAAGCGGTTACTCAGGTCGTCGTATTCCTTTAACACCGCCGGATCTCCGGAGGCCATTTCCCCTTCCAGCCGCTCCATCTTCTTCCGGATGGCGTCCAGCTCCCGGAACGCGGAGCGGAGCACATCCTCCACGGTGTAGCCCGCCGGGAATTTGGGGATCTGGGAGATCAGGCCCAGCCGTTTGTTAGGGTTTACATAAACTTCTCCGTCGTCATAATCCATCTCTCCGGTGAGGATCTTGAACAATGTGGTCTTGCCGCAGCCGTTCCGGCCCAGGATGGCCACCCGCTCCCCCTCCTGAATGTCGAAGGAGAGCCCGTCCAGCAGATTCTCGCCGATGACGAAGAATTTGGTCAGGTTTTTTACTTGTATATCAATCATTGATCTGCTCCATCAACTGTGTCAATTCTTCCAAACTGTATAACAGATTCAGCGCCTGCAACAGAGCGTTGGGGCTCATCCGTTCCGGCAGGTCCAGGCGCTTCATCAGACGCTTCCGGTTCTCCTCGCTTCCCGGGGTTCCGGAGAGGCCCAGGGCGAATAAATCCTGTTTCGTAATCTCCTGGTTGGTCCGGGCCGCAGTCTCCCCTTCGATGGTCGCACCTGCTTTCCGCAGGGCGTCCAGGATGATCTCCGGAGTCATGCCCTCCACGCCCAGCTTGCCCTCCTTACCCGGGGCAGCCTTCCGCCGCTCCTTGCCGAAGACGTCGGGAGTGTAGGCGTGTTTCAGGTATTTGCCGGGGATGGCGCTTTTGATGTGGTTGCGGATGACGAAGCCCGCGCCGTCTGCGTCGGTGAAGACGATCAACCCCCGAGTCTCCGCCACCTGCCGGAGGAGCTTCATCTGCTGTTTGTCCTTGAATATTCCAAAGCCCCCGGTTTCCAGAATCGGCGCGTCCACGATCTGAGAAAGGGTATTCTTGTCGTAGCGCCCCTCCACCAGGATGGCTTCCTTGATCTTAACCATTTCTTGCCTCCTGTGCCAGCTCCAGGATCAGCAGCTCCAAAAGCCGCTCCTGGTCGTCAAAAGAGGTCTTCATTTTATAATCCGTCTCCAAAATCAGCTCCGAAGCCCGCTTGCAGAATCTTGTGGAGAACTTCTGAGCCGCGGACATGGTCTTTCGCGCCGGATAGTCCTTCAGGCCCGTCAGACGCATCAGGTCGTCGGCGTTCCTGCCGGAGTCCATCAGGGTCCTTGCCGTGGAGATCCGCCGGAAATGACTTCCCACCGCGCCCAGGATGGCGATGGGCTCCTGCTGCATTTTCAGAAGCTGCTGCAATTTCACCAGCGCGGGGCCGTACTGCCCGGTGCCCAGCAGGTCCGTCATCTGGAACACCACCGCGTCCAGCACCGGCTCCGTCACCGCATCGATGTCGGATTTCACGATGGTGTTGGTGCCGTTGTAGGCGGCGATCTTGGTGATCTCGGCCTGAAGGGCCGTCATGGTGCCGCCGGTGATGTCGATGAGGTACGCGCAGAGGTTGTTGTCGATTTTCTTCCCCAGAGCCGAGAAATGCCGGGTGACCCAGGCGATCAGATCCCGCTGGTTCTGCTTGGCAAACTCCACGATGGTGCCGTTTTTGCTGACGGCCTCCCAGAGCTTCTTCTGCCGCTTGTCCGGCTTCCACTCCACAGTCTCGTAGGTGAACACCACGGTGCAGTAGTCCGGAATGTCCGAAAACACCGCCGCCATCTTCTCCCGTTCCGCTTCGTTCAGCTTGAAGGGGTCGATCTCGTCCACCTCCACGAAGGTGGACTCCGCCATCATGGGCAGCGCCTCCACGCTGTCGGAAAAGGCCTGGACGGAGAAATTCTCCGAGTTGAACCGGTGGTAGTTAAAGTCCCAGGTCAGCTCGTCGATGGTCTTTTTCTTCATTTCACTGAGGTAATGATCCAGCAGAAAGGTCTCTTCCCCGTGGAAGAAGTACAGCCGGTCCAGACTTTTGTTCCGGATCGCCGTTTTCAGCCGCCCGAACTCGTCAGCCTGCGGCGCCTTATATGCCATGGATCTCACCCCCTGAATACAAAATCTCCCATTTGGTCCGTCCGATACACCACGCAGCCATAGAGTGCCAGACGGTTCAGCACTTCCTCCGTGGGATGGCCATAGGAATTGCCCGCGCCCACGGAGATCACCGCGATATCCGGCGCGGTCCGGTACACAAGCTCCGCCGAGGTGGAGGTGGCCGAGCCGTGGTGTCCCACGATCAGCAGTTCCAAATCGGGAAGTGCTCCCGTTTCCAGCAATTCCCGCTCCCGGGCGGCGTTCATGTCGCCGGTTATCAGTGTATCATATTTTTCGCTCCGAAACAATACCGCAGCGCAGCTTTCGTTGCCACTTTTCTCCGGATCCGGCGCGAAAATGTGGATAGAGCAGCTTCCGAAGCGGATTTCCAGGTCCGTATCCAGCCAAATTTGCTCCGCGCCCTCCACAGCGGAAAGCATCGTTTCCAGCAGGCCGTCCGAGTCCTCCGTCTGGGGCAGGTACAGCCGGTCAATCTCCACCTGTTGGGCAAGGTACTGGACGCCTCCGGCGTGGTCCCGGTCGTAGTGGGTCAGAATCAGCCCGTCGATCCGGGAGATGCCCATGCTCAGCAGCTCCTCGGCGGCGTGGCTTCCCGCGTCCTGGTCGTAGTCCCCGCCGCAGTCCACCAGGAAGGTGCTGCCCCGGGACTGCAAAATCACGCACTGCCCCTGGCCCACATCCAGCACCGTCACCTGGTACTCGTCCAGCAGCGGCTCCCAGAAGGAGAGAGTCAGTGCGACGCACAGCCCCAGAACTCCGCAGCAGATGGACGGCCACACCCGTTTTGGCTTGGCAACCAGCATCCCGGCGATGATGGCATAACACAGAACCAGCCAGAGGACGATGTACACGCTCTCGGTATACACCGCCGCCAGCGGCAGCTTCGAGAGCAGCCCCGTGACGCCGAACACATACCGGATCAGCCAGGACACCGCCCAGCCGACACCTTCGCCCAGGGTGGGCAGAATCGTGCCCGTCACACAGACCAGCATGGTCCCATAGAACACCGCGCTGATCACCGGAAGCACCAGCAGATTGGCAATTAGGCTCACCAGGCTGATCACCCCGTAATAATACGCCACCAGCGGCGTGGTCAGGATCGTGGCGCTGATGCTCACGGAGACGCTGGAAGCAAGGCCCCGGGCCAGCTTCGCTTTCATGCGCTTCCCTTTCAGGTTCAGCTTTCCGGCAAACCAGCGCCGAATCCTCCCGTAAAACAGATAGATGCCCGCCACGCTTCCCACGGACATCTGAAATCCGGCGGAGGCGATGACCAGTGGATTCCAAATCAGCATCCCCAGCACCGCGGCACTCAGCGCCGTGGGCGGGTCGTACTCCCGCCGGAACACCAGGGAGAGCATCATGATGATCTGCATGATGGCGGCTCTCGTCACCGAGGGCGTAAAGCCAGCCACCGCCGCAAAGAGGAGCACCAGCGGAATGCCGACGATCGCCGTAAGATACCGCCGTTTTCCGGACACGCCGTAGACCAGCGCAAACAGAATGGACACATGGAGCCCCGACACCGCCACGATATGGCTCATGCCGGTGAGCTTGAAGGCGAGGGTCGTTTCATAAGCCAGCCCGGTTTTGTCTCCCAGCAGGAGGGCCTTCGAAAACCCCGCCGTGTCCTCCGGGAAGCAGGCGTCGATGATGGCTTTCAGCTTCTGCCGGAGCTTCGCCGGGAAGTCGAAGACCTCCGCAGCGTTCCGGAGGAGCACCGCGTCATCCTCCTGAAAGGCCAGAAGCAGGATGCTGTTGGTCCGGTGGAACGTGGGCTCCGAGGCGCCGCCTTCATCGGTGAAGCGAAACTCCACCGGAAGCACCAATTGATCTCCCGGACAGAGGGCCAAAGGATCATCCAGATAGAGCCGGAGCTTGTAGATCTTTCCCTCCGTTTCGAAGGTCCCGTCCACCGCGCTGCCGTAGTCCGTTTCCCAGCTGTAATCCGTGGCGGTGAAACGGATTTCCAGGGTTTCACCGTCCAGAAGCCGGGCGGAAGTCACATGGAACGCGTCATATCCGGCAAAGGCAGCACTGCCCGACGCCATACCGAAGAGCATCACCGCCAGCGGCAGCAGCGGCTTCCACTTCCTCTGAAACCGTACCGCCGGGATCATCAAAATAAGACAGACCACCGCCAGAATCAGCAGTCTCATTCCCCGGAACAAATAGACTCCCACGCCGCAGCCGGAAGCAAAGCCCAGGGTAAACCACATCAGCCAGCGCATGGCGAAAGCCTCCTTTCCTCCGAATCTTTGCGAAAAGGGCGCTGCCTTTCCCCGGCAGCGCCCGAACATCGTTTCTTACTGCAGCTCTTAGCCCAGCTTGGAGGCCACGAAGCCCTCCACGGAGGCCAGGGCCTCGCTCATCTTGGACACGTCCTTGCCGCCGCCCATAGCGGAATCGGGCTTGCCGCCGCCGGAACCGCCGCAGACGCCGCAGACGTGCTTGACGATCTCACCGGCCTTGACGCCAGCCTTGACGGCATCCTTGCCGCAGACGGCCAGGAAGGTGACCTTCCCGCCGTTGACGGAGGCCAGGACCGCAGCCACAGCGGGCTCTTTATCACGGAACACGTCGCCCATCTGGCGGAGCTTACCCGCGTCGGCGTTGGGAACGTTGACGGTCAGGACCTTGACGCCCTTGACATCGGCAGCATTGGACAGCATCTTGTCCACCGCGCCGGCGGCTTCCTTGGCCTTGTAGGACTCCACTTCCTTCTTCAGGGCCTTGATCTCCTCGGCCTGAGCGGTGAGCTTGCCCTCCAGCTCCTCGGCCTTCTTGACCTTGACGGCAGCGCAGACGCTGTTCAGGGTCTCCCGGGTGGCAGCGGCGTCAGCCATGTAGGCCTTGCCGGTGATGGCTTCGATTCTCCGGACGCCGGAGGCAACGGAAGCCTCGGACACGATCCGGAAGGGGCCGACCTTGGCGGTGTTGTCCAGATGGGTGCCGCCGCAGAACTCCACGGAGAAGCCGTTGCCCATATCGACCACACGGACGGTGTCGCCGTACTTCTCGCCGAACAGGGCGATGGCGCCCCGCTGCTTGGCCTGCTCGATGGGCAGCTCCTCGGTGACGATGCCGTAGCCGGAGAGGATGGCGTTGTTGACGATCTCATTGACCTGCTCCAGCTCCTGGGCGGTCATGGCGGAGAAGTGGGTGAAGTCGAAACGCAGGTGGTCGGTGGAGACCAGAGAACCGGCCTGATGGACATGGTCGCCCAGGACCTTCCGCAGAGCGGCATCCAGCAGGTGGGTAGCGGAGTGAGCACGCATGATGGCGTGACGGCGGTCCACGTCGATGGCAACGCCAACGCTGTCGCCCACGCTGACGGAGCCCTCGGTGACCTTGCCGTAGTGCAGGTACTTGCCGCCCTTGTTCTTCTGAACGTTGTTGACGGCGAAGGAGCCGCCGTTCCAGGTGATGATGCCGTGGTCAGCGATCTGGCCGCCCATCTCGGCGTACATGGTGGTCTGGTCCAGGACCAGGATGGCCTCGGCGCCCTCGCCCACGGCCTGCTGGGTCTCGTCGTCGGCGACGATGGCCAGGACCTTGGCGTCGCACTCGGTGTTGTCGTAGCCCAGGAACTTGGTCTCGGGGATTTCCTTGCCCAGGTCCACACCGGCCCAGCCCAGGTCGCCCAGGGCCTTCCGGGCCTCACGGGCGCGGAGCTTGTCCTCTTCCCGCTGGCGGTTGTACTCCTCCATGTCCACGGTCATGCCCTCGTCCTCCACCATTTCCTCGGTCAGGTCGATGGGGAAGCCGTAGGTTGCGGCCAGCAGGAAGGCGTCAGCGCCGGAGAAGACGGTCTTGCCCTCGGCTTTGTGCTCGGCCATCTTCACGTTGAAGATCTGCATACCGGTGTCGATGGTCTTGGCGAAGTTCTCTTCCTCGATCTTGACGATCTTGGTGATATAATCGGCCCGCTCACGGAGGTAGGTGTAGTGGGACTCGTTCTCACGGATGACGGTGCCAACCACCTCGAACAGGAAGGGCTTGTTCACGCCCAGGAGCTTACCGTGACGGGCAGCCCGGCGGAGCAGACGGCGCAGGACGTAGCCACGGCCCTCGTTGCTGGGCAGAATGCCGTCGGCGATCATGAAGGTAGATGCACGGATGTGGTCGGTGATGACGCGCAGGGAGACGTCGGTCTTGTAGCTCTGGCCGTAGGCGGCGCCGGTGATGGCGGTGACGTGGTTGGTGATGTTCATGACGGTGTCCACGTCGAACAGAGAGTTGACGTCCTGGCAGACCACAGCCAGACGCTCCAGGCCCATGCCGGTGTCGATGTTCTTCTGGACCAGCTCGGTGTAGTTGCCCTGGCCGTCGTTGTCAAACTGGGAGAAGACGTTGTTCCAGACCTCCATGTAGCGGTCGCAGTCGCAGCCGACGGTGCAGCCGGGCTGGCCGCAGCCGTACTTCTCGCCGCGGTCGTAGTAGACCTCGGAGCAGGGACCGCAGGGACCGGAGCCGTGCTCCCAGAAGTTGTCCTTCTTGCCGAAGCGGAAGATGTGGTCGGCGGGGATGCCGATCTCATCGTGCCAGATGTCGAATGCCTCATCATCGTTCTCATAGATGGAGGGATACAGCCGGTCCTTGTCCAGGCCAACCACCTCGGTCAGGAACTCCCAGCACCAGGCAATGGCCTCGTGCTTGAAGTAGTCGCCGAAGGAGAAGTTGCCCAGCATCTCGAAGTAGGTGCCGTGACGGGCGGTCTTGCCGATGTTCTCGATGTCACCGGTACGGATGCACTTCTGGCAGGTGCAGACTCTGCGGCGGGGAGGCTCCACCTCGCCCTTGAAGTAGGGCTTCATTGGGGCCATGCCGGAGTTGATCAGCAGCAGGGACGCGTCATTCTGGGGGATCAGGGAGAAGCTGGGCAGACGCAGATGGCCCTTGCTCTCGAAGAAGCTCAGGAACATTTCCCGGAGCTCGTTTACGCCGTAAGGCTTAGGGTTAGACATTGTTGAAACCTCCACAAATTCGTTTGAATTGATAATTGAAAATGGAAAATTGAAAATTGCCGAACCAGCGACCTGAATTATCAATTTTCAATTATCAATTGTCAATTAAAAAAGCCGCCCAATGCGCAGGGGCGAATTTCTCGCGGTACCACCCTGCTTCACTGAAGCGACAGCATCTTACTGCTCTGTAACGGGAGCGCCCGTCCCGGTCATCCCGGGCCGCACGGAAGTGGCCCGCAGCCTGCCGCTCCCGAGGGCTCTCACTGTCCCCTCGTCGCTCATGGATGGCATATGCCGCTTCTTTTCCGTATTGCTTTGCAATATCTTTGATATTTTAACACATTTATGGAAATTGTCAACGCTCTTTTTCGCATAATCGCATGATCTTTTTCCCTTTCTTTTCTGCCGCTGACACAATTTTAGCCGCGCCGCCCCAATCGTGGACCACATACGAAATGACCACATCCGTTTTTTCTATCATCCACCGGTTCCGTCGCGCGATGGCAAATCTAGGTGGGACACACTCCAATCCCTCAGGAAACATCGTTTCATCCTCAAGAAATTCTTCCATTCGGTCTTGCGGCAGGTAGGCCAGAACAACGTAATACCGGATGTTGGGATACTGCTTCTTCAACTGTCGAAGAATGCCCAGCGCCATTGCGTCAAATGCCCCCTGATTTCCCACCAGGAACAAGTCTGCGCCGTCCTGAATCAACTGTTCTGCCGCTTCCGCCATCTGTTCCCGGATCGTAGCCGAAGCATCTCTATGCCCGAAAAAACTGCATACCATTTCATCGCCTCCCTCTTTGTCCCATCATATCATATTGTGGCTATCTCCACAATATGGAATTTAGAAAAATGCTCATATAATGAGCATACTATAAATCAAAGGCGGTGAATCCAATGGTTGATTACAGCCCTCTATGGGAAACCATGAAGCAGAAAAATGTTTCTCAATACTACCTGATCAAGCACGGCATCGACAACAAAACCTTGGATTCCCTGAAGAAAAACAAAAACATCACGATGGTCACGCTGGAAAAACTGTGTATGATCATCGGCTGTACGCCAAATGATGTGGTCGAATTTAAATAAAGCGGCTGATTGGATGATCGGCCGCTTTTCGCACAAAATGCCCGCCTGAAAATCAGGCGGGCATTCGCATCAGATATTCGCCTCCAGCCAATCCTTCATGGCCTGTCTTCCCTCTTCGCTCATGGGGAAGGTTTCCTTCCCCTCCATCTCCGAGAGCTCATAGCACAGCTTCCCGTGCCAGTATTCACAGACAATGGTGGACTGCTCAAAGTCCACCTCCTTGGGGGTTGCCATGATGACGTTGGGTTTCGCCATGAACCGGAACTCCCCGCAGGAGCCGGAGAAGGTATTGGTCATGGCAAACCAGTGGAGGGTGGGCAGAAATACTTCCTTTTCCATCACAGATCAGCGGTCAGCTCCTCCATCTCGTCCAGCAGCTTGCCGAACAGCGTGAGCGCCTGGTTCACAGGCTCGGGAGAGGACATATCCACGCCCGCGCCCTTTAAGAGGTCCACAGGGCTCTTGGAACAGCCGCCGGAGAGGAATTCCAGATACTTCTTCACCGCGGGTTCACCCTCGGTGAGGATCTTCTGACTCAGGGCGATGGCGGCGGAATAGCCGGTGGCGTACTGGAACATATAGTAGTTCATGAAGAAATGGGGAATTCTCGCCCACTCCATGGTGATCTCGTCGTCCACCACCATGTCCGGTCCGAAGTACAGCTCGTTGATCTTCCGGTACTCCTCGCAGAGCTTGTCGGCGGTGAGGGGAACGCCGGAGGCCACCATCTCATTCATCTTCAGCTCGAACTCGGCGAACATGGTCTGGCGATACAGGGTGCCCTTGAACTGTTCCAGGAAGTGGTTGATCAGGAAGGCACGCTCCTTCCGGTCGGTGGTCTTCTTCAGGAGGTACTCCATCAGCAGCGCCTCGTTGCAGGTGGAGGCCACCTCGGCCACGAAGATCACATAGTCCGCGTCCACAGGGTTCTGGGTGTGGTTGGAGAGATAGGAGTGCATGGCGTGGCCCATCTCGTGGGCCAGGGTGAACTGGGCGTCCAGGTTGCCGGTGTAGTTCAGCAGCACAAAGGGATGGACCGCCGCGCCCGCGGAGTAAGCGCCGCTGCGCTTGCCGGGGTTCTCGTAGACGTCGATCCAGCGGCTCTCGAAGCCCTGCTTCAGGATGGCCCGGTACTCCTCGCCCAGGGGCTCCAGGGCGTCGTAAACGGTCTGCTTAGCCTCCTCGATGGGGATATACTTGTCAACGCCACTGACCAGGTTGGAGTAGATGTCGTAGAAATGCAGCTCGTCGACCCCCAGCAGCTTCTTGCGCAGGGTGACATAGCGGTGCATCTTGTCCATGTTCTGGTGGACGGTCTCGATCAGGTTGTGGTAGACGGAGGTGGGCACGTTGGTCCGGGACAGGGCGGCGTCCAGGGTGGAGGGGTACTTCCGGGCGTCGGCGTAGAACTTGAGCTGCTGCATCTGGCCGTTGAGGATGGCGGCGGCGGTGTTCTTATAGGAGGCCAGGGTGTGGTACACGGACTCAAAGGCGCTCTTGCGCAGGACCCGGTCCTCGCTGCCGAGCAGCGTCACGAAGCTGCCGTTGCTGACGGGGTGCTCCTTACCCTGGGAATCCACAGCGTTGGGGAACTTCAGATCCGCGTTGGCGAACATTCCAAAGATGCTGTTGGGGGTCTGGGCCATGCTCCGGGAAGCGGCCAGCAGCTTCTCCTCACCCGCGGACAGCACGTGCTCCTTCATCCGGCGGGCGTCGGTGAGGTAGCGGCGGTAGCGCTCCAGGCCCGGCTCGGCGGCGTAGAAGGCTTCCAGCTCCTCGTCGGAAATAGCCATGATCTCGGGGGTCTCGAAGCTGCACTCGGAGGAGAGCTTGACCATTGCGGTGCGGAACTTGCCGTTCATGGCCTGGTAGGCGGGCACACGGGTGTCCTCGTCGCCCTTCCGGGCTGCGTAGTTGGCAAGGCGTCCGATCAGCACATCAGCCTGCTCCATCCCGGTCAGGTAAGCGCAAAGGGTCGCGCCGCTCTCGCCCAGCTTACCTGCGTAGGAAGCCAGCTCCTTGCCCAGCTCGGTCATCTTGACCAGATCTGCTTCCCAGAGCTCGTCGGTGGCGTACAGATCTTCAGTAGCCCAGCGGGCTTCCAGAGGGATCTCCTCCCGGCTGGCAAATTTCTTCATTTCATCCATGGTGGTACCTCCAAATTAGATTTGCAGTCATTATAGCATGAGAAAAAAACGATTGCAATTGCAGCCATCTTGATTTTATCCGTCAAATGTGCTAAATTAGCCATCGGTGATTTATATGAAAGATCAAATGAAAGGCAGCATCCAGCTGCTGATCTGCACCCTGATCTGGGGCACGGCCTTCGTTGCCCAGAGCGTGGGCATGGATTACATCGAACCCTTTACCTTCCAGGCGGTGCGAAGCTTTATTGCGGTCATTGCCCTCTTCCCTGTCATCTGGCTGATGGAGCGGGGCAAACAGGACGGCGAGGCCTTCCTCTCCCGCTGGAAAAATCCTGAGCTGTGGAAAACCGGACTGCTCTGCGGCGTCGCCCTGTTCCTGGCTTCCGGGTTGCAGCAGGTAGGCCTTGTGTACACCGACGCGGGCAAGGCGGGCTTCATCACCGCCATGTACATTGTGCTGGTGCCGGTGCTGGGGCTGTTCCTGGGCCAGAAGTGCGGCGCGAACATCTGGTTCAGTGTTGCCCTGGCGGTGGTGGGATTATACCTGCTCAGCGCCTTCGGCGTCAGCTCCGTCAACATCGGCGATCTGCTCCTCATGGGCTGTGCCTGCGCCTTCGCGGTGCAGATCACCCTGGTGGACCGGCTGGGCCAGAACCTCAACGGCCTGCGGTTGAATTTCGTTCAGTTCCTGGTGAACGCGGTGATCTCCACGGTGGTGATGTTCCTCACCGAGACCCCGGTGTGGGCGAACATCGTCTCCTGTGCCTTCCCTCTGCTGTATACCGGTGTGCTGTCCTCGGCGGCGGCTTACTCCCTGCAAATTCTCGGACAGCAGAAGCTGGCTCCCGCGCCTGCGTCGCTGATCATGAGCCTGGAATCCGTCTTCGCGGTGATCGCCGGATGGCTGGTGCTGGACCAGAAGCTGAGCCTCATCGAGGGCATCGGCTGTGCCCTGGTCTTCGCGGGTGTGATCCTCGCCCAGTGGACGCCGAAGAAACAATAAGTCCATACGTAAAAAGTCCGTCACAACATCGTGACGGACTTTCGTTTTTTATACGGTCATCCCGCCTGGGACAGGTCTTCCTCCTGCTCCTCGGGGATGGATTCCTCCTGCTGTTCCTTGCAGATCCGGCGGTAGTACACCACGCCGATGGCGCTGAGCACCAGGGAGCTGAGCCAGATCGCCACCGCAAGGCCGTAATTCTCGCTGCCCATGGCGCCGCCGGGGATGGTGGAGCCGATCAGCGACGGAATCCGGGCAATCGCCACGATGGTCAGCCACTGCTTCATGGTCAGCTTGGTCAGACCGGCGAAGTAGCTGATCAGGGCCTTGGGGGTTCCGGGGATCATCATGATGATGAAGGCGATGATCTTGGTCTTCTTGGGGTTTTTCAGGAATTCCATCTGGCGGATCTTGTCCCGGGTGAAGAACACCTCCACCATCTTCACGCCGAAGCGCCGGACCAGGGCAAACACCGCCGCGCTGCCGATGACGAAGCCCGTCAGGGCCAGAATGGTCCCCTCCCAGGCGCCGAAGGCATAGCCTCCCGCCAGCTCGAAGGGCTCGCCGGGGATGAACACAATGACCACCTGAAGGGCCATGACGCCGACATAGGCCAGCTTACCCCAGACACCGAAGCTGTCCACCCAGGCCTGGAATTTCTCCGGTTCTCCGGCCAGAGCGATCATGGGACGGCCCACGACCCAGAAGACCCATACACACACCGCCGCAAACACGATCAGCGCCAGCAGCCAGACGGCCTTTCTCTTTTTTTCGCTCATGGGCTCACCTCCTTTTTCACCATCATACCACAAAATACCGAAAAAAATCCTTAAATTTTTATAAAGAAACCTTAAGATTTGAGGGATGCGGAGCCGCATCCCTCGAAAAAGCGAATATTAACCCTTGGCCTTGTCCTGGGCGATGAGCAGCTTCATGGCCTCAATGCCCACCTTGATGGCCCCGGAGGTATCCTCGGTCATGGGCATGGCGAGGCCCGCGGCCTCCCGCTCCTGGTTCCAGATCACGTGGAAGCAGCTGCCGCAGCGGACACCCAGAGCAGACGCCACCACGAACAGGGCCGCGGACTCCATCTCGCTGGCCTTCACGCCCAGGCGCTTCCAGCTCTCCCACTTCTGCATGAGGTCATAGTACACGGGGCTCTTCTGGGGGCTGTGCTGGCCGTAGAAGGAGTCCTTGCACTGGACCACGCCCACATGGGTCCGGTAGCCCAGATTCTCGCCCGCCTGCTTCAGCGCGACAGTCACGTCGAAGTCCGGCACCGCGGGGAACTCAATGGGGGCGTACTCCATAGAGGTGTGCTCATAACGGATGGCGCCGTTTGCCACGATCACGTCGCCGGGGAGCACATCCATGGCGATGCCGCCGCAGGTGCCCACCCGGATGAAGGTATCCGCGCCGATGGCCGCCAGCTCCTCCATGGCGATGGAGGCGGAGGGGCCGCCGATGCCGGTGGAGCAGACAGAGACCTTCTCCCCAAACAGCGTACCAGTGTAGATGTTGTATTCCCGGTTCATGCCCACATGGACCGGGTTATCGAAATGAGCGGCAATGGACTCGCACCGGCCCGGATCGCCGGGCAGGAAGACGTAGCGGCCCACGTCGCCCTCTTTGCACCGAATGTGAAACTGCATACCGATATCTTGCATAAACGTCACCCTTTTGTGAAATATTGATAAAAGAAGTATAACATACCAAGGTCGCTTTTGCAAGATGTGTTCATACTTATCTTCCCGTTTGTTTTCCCTGAGATGACCCTTAAGATTTTTTACGAATCTCCTTCTTGATTAATTGAGGGGAATCTGGAATAATGAAAGTGAACACAAATGAGGAAAGGAGCGTTATTATGAAACGAATCACCAGTCTGATCCTCGCGTTGCTGACGGCCATGTCCCTGTTTGGCTGCACAGCGGCAGAGGTCCCGTCCGAGACCACCGCCGACACCGTTCCGCCTGAGGCCACCGCTCCCGTTGAAACCACCGTCCCAGTCGAGACTTCCGCTCCCATTGAGACCACCATTCCCCCTGAGACCGGCCCCTCCGAAGAAGAACTGGCGGTTCAGGAGGTCGTCACCGTCATGCTCAACGCACATTTGGATAATATGTTCCTGTACACGGACCAATCCTTTGATTCCTGCACCATCCTGTCCCTGACCGAGGAATAGGCCGCCCAGACAGTGGAATACAAAGGCGACCAGATCCCCATCTCCGACCTATTCTCCAACATTGAATTTCTGTTCGATAAGGAAACCTATTGGAAATACGTCCGCCAGGACATTTTCCGCAGGGACTTTGCTGTCGCATACATCTTCTCTGATTTCCAGATTGATGGGGATGTTACCTCCATCACCGCCACAGCCTGTATTTCCTATCAATATGTTGACAGTGATTTTCCCTCGGGCGAGCAAAATATTTTCCAGGTCGATCTGCTCCGAATCGACGGCCAGTGGCTGATCTGCGACGTTACCGAACAGTATAGCTGGATCGACGGTGTCTATAAAAATGATCCCGATTTCGACGTCGACGCCCTGATTGCCGAACGTGAAGCGGCAAAAGAAGGCTGATTCCTCAATAGATATCAAAAAATGCTCCCTTTCGGGAGCATTTTTTCTTTAGAACAAACTCACCTGGCTGGTATCCGGCAGTTCGCCGAAGGCGCCCGCGTCCTTAAGCATCTGGATATGGGTCTTGGAGACCTTGGGACAGGCCGCCGCCACCTCCTCCACGGAGATGAAGGTCTTGCCCTTTCTGCCCTCCATCAGGTCCCAGGCGGCGTTTTCGCCCAGGCCGGAGATGGCAACGAACGGCGGCAGCAGCTTGCCGTCCTTGATCAGGAACTTGGTGGCGTGGCTGTCATAGAGGGAGATGGGCGCGAACTCGAAGCCCCGGAGGTAGAATTCGTACACAACTTCCAGTGTGGTCAGCAGGTCCTCGTCCTTGGCGGTGGCGTCTTCGTTATTGTCGATGGCGTCGATGTTGGCCCTGACCCCCTCCATGCCGCAGGTCATCAGCCCCGCGTCAAAGCCGCCCTTCTGGCTCCGGCGGTAGAAATAGGCCGCGTAGAATTCCAGCGGATGATGGACCTTGAACCAGGCGATCCGGAAGGCCATCATAACGTAGGCCACCGCGTGGGCCTTGGGGAAGAGGTATTTGATCTTCTTGCAGGAGCCGATGTACCAGTCGGGGACTCCTGCCTCCTTCATCTCGTCCTCAGCTCCCTCGGGCAAGCCTCTGCCCTTTCGGACGGACTCCATGATCTTGAAGGCCCGCTTGTCCTTCATGCCGCAGGAGATCAGGTACACCATGATGTCGTCACGACAGCCGATGGTGGAGTCAACCGTTGCGGTCTTGGAGGTGATCAGGTCCTTTGCGTTGCCCAGCCACACGTCGGTGCCGTGGGAGAAGCCGGAAAGCCGGACCAGGGTATCAAACCTTGTGGGCATGGTATCCATCAGCATCCCTCGGGTGAACCGGGTGTTGAACTCGGGAATTGCCACGGCGCCGGTGGGACCCAGCAGCTTGTCGTTCTCATAGCCCAGCACCTTGGACGAAGTGAAGATGGACATGGTGTCCTTGTCGTCCAGGGGGATGGTCTTGGCGTCCACGCCGGTCATATCCTCCATCATACGGATCATGGTGGGGTCATCGTGGCCCAGCATATCCAGCTTCAGCAGGTTCTCCTCCATGGAGTGGTATTCAAAATGGGTGGTGATCTGGTCGGCGTTGGGGTCGTCTGCCGGATGCTGCACCGGGCAGAAGTCCCAGATCTCGTTCTCCTGGGGGATGACCACCAGGCCGCCGGGATGCTGGCCCGTGGTCCGGCGGACGCCGACGCAGCCCGCCGCCAGCCGGTTCTCCTCCGCCCGGGATTCTTTACGTTCCCGCTCGGAGAGGTACTTTTTCACATAGCCGAAGGCGGTCTTCTCTGCCACCGTGCCGATGGTGCCCGCACGGAACACGTGGGACGCGCCGAACATGGAAATACAATACTGATGGGCCCGGGCCTGGTACTCGCCGGAGAAGTTCAGGTCGATATCCGGCACCTTGTCGCCGCCGAAGCCCAGGAAGGTCTCGAAGGGGATGTTGAATCCATCCTTTTCCATTTTCGCGCCGCACTTGGGGCACACCGCGTCGGGCAGGTCCGCGCCGCAGTTATAGCCCTTGGGCACGTTCAGCTCGGTGTATTTGCACTCCGGATTGGGACAGCGGTAGTGGGGCGGGAAGGAGTTGACCTCCGTGATGCCGGACATATAGGCCACGATGGAGGAACCGACAGAGCCTCGGGAGCCGACCAGATAGCCATGCTCCAAGCTGTTCTGCACCAGCTTCTGGGCGCTCATGTAGATGACGTCGTAGTGGCAGGAGATGATGTCGTGAAGCTCCGTTTCCACGCGCTTGACGAAGATTTCCGGGGGATTGTCGCCGTAAAGCCGATGGAATTTGCCGTAAACCAGACTTTTCAGGTCCTCCACAGAGTTCTCGATCTTGGGCGCGAACAGGTTGTGGGGCACGGGCCGGAGGGTCTCGCACTGGTCGGCAATGTAGTTGGTGTTGGTGACAACCACCTCGTAGGCCTTCTCCTCGCCGAGATAGCTGAACTCCTCCAGCATATCGTCGGTGGTCCGGAAATACAGCGGCATGGTCTTGTCCGCGTCGTCGAAGCCCTTGGTAGCCAGCAGGATGTGCCGGAAGATCTCGTCCTCCGGGTTCAGGAAGTGGACGTCACCGGTGGCACAGACGGGCTTGCCCAGTTTTTCGCCCAGGCGGACGATCTTCCGGTTATAGTCCCGCAGGTTCTCGTCGTTCTGGGCCTCATATTTCTCATTTGCCAGCATGAACCGGTTGTTAGCCAGGGGCTGGATTTCCAGAAAGTCGTAGAAGGAGGCGATGCGTTCCAGCTCGTCGTCACTCTTGTGGTCCAGGATGGCCTGGAACAGCTCACCGGCCTCGCAGGCGGAGCCGATGATCAGGCCCTCCCGGTATTTCATCAGCTCGGACTTGGGCATCCGGGGGACTCGCTTGAAATAGTCCAGATTGGACATGGAGATCAGGTGGTACATATTCCGCAGGCCCACCTGGTTTTTCGCGAAGATGATGATGTGCTTCGCGTGTCGGTCGCCGATGCGGCCCTTGCTCCGGAGGGCAGGCATAGCCGGGTTGATGCCCTGGATGGTATGGACGCCGATCTCTTCCAGCTTGGGCATCAGCCGGTCAAAGACCAGACCGCAGGTCATGGCGTCGTCAGCTGCCCGGTGGTGGTTGAACTCCGGAAGACTCAGGGCGTCCGCCACGATGTTCAGCTTGAATTTGTTCAGGTGCTGTAACAAATTCTGGGACAAAATCAGCGTATCCACCGAGGTGGGATCGAAGGGCAGACCCAGTTTTTTCGCCGCGGCCCGGACGAAGCCCACGTCGAAGTCAGCGTTGTGGGCGATCAGCGGCCGGTCGCCGCAGAATTCCAGGAATTTGGGCAGGACCTCCTCGATGGAGGGGGCACCCACCAGCATCTCGTCGGTGATGCCCGTCAGGTCCACGATCTTCTTTTCCAGCTTCCGGTGGGGATTCACGAAGGTCTGGAACCGGTCCAGTTCCTTGCCCTGCTTCAGAATCACCGCACCGATCTCGATGATGGTGTCGCTCTGACTGGACAGGCCCGTGGTTTCCAGGTCAAAGGCCACGTATTCCCCGTCAAAGGCCATATCCTTCGGGCCGTGGACCACGATCCGGTCGTCCACGTCGTTTACATAATATCCCTCCACGCCGTAGAGGATCTTGATGGGCTTGTCGGTGCCCGCGACCTTGGCCTTTCCGGCGGCCTTCATGGCGTCGGGGAAGGACTGGGTCACACCGTGGTCGGTGATGGCGATGGCCCGGTGGCCCCAGCCTGCCGCGGTCTTCACCGCGTCGCCGGTGGGGGTCAGGGCGTCCATGTTGGACATGGTGGTGTGCAGGTGCAGCTCCACCCGCTTCATTCCCTCGGCGGTATCCTTCCGCTTGGGCATGGAGCCGGGCATCATGGCCATGGGCCGGAGCACCATCTCGTTGTCGTACTGGTTGATCATCAGCTTGCCCTGGACCTTCAGTACCTTGCCCACGGACACGTTTTCCAGCACGGGCTTGGCTTCGTTGGCCTCCATGAACCGGTTGATCCGGATGGAGTTGGTGTTGTCGGTCATGTCAAAATTGATGACCCAGGCGTTCCGCTTTTTCAGTTCCTTGTGCTCCACGGAGAAGACCTTGCCCTCCACGGTGACGATGCCCATATCCAGGGTGATGTCCTTCATGGGGGTGGTCAGGGTCTTGAAGGGCTTGCCGTAGAACACGTCCCCGGGAGCCGCCGGAGCGGGTCCGGAGGCCGCGGCCTTCTTCACAGGTGCCGCGCCCACAGAGGGGTTGGCGCTGACCATCTCCTGGCGCATCCGCTCCATCTCGTCGAAGAGTGCCTGGCCCTGAAGGTCCTTGCCCGCCTCCACGGTGATGGAGAGATCAGAAGCGTCACAGACCTCCTTCAGCCGCCGGAGCACGCCGGGGATGCACTCCTCCACCAGTTTCTTGCCGTTGGCCCGGAGCCGGATGGTCAGGTCATTCCCCTGCCACTCCCACTTCGCTCCGGCGAGAGAGCCCATGCACATGGAATTCTCTGCCACAAACAGGGCCTGAAGCTCCGCCGGTTCCATCTTCCGGAGTTCGCTGGCGGGATAATGAAGGCGCAGTGCCAGACAGCGGAGTCCGTAGACAAACTCCACCTCCCGCTCCACCTCCTGCAAAAAGCGCTGGGGCACATATTCCGCTGAATCCAGCTCCACATAGATCGCCCCCTGGGGGTAGTCGATCTCCGCCGAGCGGATCATAAAGGTGTCCAGCTTCTCCCGGTCCTCCGGGATGGGAGAGTAGTCGCTGAACATATCCAAAAACTTCATCCGTTTCATAAGTACCTCGTGTTTTGCCATTAGACGGAAAATCTCCTATGCGACGACACTTCGCGCATAAGAGATCCCCCAGAAATTCTTACATTGCC
>JBGVDK010000160.1:0-2921 GCA_045119355.1 Faecousia sp.
TATTCGCCGTCGTGGATATAGCCGCCGCGGAGCAGGCTGTTGTCCTCGCAGTGGGCGGCCAGGACCTTGCCCAGGCGCTTGCACTCGAGCATGGCGGACCGCATCATGTCCTCGCTCTGGACGCCCTTGCCGTCGTCGGAGAAGGCGATGACGTTCGGTGCCATTCCGGCGAGATCCGCCATCGTTTCTCCCTTTTCGCCGACGGTGATGGCGCCGTAGGGGTAGACATGGATCAAAGCATCTTGTTCAATGGCCTTCAGCTGCACATCCAGGTGCTCCACCGAATCCGGAACCGGATCCAGATTGGGCATGGCGCATACATCGCTGTATCCGCCCCGGGCGCAGGCAGCGGTACCGGTCGCAATGGTCTCTTTATACAAAAAACCCGGCTCACGAAGATGTACATGAACATCAACGAAACCGGGCAAAAGGAAACAGTGGTCCGAAGAAATAGAGGGAACACTGCCTCCATCACAAGAGGGAATATCAATAGACACATTGTCCAGAACAAAACGGCCATTACGGTAGCAATTCATACCATTCAAATTCATCAACATGGATTGCTGCCCTCCTTAGCTCATTTTATCTTTGGAATAATACCATGAAAGCGCCCGAATGTCAATGGGTATTTCAGTATTATGCTTAAAAAGGTTACAGCGAATACGGACAACCTGCACAAGAGAAGTCCTATGCAAAGAATCCTGCAAAAAACGGGCACACCGGTTCCGGTGTGCCCGCGCAAGGGGTGTCAGTCGGGGATTCCGTCGCCGTCGGCGTCGTTGTCCAGATCGTCGTCCATGTTGTCATTGTAGGAGGCCACCTCGCTGTAGCGGACCCGGCGGCGGTCCTTCATCTCCTCCACCTGCTGGTGGATCAGCTCCTTGACAAACGTGGGGTTCTTCACGTTCTTCAGCTCCAATACCGGGCTGGACTTGTCAGAGGAAGTGACGGTGATGGTGCCCACGCCGAAGATCCGCTGGCCCAGCTTCCGCTGAACAGAGATGTCCCGGATCCGGTAGAGGATCAGCTCCTCGTCTTTGATGTTCAGAAAGCCCACGGACAGGAACAGCCGGTCATCGCTGAGGGCGTACCGGGTGAAGCTCAGGGGCAGACCGCAGAAACGCTTCCGGTCCTTCCAGATGTACTGATCGCCTTTGAATGCCATAGAAGATCACTCCTTGGTGTTTTTCTTTATTTTACGACGGCGCGGGCCCGCTGTCAAGTTACAGGATGATACAAATCAGCCCCTGGGCCCCTTCGTTGATGATCCGGCTGAGGCTGCCCCGGAATTTCATCTGCACGTCCTCCGGCGTGCGCAGGAGCTTGGCGTTGAGGCCCTCCCGGATCAGCTCATAGACGGATTTGCCGAAGATGTTGCTCTCCCAGATCTTCTCCGGGTCCTCCCCGGAGAGGGATTGGATCAGGTCCTGGGACTGCTTCTCGTCTCCCACCATGGGGTTGATCTCCGTGTCGATGTCCACCCGGATCATGTGGATGGAGGGCGCGCCCGCCTTCAGCTTCACCCCGTAGGCGCTGCCCTTTTTCAGGATCTCCGGCTTTTCCAGCTTCATCTCGTCCGATCCCGGCATCACCACGCCGTAGCCCGTGGTCCGGACGGCGGAGAGGGCGTCGGCGATCTTGTCGTACTCCGCCTTCACCTTCGCCAGCTCTCCCAGCACCTGGATCAGCTCCGCGTCGCTGCGGACCTGGGTGCCCGTCTTTTTGCTGAGGGTTTGGTAGTACAGCTCCTCCGGCAGGGTGATCCGGCAGTGGACCGTTCCGGTGTCCAGGTCGATGCCGTCCAGATTCATCTGACGGACCTGGGGAAGCTCCCGCAGAGGCTCCAGCGCCGCTTCCGCCTGCCCCAGGGTCCCGATGGAGGAGGCCTTTTCCAGCAGCGCCTGATAGAGACCCTGCCGGACTTCGTCATCCTCCTCCAACGCGTCCACCCACCGGGGCAGATATACCCGCATCTCCCCAAGGGGGAAGGCGTAGAGCAGGTCCTGTAACAGCGCCGCGATGCCCTGGTCGGAGATCGCCTGGCAGTCGGCGATGGCGGCGTCCACGCCGTAGCGCTCCTTCAGCTGGTCCCGGAGCTTGGCGGCGGCTTCGCCGTTGGGCTCCCGGGTGTTGATGATGGTGAGGAAGGGCTTTCCCGTGGCCTGGATGTCCTCAATGGCCCGCTTCTCCGCCTGGATGTAGTCGGAACGGGGGATGTCGGTGATGGTGCCGTCGGTGGTCACCACGATGCCGATGGAGGCGTGGGTCTCCATCACCTTCTTGGTCCCCAGCTCCGCGGCTTCCGTCAGGGGGATGGGCTCCTCAGACCAGGGGGTGGAGACCATCCGGGGCTTGTCGTCTTCCATGGCTCCTACGGCTCCCTCCACCATGTAGCCCACGGAATCGATCAGCCGGACCCGGAGCCGGGAGGCCCCGTCGGGGCAGATCTCCACCGCTTCCTCGGGGACGAATTTGGGCTCGGACGTCATGATGGTCTTGCCGGAGCCGCTCTGGGGCAGCTCATCCCGGGCACGGTCGGCCCGGTTGGGGTCGGAGATGTTGGGGATCACCAGATGCTCCATCAGCCGCCGGATCAGGGTGGATTTGCCGGTACGCACCGGGCCAACCACGCCGATGTAGATGTTGCCGCCGGTCCGGGCGGCGATATCCGCGTAAATATTTTCCATAGCCAGCCTCCTTGAAATGCTTGGCAGGAGGCTCGCTCCTGCCGTTGGTTACAAGAAGGGTATGTCCCGGCGAGGAAAAATAGAACCACCGTCCGGACAATACCATTAAGTTAATCTAGCACATACCCCTATGCTACAGAAGACGTAGCATAGGGGTATTTTTTCTTAATAATTTCAAAGAAAGCACTTGACAAAGTTTCAAAAATCGAGCAAGCCGCCTTGTAAGCATTTTTA
>JBGVDK010000161.1:0-3940 GCA_045119355.1 Faecousia sp.
GTAAGAGGCGTTGGGATTGCCCATGCCGTTCCAGCCGTTTCCGGTCACCGGGAAGTCGCCGATGGACTGAACCTCGCCGGTATAGGTCATGCCGGTGTTCCAGTCGTTGATGGTAACCTCCTGGCCCGGCTTCAGAGAGTCCTTTTCCAGCTCGCTGACGCTGCCTTCCACATAGAAGCCGCCACCGCCGGAGACTTTCATCATGGGGGTGCGGTTTTCCTTGGATTCTTCCTCGCTGAGCAGGGACACCACTTCGCCGTCCAGAGTGGCCCGGATGTTGCCGTCGTTGAATTCCCGCTCCATGAGATTATACTCGGATTCGGTCATTTTCGCAGCAGCTGCCAGTTCCTTGATTTTCTTCACCTGTTCCTTGCGCAGCTTGGCGATCTCCGCCGATGTCATGCCGCTGCCGAAGTCGATCTCCAGGAAGGAATCTTCTTCCTCAGAAGGGTCCGGGAGGAAGGTATCCGGGCTGGGTGCATCGCAGAAGGAGAAGCCGAAGCCGCCGCCCTCATAAACCGTCACCTTCAGGCCCTGCCAGACGGTAACCGGAGCTTCCTCCTTGTTTTCTTCCGTTACTTTCAAAACCGTGTAGAAGCTGTTCACCGCTGCCGCATCCTCTGTGGGCTTGGCAATCACTTCCAGATTGAAGCTGCGCGTGGCCGTCAGCGTGGGTACGCCATCCACCTGATATACCGCTTTCACGGTGTAGCGGGTCCGCCCCATATCGCTGGCGATTCCGGATACGGTGTAGCCCTTTCCATTGGGGTATCCCCGCAGAGGACCGCTGCTGGGTTCCAGACTCCAGGTCACGAAATTACTGTGCTCCCAATCCGTGACAGAATTGGTAAAGGTCAGCGTTACCGCGTCTCCCTGGTAAACCTGCACCGTGCCGCCATCGCTGACATCGGCCCAGATCCGAAGGGACTCCGGCGCCCGCTCCGCAAACAGGGTGAAGGCGTCCGGCTCCGGATCCGGCTCTGGATCAGGGTCCGGTGTCTCATCCTGGGAGGGGTCCGTTGTGTCCTCCGGGTCCTGGGTTTCCTGATTTTCGGTTTCGTTATGATCCGGGGTCCCCTCCGGATTTTCCGGGAGGTTGGTGTCCGGATTCTCCGGCGGTGCTGCATCCCCGGTATTTTCGTCTCCCTCCGCAGGCATTGCCGAGCCGCTGGAAGGGGTCTGATTTTCATTTGCGATCTGATTCATCATCGCCTGATAGTACAGCTGCCGCAGCAAGGCATTGTTCACCGGGGTGGTGTCCTTCAGCCAGCAGAGTACCGCCTTTTCCGGGCTGCTGCCATCAAATTTCGCGTCCAGAGTCTGAATCTTGTAGGGCGCGTTCAATTCGTCGCCGTAATCCACCTCCGGGAGGGTGATACTCCCATTTCCCATGGGTTCCATCTGATTGATTTGGGCCAGCTCTTCCTCCGCTTCCTTGACCTGAAGCTTGGCTTTTTCCACATCCAGCCGCTTGCGCTCCAGTTCCAGCTCGGAGAGGGTGGTGTCGTAGGTCAGCAGCACGTCGCCCTTTTTCACCTGGTCGCCCTGCTTGACCTTGACCTCCGTCACGGTCTGGGTGTCGCTCAGGAACACCGTCTGGATTTTGTCCGTGGTCACGGGACCGTAGCTCTCCTGATTGTCTCCCCAGAATTCCGTCATGCCAACCATGACGAAGGGGTACACGCCAACCGGCTCGCCCCGTCCCCGGACGCCAAACACCACGCCCGCAAGGATCGCCACGGCAGCAGCGCCGGCACCCAGGGAGAGCACCAGCTTCTTCCGCTTTTTATCCAGTTTGAATTCAGGCTTTTTCATGGGGTTCCTCCTGGGTCCGCAGTTCGCCGTCCAGAATGCGGTAAGTCTTGTCCGCACAGGCGGCGATGGACGGCTCGTGGGTGATCATGATAATGGTCATGCCCTTCTGGCTGAGGCCGCGGAAAATTTCCATAATCTGATTGCCAGCCTTGGTATCCAGGGCGCCGGTGGGCTCGTCCGCCAGCAGCAGGTCCGGATTGCCCACAATGGCCCGGGCAATGGCTACCCGCTGGCACTGTCCGCCGGAGAGCTGGTTTGGCAGGAAATGAATCCGCTCTCCCAGGCCCACCGCCTTCAGCGCTTCCTCCGCCCGCTCCCGGCGCTCCTTCAGGGGAACGTCGGCGTACAGCAGGGGCAGCGCCACATTGTCCAGGGCGTCCATTTTGGGCAGCAGGTGAAAGGACTGAAAGACGAAGCCGATGTGCTTGTTGCGCACCTCCGCCAGATCATCGTCGCTCAGGTCCTTCAGGTCCCGGCCTTCCAGGGTATAGCTGCCGGAGGTGGGCACGTCCAGGCAGCCGATAATGTTCATAAGCGTAGTCTTGCCGGAACCGGAGGGGCCCATAATTGCCAGATAGTCCCCTTTTTCCACGGTGAGATTGATATTTTTCAGCACCCGCACCGGCTCTTTGCCCTGCTGGTAGTCCTTGCAGATGTCCGTCAGCTGTAAAATCGCCATCAGACGCCACCGCCTTCCTCCACCAGCGCCTCCGTCTCCTCGATGACCAGGTCCCGGGTGGTGGGCGCGCCGGGGATGCACAGCTCCGGGTCAGGGTAGGCAATGTAATCGTCCACACTCAGGCCATCGGTGATTTTCTGCACATCGGTCATTGGGTCATATTCTCCCAGGGTCACGGCGCGTTTTTCCAGCTTGCCGTTCTTCTCCGCCCAGACGTAGGCAGAGCCGTCCTCGTTATAACACACGAAAGAAGCGCTGACACCCACACCGGGGGCCTCATCCGTCCCATAGTCCAGCTCGATGTACAGATGCTGGCCCAGCATCAATCCGTCGGTGCTGTCCAGCGCCACATAGAAGGGGTACCGGCTGGCGGTGGTCATCTCGTCGGAGGAATTGCCGTAGTAACGGTCCGTGTCGCTGCCCTGGGAGGGGTTTTCATAGTCCACCAGCGTGATGGTACCCGTCCAGGTATCCGCGCTGCCGGAGCGGGCGGTGAGCTTCACCTTGTCCCCCTCCTTCAGGCTGCCCCGCTGCAGCTCCCCCAGCACGCCCTTGACCCGGTAGGAGCCGGACTGCTGGATGGTGATGTAGGCAGCGGGCTTGCCGTTGGAATCCGTCGAGCCGTTTTCGTCAATTTTCTGGACCCGGCCAGTGATGGGAGAGACTACAGTGGCGTTGTTCAGCAGTTCCTCTGCCTTCTTCACCTCGTCCTCCTTGGTTTTCAGCTTCAGCTCCGCTTCCTTCAGATCCACCTGGGCAGACTGGATCTCCACAGTATACTGAAGCTTGGCAGTTCCGGTCAGCCCGGCCCGTTCCCGCTCCAAAGTCTTGATTTTCTCCTGGCTGGTCTCGATGGTGCTTTGCAGCTGGGCGGCCTCCAGATTCTTTTTATCCAGATTCAGTTGAAGTTCCTCGGTATCATAGCTGAAAAGGGCCTGACCTTCCTTGACATCGTCGCCCTCCTTGACCAGCAGTTCCTCAATAGTCCGCTCACCATCCTTGGTGATCTCGGCAGTGTGCTCCGACACCACCAGTCCCAGAAACCGGTCCCCGGGGGCGATGCCCCCCAGCGCGGCCAGCCGTTCCACCGACTGCACATATACCGCATTGCCGCTGCTGCCACAGGCAGCCAAAGTCAGGCACAGCGCGCACGCCAGTGCCGCAATTGCGCTTCGTCTCATATCCATATCCTCCTGAGTCCATTTTCTTTCCTTCATTATACGGATTAACTGCGTCGGAATCAACCAGGTGTTGTTTAAGGTTTCCTTAAATTACAGGCGGCGTGCCGCCGCTGTCAATGCGTGCCCGGTGCGGCGGTAGTCGATAGGCCGTTGGGTTATGGCTCGGTATCGTTCTGCGGTACTGGCGCGGCAGCGCCCAAACCCTTCCCCCGGGGGGAAGGTGGATCGCCGAAGGCGAGACGGATGAGGAACGGCGAGATGTGGC
>JBGVDK010000162.1:0-27576 GCA_045119355.1 Faecousia sp.
GCGATCCGCTTTCTTGTCATGCCCATTTTATAGAAAAAGTGCATCCCTTGCGGGATGCTCTCATTCGCTATAGAGGTTTGCCGCCGAACAATGTCGCTAGCTTAATGACATTGTCCGGTTCGGATGTCCTTTTTTTAATAAAGTTCGTTCCTATGGAACGAACTTTATTTCACTGGATGCGCCCGCATCCAATTTCACAATGGCCGCAGGCCATTATTTCACATTTGGCGTCAGCCAAATATTTCACTTTAAAAGGGAATGACTATGAAACTCCGCAACGCACTGGAAACCGAACTCCCCCAAATCGCGGCCCTCTACCGCTCCGCCATCGGCACCCCCGGCTGCACCTGAACGACGAATACCCCGGAACCTTCGAGCTGATCCATGACTTCGAGGGCGGGAACCTCTACGTCCTGACCCGGGATGATCAGGTCATTGGAGCGGTGTCCGTGGTGTCGCCCAACGAGCTGGACGATTTTGATTGCTGGCAAGTCCGGGCCGGCTCCCAAAAGGAGATCGCCCGGGTGGTAGTGTCCCGGGACTATGCTGGGCAGGGGATCGCAGTCACCATGCTCCGGCTCCTGTTTGAGAAGCTGAACCGTGAGGGCTGCGGTGCGATTCACCTTTCCGTGGCGAAATGCAACCCGGCGGCCATCCGGACCTACCGGAAGCTGGGCTTCGCGTTCCTCGGAGCGTGCGAGATGTACGGGCATTCCTATTATCTCTGCGAGCTGATATTATAAAAGCAGGACACCGGCCGGTGTCCTGCTTTTCGTATCCATTATCCAAGCGCCACGTCCAGGACCATCATCAGGGAGAAGCCCACCGCGAAGAAAATCGTGCCGATGTTGCTGTGCTCACCCTCGGACATCTCCGGGATCAGCTCCTCCACCACAACATAAAGCATAGCTCCGGCCGCAAAAGCCAGCAGATAGGGGAGGACCGGGGTGACATAGGAGGCCAGCAGGATGGTTCCGATGGCGCCGATGGGCTCGATGATTCCGGAGAGGACGCCATAGGTAAACGCCTTGCCCCGCTTCATGCCGCCCGACTTCAGGGGCATGGAGATGATCGCGCCCTCGGGGAGGTTCTGCAACGCAATACCGAGAGACAGGGCGATTGCTGCCGGAGCGGAAATGCTCTCATTCCCGGTGAGCCATCCGGCGACCACCACGCCCACGGCCATGCCCTCGGGCAGGTTGTGGAGCGCCACCGCCAGAACCATCATGGTGGATTTTCCCAGAGTATTGCAGCACACGCCCTCGGGGCACTGGCTGTTCAGGTGCAGGTGGGGGATGATCTCGTCCAGCGCCAGCAGGAACAGGAATCCGGCCCAGACGCCCACAAAGGCCGGAAGGAAGGATAGCTTCCCCATATGCTCCGAATGCTCCATGGCGGGAATGATCAGGCTCCACACCGAGGCCGCCACCATCACGCCCGCAGCGAAGCCGGTGAGGGAGCGCTGCAAGGGACGGCTTATTTCGCCCTTGAGGAAGAATACGAAAGCCGAGCCGATGACCGTACCCAGGAAGGGGATCATGACGGCGGCGATGATCTGAGATGTCATGGGGATCACTCCTTTTGTTTCTTTGGTTTTATTATAGTACGCCGGTCAAGGGGGTTCTGTGATAAAATCACCATTTCCCGTGAAATTGGTGCGAAGATCCTTCGGCTCCGCTCAGGATGACAAGTGTAAATAGTTGCGATTGCAATTTATACCAATATATGCTAAAATGACACATATTCTTTTATCAGGGGAGGAACCCATATGTTACTGATCCAAAACGGACATATCAAGCCCATCGTCGGAGCGGAGCTCGCCAACGGTTGTGTGCTCATCGGCGACGACGGAAAGATCGTCTCTGTGGCCGAGTTTATCGATGCTCCCGGTGCCACCGTCATCGACGCGGAAGGAAAGCTGGTTACCCCCGGCTGTGTGGAGGCACACTGCCACATCGGTCTGGACAACGAGGCCGTGGGCTGGGAAGGCCGGGACTACAATGAGATGGTGGATCCTGTCACTCCTCAGATGCGGGCTATCGACTCCATCTATCCCCAGGACGAGTCCCTGCATAACGCCCTGGTCGGAGGCGTCACCACCGCCTGCACCGGCCCCGGCAGCGCCAACGTGGTGGGCGGCACCTTTGTTGCCATCAAGCTGGCGGGCAACCGGGTGGACAACATGGTGGTCAAGGATCCCATCGCCATGAAGTGCGCCTTTGGTGAGAATCCCAAGCGCTGCTACGGCCAGAACGGCAAGAAGGCCCCCATGACCCGCATGGGCGTGGCCGCCATCCTCCGGGAGCTGCTGTTCAAGACCCGGCGCTATATGGAGGACAAGGCCGCGGGGAAGAATCCTCCCTTTGACATGAAGCTGGAATCCATGATCCCGGTTTTGGAGGGCAAAATCCCCCTGAAGGCCCACGCACACCGGGCAGACGACATCCTGACCACCATCCGCATTGCCAAGGAGTTTGGCGTGGGCCTGACCCTGGACCACTGCACTGACGGCGCCTGCATCGCGGACGAGCTGGCAAAGGAGGGTTATCCCGCCTTCGTCGGCCCCTCTCTCGGCCAGAAGAGCAAGGTGGAGTTGACCAACAAGAGCTTTACCACCCCCGGCGTGCTCCATAAGGCCGGTGTGAAGGTGAGCATCATCACCGACGCTCCCGTGATCCCCCTGCAGAACCTGCCCATGTGCGCAGGCCTGGCGGTCCAGGCGGGCCTCCCCATGGAGGAAGCCTGGAAGGCCATCACCATCAATCCCGCCGAATCCGTGGGCATCGGGGACCGGGTTGGTTCCCTGGAGCCCGGGAAGGACGGCGACGTGGTCATCTGGACCGCCGACCCCCTGACCACCATCGGCGGCCACGCCTACATCACCATCGTGGACGGTAAAGTGGTCCATTCCGAGGCATAAAATATGAATATTGCCATCGACATTGACGACACCCTCACCGAGTCCTTCGACTATTTCCAGCCCTATGTGGCCGAATATTTCGGCGCATCCGTCGAGGAGCTGCGGGAGCGGAACATCTCCTACTGCAACCTTCCCGAGCCCTGGAAGCAGGACGAGCTGGGCTTCTGCAAGACCTATTACGACCGGATCGTGGCAGACACGCCCTTCAAGGCCGATGCCAAGTGGGGCGTGGAGCAGCTGAAGGCCATGGGCCACCGGATCGTGATCATCACCGGACGGAACACCTCTTTCTACACCGACCCCTACAAAACCACGGCGGAGGAGCTGGAAAAGGGCAAAATCCCCTATGACAAGCTGATCTGCACCCCGGACAAGGGGAAGGCCTGCATCGAAGAGGGGATTGGCCTGCTCATCGACGACCTGCCCGGAAACTGCCGTGCGGCGGCTTCCATGGGCATCCCGGCGATTCTCTTCGAGAGTAAGGCCAACCGGGACGAGGAGGCGGAATTTCCCCGGGTGAAAACCTGGGCCGAGGCCGTGGAAGCGGTCCGAAATGTTAAGTAAATGAAGCAGACTTGTCATCCTGAGCGAAGCGTAGCGAAGTCGAAGGATCTTCGCAGTATAGTTATATTTCCGGTTGAATCGGTGCGAAGATCCTTCGACTCGTTTCACTCGCTCAGGATGACACAATCTTACACGAACAACAAAACAGCAAGCGCCTCCGCAGCTAGGAATAGCCGCAGAGGCGCGTTTGTTTCATATTAGGGATTGCAGCAGCCCGCAGGAACGTAGCCCTTGTCGATGAGCTCTTCCCGGGTGCAGGTCACGTCGGAGCGGTTGGAGCCGGTCATGCTCTGGCCGTTGGAGCAGTCGGCGGAGTGGAACTTCTTGCTGGAAGTGTTCAGGATGTAGTCATTCTCCTCGCCGTCGTATTCCTTCTGGGATTCCCAGTTTGCGCCGGTGGCGTAGTCGATCTCCACGCCGGGCTGGACGTTGTAGCAGTAGACGTTGAACTGGAAATCGTCGTCTTCATCCTCGGTCTCGTGGCACTCCACGCACAGCGCCTCCATCTGGACGCCGCTGGCAACCAGATTGTCCCCGTCGAAGATGGGGGTCACCCGGTAGAGGACATGGTGCTCTTCTTCCTTTACATGGTCGGCCACCATGTTCTCGAAGGGCAGCATGCCCTGGACGTTCATGTAGCGGGTGCCGGCGATCAGATTCAGCTTGTTGGCGTTCTCGCCGGTGAGCTGGAAGCCGATCAGGTGGCAGCGGTTATAGACATACCGGCCGTCCACGAAGTCATAGGGATTGTTGTCCCAGCCGGAGGGGTAGACGGAGCTGATATCGCCCCGCTCCTCGGTGGGCATCAGCTCGACGCAGACGTTGGCGTAGGTCACGCCGCAGCGGCCCAGGCTGTCCAGCTCCGCGAAGGTTTCAAAGGGCTCATAGGTCAGGTCCACGTCGGTAAAGTCGGGCTGGCCGTCTCCGATCACCACATAGGGGTCGCCGGAGTATTCCGGAATCGTATCCAGATTCTGGACGGCGGTCTCGGAAGCGCCGGTGGTTTCCTCCGGGGTTTCCTCCTCGCCCAGGAGCATGGGCGACAGCAGGCTCAGGACCACAAAGACGACGATGTAGATCAGCGCGTTCTGCAAGCCGGACTTTTTCTTGGATTTCTTGCTCATTTCTCGTATACCTCCATTGTGATGGTCTCATGGCTCTTTCCCGGGAAATCCTCCGACGATACCATACGCCATTCCCCTGGGAACGCAAAATGCAGGTCCGCGGGGTAATCCCGGTTCCATTGGAACAGGACGATCTTCTCGATCTGTCCGGCAAAATCGACGTAGTCACCATTCTCGCAGAAGCACCAGTCACCATCCTGGGCGCCGGACAGATAATCCGCTCCGGCGTAAACCTCGCACCCAAACTGTTTCATAGAGTAGACGCTCATCCGCAGTTTCCCGCCGGAAAGGGCCAGAAGCTTTTCCCGAAGCAGGGCGTCCTTGCTCAGGCGCTTGCCCAGAAAGGACAATCCCATGCGGTTGTCCACACAGGCAGCCAGAATCAAACCAGATCCCTCCTTTTTTGAATTTCCACCCTATTTTACACAAAAAAGTGCCGTCCGTCAATCTTGACAACGGGAGTCCGATGTGATAACATTTCCGTATAAATGCATGGATGGGGAGGTTCCGCTCCCAAGATCTTCACCAGAGAGCAGCCGGGTGGTGCGAGGCTGCGGAGGATTTCAGCGGATGGTCGCCCCGGAGCAGTTTCCCTGAACATAAGCCAGTAGGGGAGAACGGGTAAGCCCGTTACAGCGTTTGAGTGCCCGCCCGGCGGGAATTCAGGTGGTACCGCGGATTTATTCGCCCTGAGCTAAAGCAGCTCGGGGCGTTTTTGTTTCCGTCCTGAACCAACAAACTCAAACAAAAAGGAGAAATTCAAAATGGCAAGAGAACTGCCGAAGATCTACGACCCCAGCGAAGTGGAGTCCGAGATCTACAAAATGTGGGAAGAGGGCGGCTACTTCCACGCGGAGAAGGACGAGAGCAAGAAGCCCTTCACCATCGTGATGCCTCCCCCCAACGTCACCGGCCAGCTGCACATGGGCCACGCCATGGACGCCACCCTGCAGGATACCCTGATCCGGTTCAAGCGGATGCAGGGATACAACGCCCTGTGGATCCCCGGCGTTGACCACGCGGGCATCGCCACCCAGATCAAGGTGGAAGAGGAGCTGCGCAAGGAGGGTCTGACCCGTTACGACCTGGGCCGGGAAAAGTTCCTGGAGCGGGTCTGGGACTGGAAGCACAAGTACGGCAACCGGATCGTGGAACAGCAGAAGAAGCTGGGCGCAAGCTGTGACTGGGACCGTGCCCGGTTCACCATGGACGAGGGCTGCTCCAAGGCCGTCCGGGAGGTCTTCGTCTCCCTGTATGAGAAGGGCCTGATCTACAAGGGCAGCCGGATCATCAACTGGTGCCCCAACTGCGTCACCGCCCTGTCTGACGCCGAGGTCGAGTACGTGGACAAGCCCGGCCATCTGTGGCACATCCGCTATCCCCTGGCCGACGGCTCCGGCGAGGTTGTCGTTGCAACCACCCGTCCCGAGACCATGCTGGGCGATACCGGTGTCTGCGTCAACCCCAACGACGAGCGCTACAAGGACATCGTGGGCAAGACCGTCATCCTGCCCCTGGTGAACAAGGAGATCCCCATTGTGGCCGACGACTACGCCGAGATGGAGTTCGGCACCGGCTGCGTGAAGATGACCCCCGCCCACGACCCCAACGACTTCGAAGTGGGCCTGCGCCACAACCTGGAAGTCATCCGGGTCCTGGACGACAACGGCAAGGTCAACGCCCTGGGCGGCAAGTACGAGGGTATGGACCGCTACGACGCCAGAAAGGCCATTGTCGCCGATCTGGAAGCCGGCGGCTACCTGGTCAAAATCGAGGACCACGCCCACAATGTGGGCACCTGCTACCGCTGCCATAAGGACGTGGAGCCCATCATCTCCGCCCAGTGGTTCGTGAAGATGAAGCCCCTGGCCGAGGAGGCCATCCGGGTGGTCAAGGATGGCGAGACCAAGTTCGTCCCCGAGCGCTTCACCAAGACCTATATGAACTGGATGGAAAACGTCCGTGACTGGTGCATCTCCCGTCAGCTGTGGTGGGGCCATCAAATCCCTGCCTGGACCTGCGAGTGCGGCCACATGACCGTCTCCCGGGAGGATCCCACCGTCTGCGAGAAGTGCGGCAGTTCCCACATCACCCGGGAAGAGGACGTGCTGGACACCTGGTTCTCCTCCGCTCTGTGGCCCTTCGAGACCCTGGGCTGGCCCGAGAACACCGAGGACTACAACTACTTCTATCCCACCGACGTGCTGGTCACCGGCTACGACATCATTTTCCTCTGGGTTGCCAGAATGATCTTCTCCGGCTGTGAGCACACCGGAAAGACCCCCTTCCACACTGTCCTGATCCACGGCCTGGTTCGCGACAACCAGGGCCGCAAGATGAGCAAGTCCCTGGGCAACGGCATCGATCCTCTGGAAATGATCGACAAGTACGGCTGCGACGCGCTGAGAATGAACATGGTCACCGGCAACTCCCCCGGAAACGATATGCGTTTCTACGTGGAGCGCACCGAGGCCATGCGGAACTTCGCCAACAAGCTCTGGAACGCCTCCCGCTACGTTCTGATGAACCTGTCTGACGATGCCAAGTGCCAGCTTCCTGCCGCCGAAAAGCTGGAAACCGCTGACAAGTGGGTGCTCTCCAAGCTGAACACCCTGATCGCCGAGGTCACCGAGAATCTGGAAAAGTACGAGCTGGGCGTTGCCGTTCAGAAGATCTACGACTTCATCTGGGACACCTACTGCGACTGGTATATCGAGATGACCAAAGCCCGGCTGTTCTCCGATGACGCCGACCGGAAGGAGACCGCTGTTTCCGTTCTGGTGTACGTGCTGGATCAGACTCTGCGGCTGCTGCATCCCTTCATGCCCTTCATCACCGAGGAGATCTGGCAGGCCATCCCCCACGAGGGTGATGCTCTGATCGTGGCCAAGTGGCCTGAATACTCCGAGGAGCTGAACTTCAAGGCCGACGAGGCGCTGATGGAGTCTGTCATGGAGGCCATCCGGTCCATCCGGAACCGCCGGGCCGAAATGAACGTTCCCCCCAGCAAGAAGGCCGCCCTGTACGTCCTGACCTCCAAGCCCGACGTGTTCCGGGAGGGCGAGGGCTATCTGCTGCGGCTGGCTTCCGCCGACTCCGTCACCATTCTGGACGCCGAGCCCGAGAACCTGGACGGCATGGTCACCTGCACCACCGCCGACGCCAAGCTGTATATCCCCATGGGCCAGCTGGTGGACGTGGCTAAGGAGCTGGAACGTGTTTCCAAGGAGCTGGAAAAGGCGAGAAAGAACCTGGCCTCCATCCAGGGCAAGCTCGCCAACGAAAAGTTCATCTCCCGTGCCCCCGAGGCCGTGGTCAACGCCGAGAAGGAGAAGGCCGCCAAGGCTGCCGCGCTGATCGAGCAGCTTGAGCAGAGCGAGGCTTCTCTGAAAAAGATGGCTTGATGCGTTAATTCAATAACATCCCGGGTGGGACGCAAAACATTCATTTGCGTCCCACTCTTATTTTTTCCCTTTTCCTTCTTCGACGGCAAATACGCCGCCGGGTGGATATACTTAGTTCATCCATCAACAAGGAGGAAAACGCCCTATGCAGTTTACAAGCTATTTGGAGAACGGACGGCTCACCATCGCCCTCACCGGGGAGATCGATCACCACCGGGCCAGAAGCTATATTGAAAAAATCGCCGCCAAAATCGACGCCTACACTCCGGAGGAATGCGTCCTGGACTTTTCTGACGTCACCTTCGTGGACTCCTCCGGCATCGCCGTGGTCATCAATTCCATGCGCCGGATGGCCCAGATCGAGGGAAAGCTCACCCTCACCGGCATCGCCGAGCAGCCCATGCGGGTCTTCCGGACCTCCGGAATCGACAAGCTGGTCCAGATCAAGGAGGCGGTGTAAGTGAAATTCGAGAACTTCATGATCCTGGAATTCCCCAGCAAATCCAGCAACGAGGCCTTTGCCCGGTCGGCGGTGGCCTGCTTCGCCGCGCAACTGGATCCAACCTTGGAGGAGATGGGGGACATCCGCACCGCGGTGTCCGAGGCAGTCACCAACTGCATCGTCCACGCCTACCCGAATACATACGGCCTTGTGACGCTCCGGTGCCGGATTCTGAAGGACAACGTGCTGGACATCGTGGTCAAGGACAAGGGCGTTGGCATCCCGGACATCGACCAGGCGAGACGCCCCATGTTCACCACCGGCGGAAGTGAGCGCAGCGGCATGGGCTTCACCATTATGGAGAGCTTCATGACCACCCTGGAAATTTCCTCCGCGCCGGAGAAGGGGACCACGGTGCATATGCGCCGGAAGATCGGACGGCGGCAATGAGCCGGACCGAGGAACTGATCCGCCTGTCGCAGCAGGGAGACAAAACGGCAGGGGAGGCTCTGGTCTGGGAAAACAGCGGCCTGATCTGGTCGGTGGCAAAGCGGTTCATCGGCAGGGGAACGGAGACGGAGGACCTCTATCAGCTGGGCTGTCTCGGCTTTCTCAAGGCGGTGGAGGGCTTCGACCTGAACTACGGGACCCAGTTTTCCACCTACGCCGTGCCGAAAATCGCCGGGGAGATCCGGCGGTTTCTCCGGGACGACGGGGCCATCAAGGTCTCCCGGACTCTGAAGGAGCAGTCGGTCCTGATCCGCCAGACCAGAAGCAGCCTCTCCAATGCCTTCGGCCGGGAGCCGACCATTCAGGAGCTGTCCGTGCACACCGGCCTCACCCCCGAGGAGATCGCTCTGGCGGAGACTGCGACAGCCGAGGTGGAGTCCATCCACCGGGAGACCGGAGAGGAGGGCTTCACCCTGGAAAACGTCCTGACGGATACGGAATCCGAGGACCGGATGGTGGAGCGAATCGCCCTGCGGCAGGCCATTTCCGAGCTTCCGGAGCGGGAGCGGACCGTCATCCAGCTCCGGTACTACCACGGCCTGACCCAGGACCGGGTTGCAAAGGTCCTTGGAGTCAGCCAGGTCCAGGTGTCGAGGATCGAGAAAAAGGCAATCCAGGCGCTGCGGGAACGGATCGAATAAGCCGTACCGCTCCATACACTGCCCCCTCTGATCGAGGGGGCTTTGATTTTGGGAAACAAAGGGCTTTACCTTTTCGCGTTTTTGCGCTAAAATACAAGGATGAAACCTAACGAAAGACAGACAGGTACGAATATGAATCAAGCATACGAATCCCGATTTTTAGCCGCACGAAAGAACTACATCCGCTCCTGCTTCCTTGGCCTGAACCCCATGCAGCAGGAGGCGGTGATGACCACCGAGGGCCCTCTGCTCCTGCTGGCGGGCGCGGGCTCCGGCAAGACCACTGTTTTGATCAACCGGATCGTGAACCTGATCCGCTTCGGCTCCGGCAGCGAGAGCAATTCCGTCCCCTGGAACGTCACCGAGGAGGATGTAGAGTTCCTGGAGCATTTCCCCATGCAGCCCAGCCCCGAGGACATTGCCCGGGCCGACGCCCTCTGCGCCGAGAAGCCCGCCGCTCCCTGGCAGATCATCGCCATCACCTTCACCAACAAGGCCGCCAACGAGCTGAAGGAGCGGCTTGCCAAGATGCTGGGGCCCCAGGCCATGGACATCTGGGCCATGACCTTCCACTCCGCCTGCTGCCGGATCCTCCGCCGGGACGCGGAGCTTCTCGGCTACACCAGCCGGTTCACCATCTATGACTCCTCCGACTCCGAGCGGGTGATGAAGGAGATCATTAAGGATCTGGGGCTGGATGACAAGACCTTCCCGGCGAAGACGGTGCTCAGCCTCATCAGCCGCCAGAAGGACGCCATGCTCACCCCCGCCGACTGCGCCGCCCAGGCAAAGGAAAGCGGCGACCTCCGCATGACCCACGTGGCTAAGTGCTACGCCCGTTACCAGGCCCAGCTGAAGGAAAACAACGCCGTGGACTTCGACGACATCATCTATCTCACCGTCAAGCTTCTTCAGGAGCACGAGGAGGTCCGGCGCTACTATCAGCGGAAGTTCCGCTACGTCCTGGTGGACGAGTATCAGGACACCAATAATATGCAGTATCTGCTGACCTCGCTTCTCGCCGGCGGCCACGAGAACATCTGCGTGGTGGGCGACGACGACCAGTCCATCTACCGCTTCCGGGGCGCCACCATCGAGAACATCCTGAACTTTGAGAAGCAGTACCGGGGGGCCCGGATCATCCGGCTGGAACAGAATTACCGCTCCACCCAGGCCATCCTGAACGCCGCCAATGCCGTCATCTCCCACAACGTAGGCCGGAAGGGAAAGAAGCTCTGGACCGCCAACGGCGAGGGGGACAATGTGATCTCCTATGAAGCCTTCAGCGAAGGGGAGGAGGCCAATTATGTGGCCGCCCGGATCCTGACCCTCTCCCGGGGAGGGAAGGGCTTCAAGAACTGCGCGGTGCTCTACCGCACCAACGCCCAGTCCAACGCCATCGAGTACTCCTTCAAGCGCAACGGCATCCCGTACCGGATCATCGGCGGCACCCGGTTCTTCGACCGGGCGGAGGTCAAGGATATGCTGGCGTATCTGTGCCTGATCAACAACCGGTCCGACGATCTGCGGATGCTGCGGATCGTGAACAATCCCCCCAGAGGCCTGGGCGCGAAGACCATCGAGACCGCCCAGCGTCTGGCCCGGGCCGAGGGTCAGTCCCTCTACCACGTGGTCAGCCATCCCGACGACTATGCCGCACTGGAAAAGCCCGCCAAGAAAATGAAGGCCTTCTCGGAGCTGATCGAGTCTTTGGCGGAGCTTCTGAACAGCGGCATTTCCCTGGGGGACTTCTATGAGGAGGTCATCCTTCGTACCGGCTACGCCGAAATGCTCCAAAGCAAGCCCACCGAGGAGAACAAAACCCGGCTGGAAAACGTCCGAGAGCTGAAATCCTCCATCAACAACTACGCGGAGAACGCCGAAAGCCCCAGCCTTGCCGGTTTCCTGGAAGAGATTGCCCTGTACACCGACATCGAGCAGTACGACGCCGAGGCTGACGCCGCGGTGATGATGACCATCCACTCCGCCAAGGGCCTGGAATTCGACCATGTGTTCCTGGTGGGCTTTGAGGACGGCCTGTTCCCCGGGATGCGCTCCATCGGCGACCCGGAGGAGATGGAGGAGGAGCGGCGGCTGTGCTACGTCGCCATCACCCGGGCGAGAAAAACCCTGGACATCACCCACGCCCGGCAGCGGATGCTCTACGGCCGGACCAATTCAGCCCTCCATTCCCGGTTCCTGGACGAGATCCCTGACGACTGCCTGACCAAGAAGGGCCGCCAGGAACGGAAGGAATCCGGCTGTCAAACTTCTTATAAAGAGGGTGGCTACTCCGGCTACGGCAGCTCCGGAGGCTACGGCGGCTACAGCCAGAGCCGTCCCGGCGGAGCAAAGCGGACCCTTCAGCAGACCACGCTGACCAGCGCCCCCACCAAATCCGTGATGCTGGAACTCAGCAAGGGCGACATGGTCCAGCACACCGCCTTCGGCAAGGGCATGGTGCTGTCCGTGATGAAGATGGGCGGCGACGCCCTGCTTGAGATTGCCTTTGACCAGATCGGCACCAAGAAGCTGATGGCAAAGACCGCCTCGGCCCACATGAAAAAGCTTTGATATTTCCCCGTTCAGCGCATACACTTTCCCGGAGGGGATGCTATGCGCCGACGGATCAAAATCGCGAAATGGGTGCTGCTGGGGCTCATTATACTGGCAATCTGGGGCTTTCTCTCGTTACGAGCCAAGCTCTGGCCGGTGGTGATCAGCCTGGCCGAGACCCAGGTCCGAAATACCACCTCCGATCTGATCAACGACGCCATTGTCGAGCAGATCGCCAGCGGGAACATCCAATACGACCGGATCGTCTACTTTGAAAAGGACCTGAACGGCCGGATCACCGCCCTGAAAACCAACATGGCGGAGGTCAACCGGCTGAAGACCGACATTTTAAACCTCATCAACGATGAGATTCTGGCCCAGGACACGGACCATTTGGGGGTGGCGTTGGGAAGCCTGGTCCTGCCGGAGTTTCTCTCCGGGAAGGGACCGGAGATCCCCATCAAGATCCTGTCCATCCGGAATTCGGACGCCACCTTCCGGAGCTACTTTAGCGAAGCCGGGATCAACCAGACCCTTCAGCAGCTGACCATGGATGTGATCGTGGACGTAACCATCCTGGTGTTGGGGCAGACGGAGGAATTTTCCGTGTCCAGCCAGGTGGTGGTGGCCGAGACCATCATCGTCGGCGACGTGCCGGATACTTATTTACAAACAGGAGGCAGCAATGGAAGCGAAAGTTAGAATCAGCCAGCTCACCGAGCAGCTGAACGCCGCCAATTACAAATATTACGTTCTGGACGATCCGGAGATGCCGGACTTCGAGTACGACCGGCTCCTCCGGGAGCTGGAAGAACTGGAAGCGAAGTATCCGGAATATGCCCTGCCGGATTCTCCCACCACCCGGGTGGGCGGCCAGGCTCTGAGCCAGTTCGAGAAAGTGATCCATCCGGTGCCGCTGATGAGCCTGCAGGATGTATTCTCCACCGAGGAGCTGACGGAGTTTCTGGACAAAATGAAGGAAGCCTATCCCGACGCGGCATTCTCCGTGGAGCCGAAGATCGACGGCCTGAGCGTGGCACTGGAATACGTGGACGGCCAGTTCGTCCGGGGCGCCACCCGGGGCGACGGCAATGTGGGCGAGGACGTGACGGAGAATCTGAAGACCATCCGCTCCATTCCCATGACCATCCCTGACGCGCCGCCCCGGCTGATCGTCCGGGGTGAAGTGTTCATGCCCAAGAAGGTCTTCGAGAAGCTGAACGAGGAGCGGGAGCGGGAGGGGCAGGCCCTCTTCGCCAATCCCCGGAACGCCGCGGCGGGTTCCCTGCGCCAGCTGGACCCGAAGATCGCCGCCAAGCGGAAGCTGGACATTCTGATCTTCAACGTTCAGCTTGCCGAGGGCGTGGAGTTCGCTACCCACGCCGAATCCCTGGACTATCTGAAACAGCGGAAATTCAAGGTCATCGACGCCAAGCTCCTGACGGAGCCGGAGAAGGTGGTGGCCCACATCGCCAAGATCAACGATTCCAGGGAGAAGTTTTCCTACGACATCGACGGCGCGGTGGTGAAGCTCAACGACCTTGCTCAGCGGGAAGCCCTGGGCAATACCGCCAAATTCCCCCGGTGGGCGGCGGCCTACAAATATCCCCCCGAGGTCAAGCAAACGCAAGTGGAAGACATCATCATCCAGGTGGGCCGCACCGGCGTGCTGACCCCCAAAGCGGTGGTGAAGCCCGTCCGGCTGGCGGGAACCACCGTCACCAACGCCACGCTCCACAATCAGGACTTCATCTCCCGGCTGGACGTGCGCATCGGCGATACCGTGTCCATCCGCAAGGCCGGTGAGATCATCCCGGAGATCCTGGAAGTGGATCTTTCCAAACGGCCCAGTGGAGCGCAGGCTTACTATTTGCCCACGGTTTGCCCCGAATGTGGAGCGCCGGTGGAGCGGGACCCCGATGGAGCCTTTCTCCGGTGCCAGGGCGCGGCCTGCCCGGCCCAGCTCAGCCGGAACATCGCCCACTTCGTCAGCAGGGACGCCATGGACATCGACGGCCTGGGCTCCGCCATCGTGGACGCCCTGATCGAGAAGGGCTACGTCAAGACCCCGGCGGACATCTACTATCTGACCCTCGACGAAATGAAGAGTCTCTGGCAGAAGGGCGACACCCAGGCGAAGAAGCTCCTGAAGTCCATCGAGGAGAGTAAGAGCAGGGACCTCAGCCGCCTGATCTACGCTCTAGGCATCCGTCAAGTGGGCGCGAAGGCGGGCAAGACCCTGGCTTCTGCCTTCGGAAACCTGGACGCCCTGATGAGCGCCTCTATCGAGGAGCTCACCGCCGTGGACGACGTGGGCCAGATCACCGCCCAGAACATCGCCGAATGGTTCGCCCAGCCCTCCGCGCAGGAAATGGTGGAGCGGCTGAGAAACGCCGGAGTGAACTTCGAGAGCCAGCGGCAGGTAACCGACGCCCGCTTCGCCGGGATGACCTTCGTGCTGACGGGCGCGCTGAGCAAGTTCACCCGGGACGAAGCCACGGAGAAGATCGAGCTCTTCGGCGGCAAAGCCAGCGGCTCCGTGTCCAAGAAGACCACCTATGTGGTGGTGGGCGAGAACGCGGGAAGTAAGGAGCGCAAAGCCCGGGAGCTGGGAATTCCGATCCTCAGCGAGGATGATTTCCTGGCAATGATCCAGTAACCCCCGACACAGAAAGAGAGTACCCTATGGCAAATTGGATCACCCATTCCCGGATCGCCGACGCGCTGCTGGCCCTGGGCCTGCCTCTGGACCCCAGAGGCTTCCATGTGGGCAGCGTGGCTCCGGACTGCAACATCCCCAACGAGGACTGGACGGCCTTCACCCCGTCCCGAGAGGCGACCCACTGGATGACGGGGAAGAGCAAATGTTCCGCGGATTTCGAGGGCTTTTACGGCCAAAACATCGCCGGAAAGTCCTTTTCCAGCGGCGAAGAATACGCCTTCCTGCTGGGCTACTACGCCCATCTGATCACCGACGCCGCCTATCAGGCTTTCGTCCGGGACGAAGGACGAATTACGCGGATGTTCCGGCGTCTCAAGGAAAACGGCGAGCTGTTCCCGCAAATCGCCGGGATGCCGGAGACCTTCGACACCGTCAAGTCGGTATTCGGCAAGCGCCGTGTCTTCGGAGACATCGCTGCCATGGAGGCGGAATATCTCCGCCGGAATCCGGATTCCGGTTATCTGAAATGGCTGTGTGGGCTTTCCGGATTTCCGGACTATCTGCCAGAGTTCCCGGAGGGCGCGATCGTGCAGAAGGCCGCCGTGATGGCGGTCCTTCCGAAGGAAGCTCCCTTTTCGGAGCCGGTCTTCTTCTCCCGGGAGGAGTATGAAGATTTCGTGGAACGAACCCGGAGGCTGATTCTTGAAAAGCTCCGGGAGAAGCTGTAACAAAAAGCCCACTGAAATCAGTGGGCTTTTCCTCTAAACCGGGGATGTAAAGGGATTTTGACAATCCGGAAGTTCGGATTCTACTCCCCGTGGGTGTACTTTTTCCTGTTCCCGCGATATCCTGAAAGCACAAAGGAGGCGTTTCATATGGAGATCGGACAAAAGCTGAAGACCAAACGAACCGAGGCTGGGCTCTCCCAGGAAGCCCTGGCGGAGCGGATCGGCGTCAGCCGCCAGACCATATCCAGCTGGGAAAACAACCGTTCCTATCCCGACATTGGCAGCATTCTGAAGCTCAGCGACCTGTATGACGTCTCCCTGGATGAACTGCTGAAGGAGGACGAGAATATGAGAAAGCACGTGGAAGAAACCGCCAAACTGCCCCAAAAGACCTGGAACCTGCTGTTCGAGCTGGCGATTTTGCTGCTGCCCTTCGGCGCTCTGGCGGCCTACTGGGGCGCAAGCTGGCTGGGGCTGGGGATGCAGATCGTGGGGCTGGGGATGCTGCCGGCCCTGTGGATCCTCCGGTGGAAGCTCTTCGGTATGAGCGTGGAGGACCGGAACAACAGCCTGCTCGGCTGGGCTCTTTATGTGGGCGGGAGCCTCCTCCGGTTCGTTTCCGGAGACAGCCTCCTGCTGGCGCTGGGAGGAAACATCCTGTCCATCATCGGTCTGCTGATGATCTACAGCCACGGCGTTTATCTGGAACGGGGGACCCGGTTCTGGCTGGTCATCGCGCTGTATGTGGGCATCCCGCTGTACATTCTGGGTTCTGCCGCGGTTGGTCAGCTGGGGAAACTGGGCGCGTTCAGCGCGGTGCAGCCCTTCGGCTCCGACTACCGGGTGGAGGCGGTGCTCTACGGCGGTGAGGAAACGGCGCTTCCAGTGGTGGATCTGGAAGACAGCCTCGGCAACCGAATGTACCTGGACGGTGAAAGGATCGGCGCGTTCCAATACGTGGAGCCCTCTGAAAACCAGACGGAGAAAGGCATCTGGCAGCTGATCCCGGAGGAGGACTCGGAGGAGCTTTACAAGCTGGTGGTGGATGAAAACGGTGTGCTCACCCTGTCGTATCTGGTGGACGATCAGCTCCAATGGCGCTGGCGTCTGACGAAGCTGGAAACGGTGAGCATCAAGGTCGCCGGAGAGAGTACCCTGTACACCGAAATGGACTGGTACTACTCCTGGGAGGAAATCGATCCGGAAATGCAGGTCAGCGGCTGGGAGGGCAGCGTCAGCTTCCTCTGCTCCATCGCCGATCTTACAAAACTGACCGTCATCGAGGAATATCACCACGATGGTCAGACGGAGCGGCAGGAATACACCCTCACAAGAGGGGAAAACCAAGCATTCACGCCGGAGCTGCCCCTGGAGAAACGGTATGATTCCGGGGAGCAGTATGTGATCTATTACATCGGGCTGAATGGCGGCGTCTATGCCGAGCGGATCAATCTGCAATGAAAAAACCGCCAACCGGCGTAAACCCCGGTTGGCGGTCTCTTTTTGCAAAATCAGCCGTTCTTGGCAGCGATCAGGGCCTGGGCAAGCTGATCGGGGCAGGAGGTCTGCTTCATGCCGCAGCGGATGCCCTGGACACGGGAGATGACCTCGTCAACGGGCATACCCTCAACGAGGGAGCCGATGCCCTTCAGGTTGCCGTTGCAGCCGCCGATGAACTGGACGTTCTTCACCTTGCCGTCCTCGATGTCAAACAGGATTCTCTGGGAGCAGGTGCCCTTGGTCTTGTACTCGTACATAATGTTTATTCTCCTTTGAAAATTTGTTACTTGATCAAATCCGCCAGTTTTGCCTCCACCAGCTCCGCAAGGGCCAGGGGAGGGACGAGCATCTGATGCCCCCGCTCTCCGGCGGAGACGGCGATCTCGTCATAAAGCTGACAGGTCTCGTCGATATAGGTGGGATAGCGCTTCTTCATCCCCACGGGGGAACAGCCGCCACGGATATAGCCAGTGAGGCCCAGAAGCTCCTTCACGTGGATCAGCTCCATGTTCTTGTCACCGGCGGCCTTGGCGGCCTTCTTCAGGTCCAGCTCGCAGCACACGGGGATGCAGAACACATTGATGCCGGTCTTTTCTCCCCGGGCCACCAGGGTCTTGAAGACCTCCTCGGCAGGTCTGCCCAGAGCCTCGGCGGCGTGGTTGCCGTTGAGGTCATTTTCATCGTATTCGTAGAAATGCTCCCGGCAGGGGATTCCAGCCTGTTCCACCATCCGGACGGCGTTGGTTTTCTTTGCCATAGTCTATCACCGGGGGTATTATACGACATTTTTTCTCCCAATGCAACCGGATTTTTTTGCCTTACACTGGTTATCCTAAGAAAAATCCGATTATAGGAGGCAAAACCATGGAAGAAACCAAATCCACCGAAGAAAACCGTCTCACAGAGCTGGGCTCGGACCTGACCTCGTCGAAGCTGGGCAATATCTACACCCTGACCATCATCGGCCAGATCGAGGGCCACCAGGTCCTGCCGGAGACGGTGAAGACCACCAAATACGAGCACATCCTGCCGCTTCTCGCCAACATTGAGGAGAATGACGAGATTGATGGGCTTCTGCTCCTGCTGAACACCGTGGGCGGGGACATCGAGGCGGGGCTTGCCATCGCGGAGATGATCTCCGGGATGAAGAAGCCCACGGTGTCCCTGGTCCTGGGGGGAGGGCACTCCATCGGCATCCCCCTGGCGGTGTGCACCAAGCATTCCTTCATCACCCGGTCCGCGTCCATGACGGTGCATCCGGTGCGGATGACGGGGCTGGTGGTGGGCGCGCCCCAGACCTACCGCTATTTCCAGCGGATCCAGGAGCAGATCGCCGATTTCGTCACCGCCAACTCCGGCATTTCCCGGGAAAGGTTCACCTCCTATATGATGAACACCGACGAGCTGGCGACAGACGTGGGCACCATCCTCTATGGGAAGGAAGCGGTGGCCTCCGGCCTGATCGACGAGCTGGGGGGCTTAAGCGACGCCCTGGAATGCCTCCACAAGATGATCGAAGCGGGCAAAGGCAAATAACCGTGCACCGGCAGGGGAGAAGGGCTCCTCTGCCGGAATCGTTTTTCTCCCCACCCCGGTGGACAAGGCTTGACAAATATGGTAAACTATATGGATGAAAACTATTATGGGGAGGAATACCCGTGAATCTGAATCTGCCGCAAAGCCTCCTGATGGGACTGGTCTCAGGCTTTGCCGAAATGCTCCCCGTTTCGGCGGAGGCCCACCGAACCATCCTTCGTACCTTCTTTGGCGTCGGCTCCGAGGACGCCGTTTTCCGACTGCTTGTGCACCTTGCGGCCCTGATCGTGCTGAACGTTTTCTACAGCAATGAGATCATGGAGCTGCGCAGGGCAAATTACTTAATGAAGATCCCGCCCAGACGGCGGAAAAAGCCCCTTGACCCCAGCTACGCCAGCATGGCAAAGCTCCTGCGCAGCGCGGTGACGGTGATGGTGGTCTGCCGCCTGTTCACCCTGGTCCTGAGCTTCATCGGGGAGAAGCTGAACCTGCTTCCCGCGGCGCTGATCGTCAACGGCATTCTGCTGCTGATTCCCAGCCTGGTCCGCAGCGGCAATATGACCTCCCGGAATATGCCCAAGCTCTTTGGCTGGCTCATGGGCCTGGGCGGGGGCCTGGGCGTGGTCCCGGGCATTTCTCCCGTGGGCGCGGCCATGTCTCTCGGCCAGTGGCAGGGAGTGGACCGGAGCTACAGCATGAAGTTCGCCCACATCTTGCTGGTTCCCGCCCTGGGGGTGGAAATGGTCTTTGACGTGGTAAGCATGTTCATGGGCGGAGCGGCGGCAGTCTCCGGCATAGGACTGCTCATTGCCCTGATCGGCGCGGCCGCTTCCGGCTTTGCCGCCTACTGGGGGCTGAAGCTGATGCATTGGCTGGCAAAGAAATCCGGCTTCACCATCTTTGCCTATTACAGCTGGGGCGCGGCGCTGCTGTGCTTTACGCTGTTTCTGATGATTTGATTGAGAGGTGTTTTCATGGCTGACAAAAAAATGACCCAGGCACAGAAGACCGCTTCCGCCAAAAACGGGAAGAAGTCCGGGACTTCCGCCGGGAAATCCACCCAAAAGACCGGGAGCAAAGTCCCCGAACAGCTTGAGATCCAGGAGCCCAAGTCCGGGCTGCCCCTGCGGCTGGTGGCCGCGCTGGTCTATTTTATCCTGTTCGTCCTGTTCCTTGTGATCGCCATGAATCAGGAGGGACTGTTCCTGACCGTGGTGAAGAGCCTGGCCTTCGGCCTGTTCGGCGGCGTGGCCTTCTATGTGGCGGTGCCCACCTTCCTGTATCTGATGATCATCCAGTTTTCCAGCTGGAAGCAGCCGGTGAAGGCCCGCTGCATCTGCGCCCTGGCGTTCGTGGTTCTCAGCGGCTGCATCTCCCATTTGATGATCTTCCGCACCGACCTGGGGGAGGGCTTTGCCTTCTTCCAGAACCTTTACAAGGGCGGCATCCAGGGCATCACCGGCGGCGTGATCTGCGGCAGCGTCGCGGAAGCAATGAAGGCCGCCTTCGGCACAGTGCTGACCCTGATCGTCCTGATCCTGGCGGCGGTACTGTGTGTGCTGGCCGCCTTCCGGATCACCATCCCCAGCCTGATCCGGGCTTTCCGGGAACGTCCCCGGTTTGACGACGAGGACGACGAGGAGGAGGATCCCCGCTATACCGATCCCTCCTCGGTGCTGGTGAACACCGCGGTGCAGAAGCACCATGAGATGAAGCAGCGCCGGAGGGAGCAGCGCCGTCTGGAAGCCGCCCAGGCAGAGGAAGAACCCGAGGAGCAGCCCGCGCCTAAGCGCCGGACCCGGGCACTGCCCGTCACTCCCGTGGAGCAGCCTGCCCCCAAGTCCGCGCCTGCCGCCCCCACCCCGGACCGCTCCCGGGACATCATGCGCCAGATCGAAGACGACATCGACACCGAGGTCCCGGATGAAAATCCCCAAACAGACCTTCTGTTTGACGTGGTGGATTCCCCGGAGCTGGTCCCCATCACCCCCGAGGAGCCGGTCCATGTGGTCCCGGAGGCCAGGGAGGTCCGCTCCGGCGTGGCTGTGGAGTCCAATGAGGTCCCTGTAAAGCCTGTCGAACCCAAGCCCGAGCCTGTGAAAGCAGCCGTTTCCGCAGCTCCCGTGGAGCCTACCCCCATCGTCACCGAGAAGAAGGTCACCGCCAAGGACGCCGCCGCTGCCGCCGAGGCTGTGGCAAACGAGATCGCCCAGAACAGCGCCGAGGAAAAGCCTATTTACACCTTCCCGCCCATCAGTCTCCTGCGCAAGCCCAAGGGTTCCAGCGCTGACGGCTCCCTGGAAATGAAGGAGAACACCAAGCGGCTGAACGAGGCCCTGTCCTCCTTCAAGATCGACGCCCATATCAGTAACGTCACCCGGGGTCCCAGCGTCACCCGCTACGAGGTGGAGCTGGAAAAGGGCGTCCGGCTGAACAAGCTGACCTCCGCCGCCGATGACATCGCCCTGAACCTGGGCGCTTCCGGCGTCCGTATCGCCCCGGTCCCCGGCAAGATCAGCGTGGTGGGCATCGAGGTTCCCAACCAGGCCGTTACCACCGTCACCCTCCGGGAGGTCATCGACTCCGGGGAATTCACCCGTGCCAAGAGCCGCTCCTCCTTCGCCGTGGGCAAGGACATCGGCGGCAGCTGCATCGTGGGCAACATCGCAAAGCTCCCCCATATGCTCATCGCCGGTACCACCGGCTCCGGTAAGTCCGTGTGTATGAACTCCATCATCATTTCCCTGCTCTACAAGGCCAGTCCCGACGACGTGAAGCTGATCATGGTGGACCCCAAGATGGTGGAGCTGGGCATCTACAACGGCATTCCCCATCTGCTGATCCCCGTGGTCACCGACCCCAAGAAGGCCGCCGGTTCCCTCCAATGGGCCGTCTCCGAGATGATGCGCCGGTATAAGGCCATGTCCGACGCCGGTGTCCGGGACCTGGAATCCTATAATTCCATGATCGACGGCCAGGAGCTGGAAGGGGAGCACCTGCCCCAGGTGGTGGTCATCATCGACGAGCTGGCCGACCTGATGCTGGTGGCCGCCAAGGAAGTGGAGGAATCCATCTGCCGCATCGCCCAGATGGGCCGTGCCGCGGGCATCCACCTGATCATCGCCACCCAGCGGCCCTCCGCCGACGTGATCACCGGCCTGATGAAAGCCAACATTCCCTCCCGCATCGCCTTCGCCGTTGCCTCCGCCATGGAGTCCCGGATCATTCTGGATACCCAGGGCGCGGAAAAGCTGGTGGGCAAAGGCGATATGCTCTACGCCCCCATCGGCTGCGGCAAGCCGGTCCGTGTTCAGGGCTGCTTCGTCAGTGACGGGGAAGTGGAGGCCGTGGCCAGCTTCGTCAAGGAGAACTACACCACCAGCTACGACCAGACCGTCATGGAGGAGATCGAGCGCTCCGCCGCCAACGCGGGGACCAAGGGTTCCTCCAACCAGGACCCCGAGCCCATGGAGGACGAAGTGGTCATGGACGAGATGCTGCCCTCCGCCGCAGACGTGGTGCTGGAAACCGGCCAGGCCTCCGTATCCATGCTCCAGCGGAGACTGAAGCTGGGCTACGCCCGTGCCGCCCGGATCATGGATCTGATGGAGGAGCTGGGCATCGTGGGCCCCTACGCGGGCTCCAAGCCCCGGAACATTCTCATCACCAAGGAACAGTGGGAGGTCATGAAGGCCGAGCTGATGGGCGGCGGAACGCCCTCCGTTCCCGCTGGTGTCACCATCATCCCCGAGACCGCCGCGCCCCTGGACGCGCCGCCTTTTGACGTGGATTAAACCCATCGCCTCGAGGAGGAATATGTATGGATTCTGCTGAAATCAAATCTTTACTCCGGGAACTGGGCGCGGACCTGTGCGGCATCGCATCTGTGGACCGGTTTGACGATGCTCCCGCCGGGTTCCATCCCCGGGACGTTCTGCCGGAGTGCAAGTCCGTGATCAGCTTCGCCTGCCGTTTTCCGGCGGGTGCGCTGAAATGCCGTACTCCCGTGGTCTACACCCAGATCCGAAACACCATCACCGCCCGTATGGATGCCATCGCTCTGGAGCTGTGCATCCGTCTGGACCGGGCCCATATCACTGCCGTTCCCATCCCAACCAATGACAGCATCTGGGACAACCGCACAAACCGCTTCCGCTCCATCGTATCCCAGAAGCACGCCGCCCAGGCCGCGGGGCTTGGCGTCATCGGGCGGCACAGTCTTCTGATCACCCGGGAGCTTGGGAGCATGGTCTGGCTGGGCTGTGTGCTCACGGAGCTGGAATTAGAGCCGGACCCGCTGGCCGAGCCCATCTGCGACGGCTGCGGAAAATGCGTGGATATCTGCCCGGTCCACGCCCTGGATGATCCGGAGATGGCGCAGCAGAAATGCTGGGACCACGCCTTTGGCGACGATCCGGAGCACGGAAACTGGTGTATTTCCTGCCATGCCTGCCGGGATGTTTGTCCATACAATTTGGGCACAGACAATACGGAACGGGGAACCGTTGACGAAACATAACGAACCGAACAGCCGACGGCGAAAGCCGTCGGCTCTTTTCTTTGCATACCCACCCCGGACACGCCATAGGCTTGACCAGGAGTGATGCCAATGAAATGTATGAAGTCGGAACTGCTCGCCATCCTGCCGCCGAAATTCCGGGGAGCCCTGGGGGACGAGCTGCTCCCGGAGCTGATGGAGATCCGCCTCCGGCTGGGCCAGCCCGGGAAGCTGGTCTGCATCGGAACCACGGTCACAATGAATCAGACCGTGACTGCCGAGGACCTGCGGTTCTGCGTCAATGCGGCCAGCAAATATTCCCCCTGGAACACCTCGACCATCCAGGAGGGCTACCTCACCGCACCCGGCGGCCACCGGATCGGCCTCTGCGGCGAAGCGGCGGGGGAGGGCCTGCGAAGCGTCACCAGCCTGTGCATCCGGGTTGCGAAAGACATCCCGGGCATCGGGGACAACCTGCCCCTGCGCACTTCCACTCTGATCATCGGCCCCCCGGGAAGTGGAAAAACCACGCTGCTCCGGTCGCTCATCTGGCGGCTGTCCCAGCGGGAGGCGGTCAGCGTAGTGGACGAGCGGTGTGAGGTTTTCCCTTTGAGCAACGGCCAGCCCTGCTTCGATCCAGGACCGAACACCGACGTGCTCTCCGGGAAGGGGAAGGACGCGGGCATCGACATGGTGCTCCGCTCCATGGGCCCGGGCTGGATCGCCGTGGACGAGATCACCGCGGAAGGGGACTGCGCCGCCCTCCTCCGGGCGGGGTGGTGCGGGGTGAGGCTGCTGGCGACCGCTCACGCTTCCTCCCTCTCTGACCTGAGAAGCCGGGAAATTTACCGTCCGCTGTTGGAAAAGGGATTGTTTGGGAGCATTCTCGTGATGCAGCCGGACAAGTCCTGCCGCCAGGAAAGGATCTGACTATGACCATCAAACTCATCGGGGCGTTTCTTGTGTTCGCCGGATGCGGAGGCTTCGGCTTCGCCATGGCCGCCTCCCACCGCCGGGAGGAAACCGCCCTCCGGCAGTATCTCATGGCCCTGGAATTCATGGAATGTGATCTAAGCTGCCGCCTGACGCCTCTGCCCCAGCTCTGCCGGACCACCGCAAATACCGTCAGCGGGTGCGTACATACCCTGTTCCTCCGTCTGGCGGAAGAATTGGAGGCCCAGGTGGCGCCGGACGCATCCAGCTGCGTCCGGGCGGCTGTCGCGGCGACTCCTGGCCTGCCCGACACGCTGGGGGAGCAGTTCCTGGAATTGGGGACAACCCTGGGCCGGTTCGACCTCCCCGGCCAATTGAAGGGACTGCAAAGCGCCGCCGCAAGAGCGAAACTGTCCCTGGACTCCCTGTCAGAAAACCGGGACAGCCGTTTACGAAGCTATCAGACATTAGGACTCTGCGCCGGAGCGGCGCTTGCCATTTTATTTTTGTGATGTATGGACGTAGAACTGATTTTCAAGATCGCCGCCATCGGCATCATCGTCTCCGTGCTCAGCCAGGTGCTCAGCCGCTCCGGCCGGGACGAGCAGGCCACCATGACCACCCTGGCCGGTCTGGTGGTGGTGCTCATGATCCTCTCCCAGAAGATTGCGGAGCTGTTTGAGCTGGTGAAGCGGCTGTTTGATTTTTAATGGAGACTTTTTTACAGGCCGTGGGCCTGACCCTCATTGGCGTTCTGCTGGCCCTCGTGGTGGGGAAGCAGAACAGGGACATAAGTCTCCTGCTGTCCCTTGGGATCTGCGCCATGGTGTGCATCGCTTCGGCGGGCTATTTAAGCTCCCTGGTGGATCTTCTGGGAGAGATCCGCATCTTAGGAGGGCTGGACCGGGAGTTTCTGACCATTCTCCTCAAATGCGCCGGGATCGGTTTTCTCGCGGAGCTGGCGGGGCTGATCTGTTCCGATGCCGGGGAGAGCGCCATGGGCAAGGCTGTCCAGATCCTGGCGAACTGTGCGGTGATTTTCCTCAGTCTGCCGCTGATCCGGCAGCTTTTGGAGCTTCTGAAGGAGGTGCTGGGCCAGGTTTGAGACGATTTCTGCTGATTCTTGCGGTGGCTTTCAGTCTTAGCATCCCGGTCTCGGCCCTGGACATCCAGGCCCCGGAGGCTCCGGACACCGTGGCCGAGGTGGTTGAGGAAGCGGATTCCTTCGGCGTGGGACTTTGGAACGTGGTCAAATCCGCGCTGGCATCTCTGGACACCTCCCTCCGGGAGGCCATGGGGGTGTGCCTGGGAGCCGCGGCGGCGGTTTTGATGTGTACGCTCCTGCGGGAGGTATCCGCGGGTATTTCCACCCGAGCCATGGAGCTGGCATGTACCGTGGCCGTAGGCGGACTGCTGGTATCCCCGGCGTCGTCGCTGATCCGGCTTGGGCTGGACACCGCGACGGAGCTCAGCGAATACGGCAAGCTTCTGCTTCCGGTGATGACAGGAGCCATGGCGGCCCAGGGAGGCGTCACCTCCTCGGCGGCGCTGTACGCGGGGACCGCGCTGTTTGACAGCGCCCTGTCCAGTCTGCTCAGCAAGCTGATGACGCCCATGCTGTGGCTGTTCCTGGCCCTTGCCATTGGGTCAAGCGCGTTGAAGGAGGAGCTTCTGGGCAAAATGAAGGATTTTATGAGCTGGCTCATGGGCTGGGTATTGAAGATCGTGCTGTATCTCTTCTCCGGCTACATGGCCGTCACCGGGGTAGTCAGCGGCTCCGCCGACGCCGCGGCGGTCCGGGCGGCCAAGACCGCCATCTCCACTGCCGTGCCCGTGGTGGGCGGCATCCTCTCCGACGCTTCGGAGACGGTGCTGGTCACCGCAGGAACCCTGGGAAGCGCCGCCGGAGTCTACGGCATTTTAACCGTGCTGGCCCTGTTCGCGGGACCGGCGGTGCGCATCGGGGTACAGTATCTGATGCTCAAGGCCGTGGCCGTCTTCTGTTCCGCTTTTGAAGGAGGAAGCGCGGCGTCCCTGATCGGGGATTTCGCCTCGGCGCTGGGGCTGGTTCTCGCCATGGTCAGCACCCAGACGGTGCTGCTGATGATCAGCACCATGTGTCTGATGAAGGGAGTGGGGTAGTGGAAGCGATTGCGAATTATGTGCTGAAGCTGGTGTGCGGCGCGCTGGTCTGCGGGCTGATTCTCGCCATCACCGGCTCCGACGGGCCGGGCGGGAAGCTGAGGGGGATGCTCTGCGGAATGTTTCTGGCGTTCCTCGCCATCTCGCCCCTGCGGGAGATGGACCTGAGCGGCCTTCGCTACACTGACCCGGGTCTGGCCGCCCAAGGGGAGGCGCTGGCCGCAGCCGGAACCAATCAGGCAAAGGAAGCCATGGCCGATATCATAAAAGACCAGTGCGGCGCATACATTCTGAACAAAGCCGGGGAGCTTGGGGTCCAGCTCAGCGCCCAGGTGGAGCTGGACCCGGATTCCGGCGCGCCGGTTTCGGCGGTGCTGACAGGAACAGCGACGCCCTATGAGAAGGAAGCCCTGGCCGATTACATCACCCAGACCCTGGGCATCGAAAGGAGCGGCATCCAATGGAATCCATAAATGCGGCCTCCCGGCTCCGGGCTCTGGCGGGAAAATACAAGCACGCCATCCTGGTCCTGCTCATCGGTCTGGGGCTGATGCTCCTGCCCACCGGGTCCAAGGACACCGCACCAACGGAGACCGAGCCCGTTTCCGAGACGGAACCGGCCGTCGAAGCGGACCTGGAAACCCGGCTGGCCCAGATCCTCTCGAAGATCAGCGGGGCGGGGAAGGTGGAGGTGCTGCTCACCGTCCGGACCGGCGGCGAAACCCTGTACCAGACCGACGGGGAATCGGAGGCAAGCGGCGAGAGCTCCCGGCAAAGCACCGGCACCGTCATCATCGAGGACGAAAACCACCAGGAATCCGGCCTGGTCCGCCGCACCGATCCGCCGGTGTACCTGGGGGCGGTGGTGGTGTGCCAGGGCGCGGATAATCCCAGCGTAAAGCTCGCCGTCGTAGAGGCGGTGAAATGCGTCACCGGGTTGGGCGCGGATCAGATCACTGTGGTAAAAATGGAATAAATGGAGGTAATTTTATGAAAACCTGGAAGAAAAACGTTGTTGCGGCAGGGGTCCTGGTCACGGTCTGCGCCGGGATCTACTTAAACTGGCTCTACACCGAGGACGCCCAGACGGCTTCCCTGAACGATGTGCTCAACGAAGATAAGATTCTGGACGAGAGCATGCTGGTGATGGCAAACGACAGCCAGTCCCTCGCGGAGGGGGAGGCGGCGACCCTCTCGGACACCGCTTCGGACTACTTCGCCGCCGTCCGGCTGTCCCGGCAGGAAGCCCGGGACAGCGCCGTGACCCTCCTGCAGGAGGCCATGGCCTATGATTCCGGCTCCGACGGCACCTCCGCACAGGAGCTGGAACAGATCATCCAGGTAGCGCTGAGCGAAGCCCAGATCGAGAGCCTGGTCATCGCCAAGGGATACACCGACTGCGTGGCCTACATGAGC
>JBGVDK010000163.1:0-2678 GCA_045119355.1 Faecousia sp.
GTCTCCCAGGAGCTTACCGTCTGGCGGGTGACGTGGAGCATCCCGGCCAGATCGTCCTGGGTCATGTTTCTGGCCTTCCGCAGGCGCTTGAGGTTTGTTGTAAATGGGGTCATGTGCCTCCCTCCTTCTGGGGGCAGCATATCATAAAGGAGCGAATATGTCACGCAACATTCTGTTGCATCCGCCCAAATCCCCCCGAAACCGGAGAGATTCCAACTTTTCAGTCCAGCTTATCCCGGCTGATCATGATGGCGGCGAAGCCCGGCTTGCCGCTGTCCTCCAGGCGGTTGCCCGGGAGGGTGATGATCTTGACCTCCTGCCCGGGCACGGCCAGAGGCGACTCCACCGCAGGCCAGGCGTCGTAGTCCATGGTCTCTGCCAGCCTAATGTAATCATCCAAGCAGGATTTCGGCATCACCCGATGCTCGTGGGACTGGATCATCCGGTCGAAGTCCAGGTCCCGGACCTTGTACAGGGTATTCCGGTAGGTGGAGAGCTTCGCCGCCTCCGGCAGGAACAGCCAGACGAAGCAGTTCACTGCGTCGCCCGCATAGAGGATTTTCTCCTCCCGGTAAAGTAAACCGATGCTTCCCCGGGTGTGACCGGGCAGCTCCACCACTTCCAGAGTCATCCCGCCCAGATCGAACACATCGCCCTCCACCACAGGCCGGAGATTGCCGCAATCGTGGTTCAGATACTCTACCAGATCGAAGCCTTCCGGAAGCTCCGCCCCGTCCAGCTCGCACTGGCGCATGGCGGGGCCGTTGTGCTCGATGCAGACGGCCACGTCCTCCGGGTGGATAAATACCTCCGGGAACTGCCAGTTGCCGCAGGCATGGTCCACATGGCCGTGGGAGTTCAGGACGTACAGGGGCAGGTCCGTGATCCGCCGGACCAGGGCATACAGGTCGTCAAAGCCGTAGCCGGTGTCGAAGAGCAGGGCGTGATGCTCCCCCACCAGCAGGTCCATATGCACCGCGCTGTTTTCGATGCGGTAGACATTGGGCATTACTTCCGTCAGATGGTAGACGGAGCCGTTTTCGATTTCTCTCAGTTCCTCGCGGGTCATAACATATCCTCCTATGAAAAAAGCGGGAGTTCCACTTGGGAGCTCCCGCTGATGTCGTTTGTTTAAGCCTTGGGATGGCAGCGCTCGTAGACCTTCTTCAGCTTCTGATCCACCATATGGGTGTACATCTGGGTGGAGGAGATGTCGCTGTGGCCCATCAGCTCCTGCACGGAGCCAAGGTCCGCGCCGTTTTCCAGCAGATGGACCGCCAGGCTGTGGCGCAGGGTATGGGGCGTGACCTCCTTGTCGATCTGGGCGCTGACCTGATACGCCTTCAGGATCTTCCAGAAGCCCTGACGGCTCATTCGGGCGCCGCCCACGTTGACGAAGAGCGCGGGCTCCTCCGGGTCCGCCAGCATCTCGCCCCGAACCTCCTGTAAGTACCGCTTGAGCGCCTCCCTGGCCTCGTCGTACAGCGGGATCACCCGGGTCTTTTTCCCGCCGACACAGCGGATGACGCCCTGTTCCAGGTTCACATGGTCCACATCCAGGTTGATCAGCTCGCTGACCCGGATGCCAGTGGCGTAGAGCACCTGAAGCATGGCCCGGTCCCGGATGCCCTTGGGCTCGGTGGTGGAGGGCTGGGCCAGCAGCTTCTCGACCTCCCCGTTGGTCAGGATCTGGGGCAGCTTCTTTTCCGCACGCTCCACCTTGACCTCCTTCACCGGGCTCTCGTTCAGGAAGCCCGCGGAGACCACATAGGCGTAGAAATTCTTCAGACTGGCAAGGGCTCTGGACTTGGTGGCGCTGGACCGGCCCTGATCCTCCAAATGCCCCAGGAAATCACTGATATTCAGTTGGGTGGCATCCACAACATCCCTGTCTTCCTCGTCCCGGAGCCAGCCGGCGAACTGCCGGATGTCCCGCATATAGGAGGAGACCGTATTGTTCGACGCCTGTTTTACCTTGGTCAGGTAATTCTCGTAGGCGCAGATCAGATCCAACATCCTTAAGTGTTCCTTTGCCTTTCTAAAGATTCATCACATCCGCCAAAAACGGGGCGATCACCAGGTAATCCGCGACGCCGATCCCGGCGCACAGTCCGAAGCAGACCGCCAGATCCTCCCGGAACCAAACCCTCCCCAGGGCCAGTCTGCGCAGCCAGAAATACAGCAGCACAGCGTTGGTCATCAGGGTGGAAAAGCCCAGCAGGAAGGCCACCAGCGCTCCGGCAGAGCCATAGACCATCCCGATCAGCCCCAGCAGGAAGCCCTGGGAGACGGACCGGAGCAGGCACAGCACGAAGCAGCCCAGATCGCCAAACAAAATCACCGCACAGGCGGACAGAAGCAAAGGAAACACAGCCGCAGCATTCACCCCTCCAATCTCCGGCAGGACGCCGGTCAGGGGCTGCAAAAACGACGCGTAAGCGTCCCCACAGAAACGAACGGCCCAAAGGCCCAGGGACGATCCGGCAAACCAGCAGGCGAGCAGCCCGCAGGAACGGATCGTGTTCTTATCATAACGGCTCAGAAACGGGAACAGGCTGCGCATCATCATACATCCTCCATCGCTGTATTAACCGAACACGCCGGAGTATGAGTGAATTATGCAACCTCAAAATGAACGCAGAAACCCATCTGCATCCAGATGCACCAATACTATACTC
>JBGVDK010000164.1:0-3891 GCA_045119355.1 Faecousia sp.
TTCTCCATTTGTCAAGCACTTTTTTCAAATTTCTTAAAAATCACTTTTTAGCGATTTTCTTCGATTTTTGACCAGTTTCTTGTCAAACTTCATCGTTTTCTGTGGCTTTTTGTTGCCCGCTCTCTCGAGCGCTCGGATATATTATCATACCCCTCCCCATTTGTCAACACCTTTTTTCATCTTTTTTCGATTTATTTTTTAAAGACGAAAAACTTGCAGAAAACATAGTTCAGAATCACCACGATCACGCTCAGCGCAAGTTTCGCAACCGTAATGCCATCCAGCTCCATTCCGGCCACAGACAGCAATATCACGCCGTTGAGCCGCAGCACGTTTTCACAAAGGAACAGGCCCGCCTCCTCTATTAAGAAAGAACCCACTCTCCCCGCCAGGAAGGAGGGCACTTCCCGACGCAGAGCATCCATGCTCCAGCTCCTGCTTTCAAACACAAACATCTTATTGACCACGAAGGCGAAGATCACAGCGGCCACGAATGCGATGCAATTGGCAACCAGGCTACTGTCTCTTCCGAAAGCGAGATCATAGGTCAGATAGAATACAATATAGTTAACCACGGTGGTGGCCACACCGAAAACCAGGTATAGGATCGTTTCCCGGTTCAGAAGCTTTTTCAGTTTATCCATTGGCGCTTCCTCCATATTTTATATAGTTGCATCATACCCGGCCCGGCTTTACCTGTCAAGTGCCAGGGAGCATTGTTCACAAACCAGAGACATTTTCTTTGTGGAAAACACAAAATGGGTATTGACAGCGCCGGTTCCTTGTGCTAGGATACACCCATAAATTGAATCGCTGGATAGAGGCGCGAGGCTCATCAGTACCGGCTGCAACACCGTCAGGCGCGGTTGCCGGGAAAGGGATCTTCGCCGAAGTGCTTACGGCGGCCTGAAGCCGTGGGTGCTGGTTCGTCAGAGAACATCTGCCGGACTGTCACAAAATTTTTGTGAAGCGCTATCACGAGCCGCCAAACCGCTCCCATGGGGGAGCCTGATTTGCTGGATCATGGACCGCTTGACAAAGCGGTTCATTTTTTATTCTCCCCCATCCGGCCGGGGCAATCGCCGGAAATGAAAGGAAAGAAATTATGAGAAGACTGATCGCGATCGTCCTGGCCCTGACCATGGCCATGGCACTTTCTGCCTGCGGCAGCAGCGAGACCAACGAGACCACCGCCCCCGCCGCCAATGAGAACACCCTGGTGGTTCCCGGCACCGAGGATGGCGTCCTGACCGTCGGCATGGAATGCCAGTATGCTCCCTACAACTGGACCCAGATGGACGACTCCAACGGCGCTGTCCCCATCGCCAACAACCCCGGCGCTTACGCCAACGGCTACGACGTCATGATGGCTAAGAAGATCTGCGAGGCCTACGGCTGGGAGCTTGAGATCATGGCAATCGAATGGGGCGGCCTGACCCCCGCTCTGAACGCCGGTACCATTGACGCCGTCATCGCCGGCCAGTCCATGACCGAGGAGCGCATGGCCGAGGTCGATATGGCCGGTCCCTACTTCTACGCTTCCATCGTCTGCGTTGCCAAGGCCGGTTCCGAGCAGGCTGCCGCCACTGGCATCTCCAATCTGACCGGCACCTGCACCGCACAGACCGGTACCATCTGGTATGACTCCTGTCTGCCCCAGATCCCCGGCGCCGAGATCATGACCGAGGCTGAGACCGCTCCCGCTATGATCATGGCTGTGGAGTCCGGCACTGTGGACTTTATCTGCACCGATATGCCCACCGCTCTGGGCGCCTGCGCCACCTATGACGATCTGGTTGTCCTGGACTTCACCGGCACCGACGACGACTTCGTGGTGGACGAGGGCGAGATCAACATCGGCATCTCCGTGGTCAAGGGCAACACCCAGCTCCAGGACGCCATCAACGCCATCCTGGGCGGCATGACTGCCGACGACTTCAACGCTCTGATGGACGAAGCCATCTCCGTCCAGCCTGAAATCTAAAAGTAACGGACCGAGTTTCTGACGGAAGCGCCCTTCGGGGTGTTTCCGTCAGTGTCGGTTATCAATCCATTATAAAGGAGCTTTTCCGCATGGACAAACTCATCAAACTCTTCACCGATATCGGCAGGCTCTGGAACGCCTACGCCGGAGCCTATCTGTCCGGTATCCAGAACACCCTGATTCTGGCGGTGGCCGCTACCCTGGCAGGCTGTATCATCGGCCTGGTCTGCGGCGTGCTGAACACCATCCCCTACAGCAAGCAGGACCACATCGTCAAACGCTTCTTCCTGAAGCTGATCCGCGTCATCGTCCGGGCTTATGTGGAGATCTTCCGGGGCACCCCCATGGTGCTTCAGGCGGTCTTCATCTACTACGGCCTGCCCTACTTCACCGACGGTCAGATCGCCTTCAAGGGCAACACCGGCATCTGGATCGCGTCTCTGCTGATCGTCTCCATCAACACCGGCGCTTACATGGCCGAATCCGTCCGGGGCGGCATCATCTCCATCGATCCCGGCCAGACCGAGGGCGCAAAGGCCATCGGCATGACCCATGTGCAGACCATGACCAATGTCATCCTGCCCCAGGCTCTGCGGAACATCATCCCCCAGATCGGCAACAACTTCATTATCAACATCAAGGACACCTCCGTCATGTTCGTCATCGGTTTTGTGGAGTTCTTCGCCACCCACCGGAACATCGTGGGCGTGAACCTGCTCTATTTCCCCTCCGCGGTCATTGAAATGGTTGGCTATCTGACCCTGACGCTGATCGCCTCCCTGCTCCTGCGGGTGCTGGAAAAGAAGCTGGACGGCGCGGACAATTACGAGCTGGTTCAGGACGACGCCCTGACCATGGCCGCGGGAACCTATTCCCACCCCGACAAGGGTTCTCCCTATGACGAGCGCTCCATGACCGACGAGGATCGTGAAAACCTGAAGCACGCACTGAAAAACCGCAATTTTTCCGCAAGGGGGGACCGCTAAATGAACGAACCCATTCTCCAAATCAATCACCTGTCCAAGTCCTTCGGTGCCCATGTGGTGCTCCGGGACATCGACTTCACCGTCAATTCCGGCGACGTGATCAGTATCATCGGCGCCTCCGGCTCCGGCAAGTCCACGCTCCTTCGCTGCGTGAACCTGCTGGAAACCCCCACCAGCGGCGAGATCCTCTACCACGGCAAGAATGTGGCAGGCAAGGGCGTCAACGCTCCCGAATACCGCTCCCACGTGGGCATGGTGTTCCAGAGCTTCAACCTGTTCAACAACATGACCGTGCTGGAAAACTGCATGGTGGGCCAGATCAAGGTCCTGAAAAAGAACAAGGAGGAAGCCCGCCAGAACGCCATGCACTACCTGGAAAAGGTCGGCATGGCCCCCTACATCAACGCCAAGCCCAGGCAGATCTCCGGCGGTCAGAAGCAGCGGGTTGCCATTGCCCGTGCCCTGGCTATGGAGCCGGAGGTGCTCCTGTTCGACGAGCCCACCTCCGCCCTGGACCCGGAAATGGTGGGTGAGGTCCTCACCGTCATGCAGCAGCTGGCGAACGAAGGCATGACCATGCTGGTGGTCACCCACGAGATGGCCTTCGCCCGGGATGTTTCTGACCGGGTTGTGTTCATGGCCGACGGCGTCATCTGCGAGCAGGGCACCAGCGAGGACATTTTCGGCAACCCCCAGAAGCAGCAGACCCGGGATTTCCTGGCCCGGTTCCGCAAAGGTTAAGGGGCATATTGGTGTATCACTTCGTGATGATTTCAATTTTAAGGACGACATCCAACCGGATGTCGTCCTTTCCTCAACATTTGCGCAGCAAATATTTCACAGGCGAAGCCTATTTCACACACCGAAGGTGTATTTCACAGATTTGCCATGCAAATCTATTTCACTGTGGGTTGGGCATAT
>JBGVDK010000165.1:0-14249 GCA_045119355.1 Faecousia sp.
TCCTTCAGTCCGGGGTAAACCCTCGTGACGAAGCCGATGCTGTCGTCGATGGTCTCGAAGCAGGGGGCGTTGAGCATCAGTCCGTATTCGGTGTACAAATACTCGTCCACGCTGTCCATGGCGGAGATGCCGTGCTCGTAAGGTGCCACACCGGACAGAACTGCCCAGGTGTTGCTCTCCATGTGGACCTTGCCCTCGATGTCCGCCTGGGTGCCGATCTTCCGGCCGTCGGCGGTGATGCCCCGGGCGTACCACTTGCCGTCCCAGAGGACCCGCTCAGAAACTTCCTTGACCTTCTTCCCCAGCCGCTCGTACTGGTAAACGTCCCCCGTTCTGCCCAGCTTTTTCGCCAGAGACACGAAATTCCCGATGGCCCAGTAGTGGAGGAAGCTGACCATGGCGCTTTCGCCGCCGCCCAGATTCAGGCAGTCGTTCCAGTCCGCCCGCAGGCCCTTGCAGATGCCGTTTGCGCCCACCTGCCGGGCGGAGAAGTCCAGGATCCGCTTCATATGATCGTAAACGGTTTCCTTCCCGCCGTCGGCGTAGGTGACCATCTGGTCGATGAACCCGAAATCTCCCGTCTCCCGGACGTACTGGACGATGCTGGACACCAGCCACAGGGCATCGTCCGCGCAGGCATCCTTCAGGCCGTGGACGATGCTGTTCTTGTCCGGCGTGGGGACCACCGTGGGGGATTTGAAGGATTGCTGCTTCTGCTCCGGCTCGAACCACCGGGGTTCGAAGAGGTGCAGGCCGTAGCCCTCCCTGGTCAGCGCCCGGAGGAGCTCCACCAGGCGGCTCTTGCATTTCTTCGGATTGGAATGGGGCACCATCATGGCGTCCTGGGCGGTGTCCCGGTAGCCCAGGCCCGTCCGGCCGCCCACCTCGATGAAGGAGGTAAACCGGGAGAACATGACATTGATCTCACTCTGGTACAGGTTCCAAATGTTCAGCTCGGTGTTCATCCCCTCGTTGGGAGTGGAGACCTGAAGACGGCTCAGTTTCTCGTCCCAGAAAGCGGCGGTCCGTGCGAAATCCTCGTCGCACTTTGCGGGCGTATACTTCGAGCGCATGGCCTTGCCGGCCTTGATCCCGCCCTCGCCCAGGAGGTAGATCAGACGCGCTTCCTCCCCGGGCTGAAGCTCAATGGTCTTTTTCAGACAGCCGCAGTGATTGCCGCCCTTTTCAAAGCTGCCGGTGCATTCGCCTGTTTCCACCACAATGGGGTTCCGCTCGGTGCGGTAGGAGCCGATAAACCGGTCCCGGAGGCAGTCGAAACCGTCGGGGGTGAAATTGGAGGTGAAGAACTGATAGCCGTCCTCTTCGTAGTACAGGTCGTGTTCGATGACCCCGTCCACACAGCGGCTGCCCGCAGCGTAGAGGCTCATCTGGAAATTCTTGTTGTCCATGTCAATGTGGTGGAAGCTGAATTCCAGGTAGGAGAAAACGGATAGCTTCCGGGGCTTTCCGGAGTCGTTTCGCAGCTTCACATCCCAGATCTCCACCGGGTCGTCCATGGCAACGTACAGCTTCTGCTCCGCGTCGATACCGGAGTAGCCGCAGTGGTACTTGATGTAGCTCAGACCATGGCGGCAGGAATAGTGCTCCTTGGGCTTGCCCACCGGCTGCCAGGAGATGGTCCAGTAGTCCCCGGTCTCGTTGTCCCGGATGTAAACATAGTGGCCGGGGCCGTCCATAGGCACGCCGTTGGGCCGGAACCGGGTGATCCGGTGATACTCCGGGCTCTTGTAGAGCAGATAGCCTCCCGCGGTATGGTTGAACACGCCGTACATATCCTTCAGGCCGATGTAATTGGTCCAGGACACCGGCACATCCACCCGGTCGATCACATATTCCCGGTTTTCGTTGTCAAAATATCCATAACGCATAGAATTCCCTCCTACACTTTTAGGCAATATTGTCAATTTCAGTATACAATCAAATGGGATTTTTGCAAATGCCTAGAAATGTACCTTCTTGTCTATTTTTGCACTTTTTCCGGAACCGCTCCGAGAGACAAAAAGAAATCACCGGTGACGATTGTGCGGTATCGTTCACCGGTGATTTTTTGCATGGGGTGTGTCGCGTCAGGGCTCTCCCCTGCTATATTCTAGCGGAAAGCCCATGTAGAAGAAACGCCTTTTCCGTCGAAGGAAATAGGATTTTTTCGCAGCTTAGAAATGCTTGGCGGCGTACTCGGCGCCCAGACGGTTCATGGCATCAGTCAGCATCTCGTCCACATGGGGATGGACGGCGAAGATGCTGGTGATGCAGGGCATATAGTGGCCCAGAGGCATATAGGTATCCAGGCAGCGCTGGACCTCCGCGTCCACCATCTCCTGGGTCGCGCCGGGGAAGTCGATCTTCTGCATATCGATGCCGCCCATCAGGAACAGCTTGCCGCCGGTCTTCTCCACGATGGCCGCCAGATCGTCCTGGGGCAGAACGCCCTGCCACATATCAAAGCCGATCTCCACCATGTCCTCGGCCACGGCGCTGGAAACGGAGTCGTTATGCAGCTGCACCAGGACGCCACGGGACTTCAGGTGCTGGACCATCTTGACATAGTGGGGCTTGATGACCTCACGCCATGCTCTGGGAGGAATGAAGAGATTAGACTTGTTGCCCCAGTCGTCGTGCATATGGATGATGTCGGGATGCAGGTGGTCGATGACCTTGTCCAGCATCTTGGTCTTCCACTCGGCGTAGGCGCCCAGCAGCTCGTACATCTCTTCGGGCTCTTCCAGGTAGTTGATCAGAGCGTCCTCGAAGCCCATCAGGAAGTGGGAGAACTCAAACAGGCCAACGAAGGTGGGGACCATAGTGAGCTTATCCGGATCCTTGGGAGGATCCATGTGGTCGGAGATGTGCCAGGGCAGCTCGTCGATGTCCGGGAAATGGATCACATCGCGCCACTGGGTGATGTCCTTCAGGACCTTGTTCTCCTCGGTGACGTGGGGGATGGCACCGGCATGGCCCTCGGGCCAGTCCATGGTGACGCCCCACATATTCTTCACGCCGATCTGGCCGGGCTGGATGCCGGTGATCAGGGTGACGGCGTCGGTGGAGAAGGCCCGGCACATGGCGCCGGGGTTGACGCAGGCCCAGGGATCGCCCAGCCAGGTGGGATGGTCATTGTTCAGAAGACGCAGGAAATTTTCCTTGGGAGTGGACATAATGAATCCTCCTTGTTGTTCATTTTGTTGATAAATTCAGTTTATCATACAACGTCCTATGTGCAAAACAACCAGAAAGAAAGGAGCCTTTCCATTCTGGAAAGGCTCCTGAGATCATGCTTCAAAGAACGCCGTCATGTGCTCCACCAGCCGCAGGCAGGCCTCGCTGGGCTCCCGGCTCCAGCCGATGAGGATGCCCCCCTGCTCCGGCAGGAGGAACTGCTTCACGTTCTCGTTGGTCCAGTTCTCCGTCACCGCGCAGCTTAAGACCACGCCCTTCTGCCGTTGGAGAGAATAGGCCATGGACCGGACATTTGCCACGGTGCAGCCGATCCGCGGAGTGAAGCCGTAGCTCCGGCAGAGGGTATCCAGCACCGCGTAATAGTTGGCGTGGAGCACCGGGGACGGGATGACAAACTCCTCATACCGCAGGTCCGAAAATTGGAGCGTGTCCCGCTGAAACAACGGACTGGACCTGGGGACGAAGATCGCCAGCGGGCAGTTCACCAGCATCTTCCAGGGCAGGCCGAAGGCGTCCATGGCCGCGCCCTCGTGGTGGCCAGTGCAGACCACGTCCATATCCCCGGCGTTCAGACTCTCCACCAGCTCGTGCATATCCATCTTCTCCACATGAATGTCCACGTCGGGATTCTCCTGCTCAAACAGGTCCAGGCACTGGTCCAGCCGCTGGTCCATGATGGAGGAGGAATCGATCAGCCCCAAATTCAGGGTCTTCCGCGCGCCGTTCTGGGCAATGTGGGCCTTTTCCATGCTCTGCTCCACGGTGTAGAGCATGCTTTTCCATTCGTGGGCCAGGACCATGGCCGCCGGGGTGGGCACCAGGTCCCGGGGCTGTCGGAGGAAAAGGATCAGCCCGGTCTCCTTTTCCATACCGGAAATGGTCTTGCTGATCATGGAGACGGTGAAATTGAAATACTCCGCCGTCCGGGTGAAATTCCGCAGCTCCACCGCCTTGAGAAAGATCTGGATCTGCTGCAGCGAAATGTTCAGGATGTTGTAGTAACGCATAGCCGCCTCCCGGGTATCAGGTTGGTTTCATTATACCGCCCAGTAAGACGGAGCGCAAGTCTTTCCTTTTTGGCAGGTCCTTCCATATTGATTTCTCTTCGCCCAGAGGTTATAATGGCCCCAGAAATCCTTTCCTTTTGGAGGTATGAGTATGAAGAATCCTTATTTTGAGCATATCCACGGCAAGTTCGGCTTCGGGTGCATGCGCTTCCCCATGGCGGACGGCGAGATCGACATCGAGCAGACCAAAGAGCTGATCGACGCCTTCCTGAACGCCGGGTTCAACTACTTTGACACCGCCCACGGATACCTGGGCGGCAAGAGCGAACCCACCCTCCGGGAGTGCCTGACCTCCCGGTATCCCCGGGAGGCTTACATTCTGACGGACAAGCTCTCCACCCACCATTTCAAAACCAACGAGGAGATCCGTCCCCTGTTCCAGAGCCAGCTGGAAGCCTGCGGCGTGGATTACTTCGACTTCTACCTGATGCACGCCCAGGACGCCAAGATCTTCGCGAAATACAAGGAGTGCCGGGCCTACGAAACCGCCCTGGAATTCCTGGCCGAGGGGAAGATCAAGCACCTTGGCATCTCCTTCCACGACACCGCCGATGTGCTGGAACAGATCCTCACGGAGTATCCTCAAATCGAGGTGGTCCAGATCCAGCTGAACTATGTGGACTTCCACGATCCCGCCGTCCAGAGCGCAAAGTGCCTGGAAGTCTGCCGGAAGCACGGCAAGCCCGCCATCGTCATGGAGCCTGTGAAGGGCGGCAATCTGGTGAACCTGCCGGAGGAAGCCCAGAAGGTCTTCGACGCCCTTCAGGGCGGCTCCAACGCCAGCTACGCCATCCGCTTCGCGGCAAGCCAGGAGGGCGTGATGATGGTCCTCTCCGGCATGGGCAGCATGGAAATGGTCAACGACAACTGTAGCTATATGGCCGATTTCCGGCCCCTGAACGACGCCGAAAACGCCGCTGTGGAAAAGGTCTGCCAGATTTTCCAGGCCCAGGGAGCCATCCCCTGCACCGCCTGCCGGTACTGCACCGAGGTCTGCCCCCAGGGCATCCCAATCCCGGACCTGTTCGCCTGCATGAACACCAAAAAGATCTTCCACGACTGGAACACCGACTATTACTACGACGTCCACACCCAGAACGGCGGCAAGGCCTCCGAATGCCTGAAATGCGGCCTCTGCGAAAACATCTGCCCCCAGCACCTTTCCATCCGGGAGCTGCTGAAAGATGTGGCGAAGGAATTCGAGAAAGAGGACGCCGAATGAGCCACATGGATTTGGAACAGGCGAAGCAGCGCCTTGCATCCGGAGAATATACCTGCGTCCTCTGCCGGGAGGGCGAGACCGTCACCTCTACACAACGGGGCGTCCGGCCTCTGGTCCGGTGGCTGACGGAGGGCACGGACCTTCGGGGCTTCTCCGCCGCGGACAAGGTGGTTGGAAAGGCCACAGCCTTCCTCTACTGCCTGCTGGGGGTGAAGGCCGTCTACGCCCGGGTGATGAGCAAAAGCGCTCGGCAGGTGCTGCTGGACAGCGGCATCCACGCGGAGCAGGAAACTCTGGTGGAGTACATCATCAACCGCGCCGGGGACGGCTACTGCCCCTTCGAGACGGCGGTGCTGGAAATCTCGGACTCCGGCGAAGCACTCTCCGCCATCCGGGCGAAGATGCAGGAAATGAATATCACGCTGTAACGAAAAAGGCTCCCGTTTCCGGGAGCCTTTTGCAATAGGATCAGGTAAAATTATTTGCCGAGCTTCCGCTGGACGAACTTCACAGCCTCCACGATGGGAACGACCAGGAAGCCCAAGCCCAGAGCGATGGCGTACTCGGTCAGGCCCGCAGGGGCGAAGCCGAAGGCGTTTGCCAGGAAGGGGATCTCCAACAGCGCGGTGGTCAGGATCAGAGAACCGATCATGGCCGCCCACAGGACCTTGTTATGGGTCTTCAGGGAGAAGATGGACTTTCTCTGGGACCGCAGGTTGAAGGAGTGGAAAATCTCGCACATGCTCATGGTCAGGAAGGCCATGGTCATGCCGTGGTCAGAGGCGCCCAGCTCCCGCAGGTGGGAGAAGAACCCGCCGCCGAACTCGAAGGAAGCGCCGATCAGGTAGGAGATGATGGTCAGCGCGGTGACCAGGATGCCCTGGTAGGCGATGTCAAAGAACAGACCGCCGGCGAAGATGCCCTCCTTGGAGTTTCTGGGAGGACGCTGCATGGTGTCGGGCTCGGCCTCTTCCATGCCCAGCGCCAGCGCGGGGAAGCAGTCGGTGACCAGGTTGATGAACAGCAGGTGGACAGGCTTCAGCAGGGTGAAGCCCATCAGGGTCGCGGAGAAGACGCCCAGGACCTCGGACATATTGGAGGCCAGCAGGAACTGGATGGCTTTCCGGATGTTGTCATAGATCCGGCGGCCCTCGCCAACGGCGGCGACGATGGTGGCGAAGTTGTCGTCCGCCAGAACCATGTCAGCCACGTTCTTGGTGACGTCGGTGCCGGTGATGCCCATGCCCACGCCGATGTCGGCGGCCTTGATGGAGGGCGCGTCGTTGACACCGTCGCCGGTCATGGCGGTGATGGCATCGTTCTGCTTCCAGGCGTTGACGATGCGGGTCTTGTGCTCAGGCTGCACACGGGCGTAGACGCCGTACTTCTTGACAGCCTCGCAGATCTGGTCGTCGGGGATGTCATTGAGCTCCGCGCCGGTGATGGCCTGGGAGGCATCGGTGATGATGCCCAGCTCCTTGGCGATGGCAACGGCGGTGTCCTTGTGGTCGCCGGTGATCATGACGGCACGGATACCGGCGGAGCGGCACTCGTCGATGGCGGGCTTGACCTCGGGACGGACGGGATCGATCATACCGGTGAGGCCCAGGAACACCAGCTCCTGCTCCAGGAACTCGGGGGTGTTGTCGGTGGGCTTCACGGCCCAGTCCCGCTTGGCGGCAGCCAGGACCCGGAGGGCCTTGTCGGCCATGGCCTTGTTGGCGGCCATGATCTCAGCGCGCTTGGCCTCGGTCATGGGCTTAGACTCGCCGTTGTCATAATAGTAAGCACAGCGGGCCAGGATCACATCGGGACCGCCCTTGGTGTACTGCACCCAGGAGCCGCCCAGGTCGTGGATGGTGGACATCATCTTACGGCCGGAGTCGAAGGGAGCCTCGTCCACACGGGGCGTGGCCTTCTCCATGTCCTGCTTCTTCAGGCCCACGGAGTATGCGAAGTTCACCAGAGCGCACTCGGTGGGCTCGCCCTCGGCCTGATTTTCTTCGTTCAGGTTGGCGTCGGAGCACAGGGCCATGGCGGTGGCAACCAGCTGGGTCTCGCCCACGTGCTCCACCACGGTCATCTTATTCTGGGTCAGGGTGCCGGTCTTGTCGGAGCAGATGACCTGGGTGCAGCCCAGGGTCTCAACGGCAGTCAGACGGCGGATGACGGCGTTGCGCTGGGACATCTTGGTGACGCCGATGGACAGCACCACGGTGACGACGGTTGCCAGGCCCTCAGGGATGGCCGCAACGGCCAGGGAAACGGCGGGCATGAAGGTCTCCAGGATCACTTCCAGATGGAAGTCACCGGCCATGAACAGGTTGAACGCGAAGATGAACACGCAGATGCCCAGGACCAGCTTGGACAGCATGGTGCCCAGCTCATCCAGCTTGCGCTGCAGGGGGGTCTGCTCGTCCTCGGTGGCAGCCAGCGCACCGGCGATCTTACCCATCTCGGTCTCCATGCCGATGTTGGTGACCACCATCTTGCCGCGGCCATAGACCACGGTGGAGCCCATGTAGCACATATTCTTCCGGTCGCCCAGAGGAACCTCGTCCTGCTCGCCCACCAGGCCCAGAGCTTCCAGGACCTTGTTGACGGGAACGGACTCACCGGTCAGGGCGGCTTCCTCGATCTTCAGGCTGGCGCACTCGATAATGCGTCCGTCGGCGGGAACCGCGTCGCCCGCTTCCAGAATGACCACGTCGCCGGGGACCAGCTCGTCGGAATGGAGGGAAATCATCTTGCCATCCCGCAGGACCTTACAGGTGGCGGCGGTCATGGTCTGCAGGGCTTCAATGGCGGCTTCTGCCTTGCTCTCCTGGAACACGCCCAGGACGGCGTTCAGCAGAACGACGGCCAGGATGATGACCACCTCGGCCATCTCGTTGTGACCGGCCATCAGGTTGGTGACAGCGGAAACGCCCGCAGCCGCCATCAGGATGATCAGCATGGGGTCCTTCAGCTGTGCCAGGAACCGCTGTAAGAGGGTGGGCTTTTCGCCCTCCTTGAGCTTGTTGGGGCCGTACTGCTCCCGGCGCTTCCCCGCTTCGGCGGTGGGGAGGCCCTCGGCAGATACGCCCAATTGGGCAAGGACTTCTTCGGAGGATTGGATGTACGCTTGCTTCATCTGGTTTTTGACTCCTTTACGCATATTTTGGAGGATGTAAAAAGACCCATGCGCGCACTCTCCCCAGGACGCACATGAGTCTCATTCATTATAAGCATCCCGGGCCAAAATGACCGTTCTGACGGGTATGCTTCGCAGAGGAAGCCTCTGCGGAATTACTCCCCCAATGTTCTTTTTCATTATAAATCCGCAGTCCAGCAATGTCAACAAAAACCATCCGGATATCCCATAGATTTTTCACGGATTGGTTGAAAATGGAATTTCTTTAACCAATTTTTACCACCCCATTCCCCATTGACGTCCCTATGACAGGGCTGCCGGCTTGACATACTGCGATCAATCCGTTATTTTAAAGAAGCATTCGCATACGGGCACATATTTTCAAAAGGAGGCAGCCGCCATGGAAAAGCAGCGGGTCCGGATCCGGGATATTGCCGAGGAGCTGGGGCTGAGCACCGCCACCGTCTCCAACGTGATCCACGGAAAGACGGGCAGGGTTTCTGACGAGACCGTCAGGCGGGTCCAGGCCCTTTTGGAGGAGCGGCAGTATGTGCCCAGCATGGCGGGCATCCTGCTGGCCCAGAACGCGTCGAGAATCATCGGCGTCTTCCTCAACGACCACGAGAAATACGAGGGCCACACCCTGGAAGATGCCTTCATTGCCTCCTCCTTAAACCACCTCTCCACCGAGATTGAAGCCCAAGGCCAGTTCATGATGGTCAAGAAGGCCAAGAACCCGGAGGAGGTCATCCAGTTCGCCTCCATGTGGAACATGGACGGGCTGGTGGTCATCGGCTTCTGCGATCAGGATTATATGTACCTGCGCAGTCATATGCGCATTCCCTTCGTGGTATACGACGGCTTCTGCCAGAACCCGGAGCGGATCTTCAATATCACCCTGGACAATTTTAACGGCGGCGTCCAGGTGGGTCGTCATTTCCGGGCCCTGGGTCACGAAAAGGCCCTCTGCGTCGCGGACAACGAGATCGGTGTGGACCATGAGCGGTACCTCGGCTTCCGGGAGGGCTTCGGCCCCGGGCAGACGGACTTTCTCCTGATCCCCATGCACCGGGAGGAGCGCCGGGAATTCTATCGCCGGAATCTGGACAAACTCCGGGGCGTCACTGCCGTTTTCGCGGTGTCGGATTATTATGCCATCGACCTGATCCGCTTCCTTCAGGAGCAGGGCCTGCGGGTCCCGGAGGACATCTCTGTTGCCGGGTTCGACGACATCCCCATGTGTCAGATGCTCTCCCCTGCCCTGACCACCGTCCGGCAGGACAATGCCCTTCGGGCCAGAATCGCCATCGAAAAGCTCAAAGCCCTCCGGGTGGGCACTGTCACCGAAACCTCCGTCACGCTTCCCGTGACGCTGGTGGCCCGGGACAGCACCGGGACCCCAAGGAAATGACCCTTCGGCTGTATTTGTGCATCTATCACAAATACAGCCCTTTCCTTTTGTATGAGGTTATGCGGTTAACCTTTGCATTTTCCTCAACCCAGCGCTAGAATAAGGGTGAAATCAAACCCGGGAGGGGTTCCCATGAAACAGAATCGTTCCTTTCTTTCCACAGTATGCGCCCTGGCGGTTCCGGTGGCGCTTCAATCCATGCTCCAATCCTCCTTCAGCATCGTGGATCAGATCATGATCGGCCAGCTGGGAAGCGTATTCGTCGCCGGTGTGGGCTTGGCAGGCAAATTTTCCTCCATCTATTCGGTGCTGGTCTCCGCTGTTGGGGCGGTGGCCGGGATCATGATCGCCCAGTATCTCGGCCAGAACAACCAGCCGGAGGTCCGGCGGAGCTTCTGGCTGAATCTGGTCCTGGCCCTGGTGCTTGCAGGTGGGTTCACCCTGCTTTGCGCGCTGCTCCCCCGGCAGATCATGGGGCTTTACTCCACGGATACCGAAACCATCGCCGCCTCCGCCGGTTATCTGCGGATCATCGCCTGGACCTTCCTGCCCATGGCGGGAGCGACGATGCTCTCCACCCTGTTCCGGTGCATGGAGAAGGCGTCACTTCCCCTGTACGCAAGCCTTGCTTCCGCAGTGCTGAACACGGTGCTCAATTACATCCTGATCTTCGGAAAGCTGGGCTTCGCCCCCATGGGCGCTGCGGGCGCGGCCATCGCGACGCTCCTTTCCCAGTGGCTGAATTTCCTGGTGATGCTCCTGATGATGGGCAGGTTCGGCGGCATTCTGAAACGGTCCACAGGCTCCGGTGCCCCCCTCTCAAGAATCAACTGGAAGCAGTATCTGGATATGCTGCTGCCGATTCTGGTCTGCGAGTTCGCCTGGAGCCTGGGCGAGAATGTCTACGCCGCCATCTACGGCCGGATCGGCACCGACGCCAGCGCCGCCATGACCCTGACCAACCCGGTGCAGGGATTGATGATCGGCGCGCTCTGCGGCCTGAGTCAGGCGGCGGGGGTCATCATCGGCAAGAAGCTGGGCTCCCGGGACTATGAGGAAGCGTATCAGGCTTCCAAAAAGCTCCTCGTTTATGGTTTTCTTGGGTCCTTCCCCCTCTCTGCGGTGATCCTGCTGACGAAAAAATTCTATGTGGAGATCTATCAGGTGGAGGACTCGGTGAAAGCCCTGACGGTGCAGCTCCTCACCGCCTATGCGGTCATTGCCCCGGTGAAGGTGGAAAATATGATCCTGGGCAGCGGCATTCTCCGAAGCGGAGGCCAGACCAAATACGTCATGGGCATTGACATGGCGGGCACCTGGCTTCTGGGCGTGCCTTTGGGGCTCATCGCCGCCTTTGTGCTGAAGCTCCCGATCCCCTATGTATATTTCATGCTCTCTTTGGAGGAGTGCTTCCGCTTCGGTGTGGGGCTTTGGGTCCTGGGCCGGAAAAAGTGGATGCACAGCCTGGACACAGCAGAATAATTGGAGGTAACCATCATGGAACGTAAAATCGTATTGAAGCAGGATATCCTGGATGCCCTTCAGGCCGTGGGCGTCAAACCCGGTCAGGCAGTTATGGTCCACACATCGCTCAGCAGCCTGGGCTTCGTCTGCGGCGGCGCCCAGACCGTCGTCCAGGCGCTGACAGAGGCCGTGGGCGAGGACGGCACCCTGATGATGCCCACCCAGAGCTGGAAGAACCTGGACCCCACCACCGGCGTCCACTGGGAGGAGCCCGAGGAGTGGTGGCAGATCATCCGGGACAACTGGCCCGCCTATGACAAGCGGGTCACTCCCACCAACACCATGGGCGCGGTGGCTGAGATGTTCCGCACCTGGCCGGGAGCCTTGCGCAGCGGCCATCCTGCCCGGTCCGTGGCCGCCTGGGGCCGTTACGCCGAATACCTGACAAAGGACCACGACCTGTCCAACATCTTCGGCGAAGGCTCCCCCATCGGTAAGCTCTACGAGCTGGACGGCTATGTGCTCCTGATCGGCGTGGGCTACGGCAAGAACACCTCCATCCATCTGGCGGACGTCCGGGCGGAATACCCGGGCAAGCACAACTGCACCGAACACAGCGCCATCCTGGAAAACGGCCAGCGGGTCTGGAAGGCCTACGACACCCTGGCCGTGGACGGCGAGGATTTCGAGCAGATCGGCGAAGCCTTCGAGGCGGCCGGGCTGGCAAAGAAAGTCCCCCTGGGCAATGGCGCCCTGACCTTCATGCGTCAGCGGGACATCGTGGACTTCGCGGTGAAATGGATCGAGGAAAACCGGAAATAAACCGAAACGGGCGTCAGCTTTTGCTGACGCCCAAACTGTTATTCCCTCACAGAAATCTCGTCCCTGTGTTCCCTTTTCGTGAGCATTAACCCGGCACAGAGCGCTGTAAACGGCGCTACGCTGACCAGTCCAAAGGAACCGATGACGGTGTGGATGATCTCCGCGGCTACATACTTATAATTGAGGATGTGAGCCACCGGCGTTCCCTGGGCCATGAAAACCATCAGCAGGGCGATATACCCGCCGGAGTAGGCCAGAAGCAATGTGGTGGTCATCGTTCCCATGGCGGCACGGCCCACGTTCATCCCGGAGCGCACCGCCTCCCAGGGGGAAATGTCCGGCTTCTTCTCCACGACTTCATAAACCGCGGAGGAGATGTCCACGGACAGGTCCATCACCGCGCCCGAGGAGCCCAGGAAAATGGAAGCCATGAACACCTTCGTCAGGCTCAGGTCCTGATATCCGGCGTAGAGCAGGCTTTCGGAGTAGGCCATCACCGCGCCATGGATCTTGAACTGGTCCGTAAAGAACACGCCCAGCACGCATGTCACCAGGATCCCCAGAAAGGATCCGGACACCGCCGCCGCGCACCTCCGGTCGAAGCCGTAGTCCAGGGCGATGATCAGCACCGTCAGCAGCAGCGTCACCGCCAGCCCCACCCAGATGGGATCATACCCCTTCAGATAGGCGGGGACCAGCAGCTTCCAGATGGCAAGCACCGTGACCACGAAGGAAACGATGGCCCGGAGCCCCGTCCGTCCGGCGAAGACCACCAGAAACAGCACGAACATCCCCGCCAGCACCAGCTCCCAGCCGATGCGGTAGTGGTCGATCATGGTCACGTTGGTAATTGCATCGTCGGTATAGCTGATGACAACCAGAGCCTTGTCCCCCACTTCAAAGAGCTTGTCCTGCTCCAAGGAGCCCTGAAGCAGATTCACGGCGGTGGCAGTCTGCCCTTCAAACTTGCCGGAGGTGAAGGCGACGGTGCACCGCTGTTCTCCGGACCGGACCAGTCCTGTGTCGATGATGGAGGAATTGTCCACCGCCGTCACCTCCGCGACACAGCGCTCCGCCGTCTGATATTGCACCGCGTCCTCATACCCCGTGGGCAGGAGCAGCAGTCCGATGATCAGCACCACGCACAGAACCACCGGAGCATGGTAGCGCAGTTTATCCTTGTTGATTCGCAGTTTCATTGTTTTCCTTTCTATGCAGCGGACAGCCCCCGCCTTATGACAGGGACTGTCCTTTCAGGAGAAATGGGCCTTACTGAATGTTCAGCATTTCAGCCAGCTTGTTGTAGATGTCGGTGTTGTCGTAGCAGCCGTTGAAGACCTCGGCGTTGACGCCCTCGGCGAACACGGCAACGGGCAGACCGGTGTGGGAGTAGGAAGTAAAGGACACGCCGGACTTGTTGTTCAGGATGTGGGTGATGGTGACGGTCAGGGGCTCGTAGGTGCCGTACATCACATACTCCGCCTGGGCATCCTCGCCGGTTTCGGTGCCGTTGATGCTCTTCTCATAGGCCACCCGGAGCTGCTCCTGCTCATAGGCGGTCAGCACCAGCTTGTCGTCCTCGTCGCCCTCGGTCTTCAGGCCGAACAGGGTCTCGATATCTGCCAGCACCTCCTCGAAGGAAGTACCGTTCTCCTTGTAGGAGGCCACATAGTCGGAATCGTACTTGGCGAAGGAGATGGTCTGATTCTGCAGCAGGGTCAGATAGGTATCGTAGTCAGTGCCCGCAAAGCCGATGGTCAGGCCGCCGGTCTCGTGGTCGCCGGTGACGATGATCAGGGTCTCATCGGGATGCTGAGCCGCGAAGTCAATGGCCACCTGGACCGCGTCGGCCAGAGACCACATATCCTCGGTCCGGTCCAGCTCGTAGGCCATGGCGCTGGAATCCGCCAGATTCTCGTCGATCAGAATGAC
>JBGVDK010000166.1:0-9093 GCA_045119355.1 Faecousia sp.
CCAGGGCCGCGCCGGTGATGCCCAGCAGGAAGCCCTCCACCACGAAGGGGAAGCGGATGAAGCCGTTGGTGGCGCCGACCATTTTCATGATGGCAATCTCATTCTGCCGGTCATACATAGCCAGCTTAACGGTGTTGGAAATGATCAGCAGGGACACCGCCAGCAGAATGGCGATGATGCCGTAGGACACCAGATTCAGAACCTGGCTGATGGTGGAAAAGCCCTCGGCCAGCTCATATTCCGCGTCCACCATCACAACGCCGGGGACCTGTTCCAGCAGGGCGACGGTCTCTTCCATTTTGGTGTTGTCCTCCAGAATGACCCGGAAGCGGTGGCGCAGGTCGGTGGGGTCCACGCCCTGGAAGGAGTTGGACTCAGAGTGGTCGGCGATGAAGTTTTCCAGCGCCTCCTCCCGGGAGACCCAGGTGGACTGCATCACGTTGTCGATCATGTTGATTTTCGTACCCACGCTTTTCGCCTCGGCGTCGGACAGCTCGCTGTCCACGTAGGCGATGACCTCGTTGGTCTGGTTCAGGTCCTCCACCATGATGTTCACGTTGTACATCATGATGGAGAAGGAGCCCACGATGATCAGACAGGCCACCGTGACGCACACGGAGGCAAAGGACATCAGCCCGTGGGTAAAAATGCTGCGGAAGCCCTCTTTGATCAGATAACCTAAATTATTGATTTTCATAGCTGTAATAACCGTCCATTCCGTCGCTGACAACGACGCCTTCGTTGATGGCGATAACGCGCTTGTCAAAGCGCTCCACCAGATCTTTCTCATGGGTAACGACCATGACCGTGGTGCCCAGATCGTTGATCATCTGCAGCAGAGTCATGATTTCGAAGGACCGCTCGGGGTCCAGGTTGCCGGTGGGCTCGTCGGCGATGATGGTAGAGGGGTTGTTCACCAGGGCTCTGGCGATGGCCAGTCTCTGCTGCTCGCCGCCGGAGATCTCGCCGGGGTGCCGGCGGCTCTTGTTCTCCAGGCCCACCAGGTCCAGCACATAGGGCACACGCTCCCGGATCTCCTTCTCCTTGGCGCCGATGACCCGCATGGCGTAGGCCACGTTGTCATACACCGTCATATTGGGGATCAGGCGGAAGTCCTGGAACACCACGCCCAGAGTCCGGCGCATGAAGGGGATCTCACGCTTGCGGATCCGTTCCAGGTTATAGCCGTTGACGTGGACGGTGCCGGAGGTGGGCTTTAACTCGCCGGTGATCAGCTTCATGATGGTGGACTTGCCGGAGCCAGAGGGACCCACCAGGAAGACGAATTCGCCGTCTTCGATCTGCATGGTGATGCCGTTCAGCGCCTTGTTGCCCACCGTATAGGATTTCACAACATCGGTAAACTCGATCATAACAATACTTCTCCTATTAAAAGTGTAACCAAATTGTAACACATTGGATATGTTATGTCAATGCACGTCACAAAAAATTAAGAATCCGGCGAGCCGCCGGTGGCAATGCGTGCTTGGTGCGGTGCTTATCGTTACGCAAGCGAAAACCGCTCGGTATCGTTTCTGCGGCAATTATCGTTTTATGGAACAATCTTCCGGCGTTGTCATCCTGAGCGGAGCGCCAGCGGAATCGAAGGATCTTCGCACTATGATGACATTTGCAGACAAATTGGTGCGAAGATCCTTCGGCTCACTTCGTTCGCTCAGGATGACAGCTGCGTTGCAAAGCCGCAAAAACAGGGCGCCCTTCCGGACGCCCTGAAGAAATTTTTCACTTACTGCCGGGTTTCACGGCTGGACAGGTACTTGCGGACCATCAGCGCCACCTTGAAGATGATGGCGTGGTCGAACTCCCGCAGGTCCAGGCCGGTGAGCTTCTTGATCTTTTCCAGGCGGTAGACCAGGGTGTTCCGGTGGACGAACAGCTTCCGGGAGGTCTCGGAGACGTTCAGATTGTTCTCGAAGAACTTGTTGATGGTGAACAGGGTCTCCTGATCCAGGGAATCGATGGAGTTCTTCTTGAACACCTCGCTCAGGAAGATCTCGCACAGGGTGGTGGGGAGCTGATAGATCAGACGGCCGATGCCCAGATTCTCGTAGTTGATGATGCTCTTCTCGGTGTCGAAGACCTTGCCCACGTCGATGGCGGTCTGTGCCTCCTTATAGGAGTCGGCCAGGTTCCGCAGATGCTCGGCCACGGTGCCAATGCCGATGACGGTCTTGATGAACAGCTCGTTCTTCAGGGTGTCCTCCATGCCCTGGGCGATCTTTTCCAGCTCCTCCTGGGTGGTGGAGGGGGTGATCTGCTTGACCACGGCGATGTCGGTCTCGTTGATGCTCAGAACGAAGTCCTGAAGCTTGTCGGGGAACATACCGCCCAGCACGTCCACGGTAGCAACGTCGCCGTGACCCACCTGGCGGACCAGGAACACGGCTCTGGGGGTGTCGGTGGAGAAGTGGAGTTCCTTGGCCCGGATGTAGATATCACCGGGGAGGATGTTGTCCATGATGATGTTCTTGACGAAGGTGCCCCGGTCGTGCTTGTCCTCGTAGTAGTTCTTGGCGTCGTTCAGGGCCACATAGGCGGCCACGCACATTCCCCGGGCCAGCTCGTCCTCGCCGGCGCAGAACACGGCGTACTCGAAGTAATTGGAGCTGCCGACCATGGTCTTGAAGGTCTTTTGACCGTAAGTAACGATGCTGTCATAACCGGCGCCGACCTTCAGCACCACATCGGACCAGCGCTCGCCCAGCAGGCTCACGTCGCTGCAGGCCACCACGCTGCCTTCCGCATCGATCACACCAAGAACACGATCCGTTGCATCCTTCAGCTGAGTGATCACATTCTGAAAAACACCATTGGACATAATTGGCTCCTCCTCAAGAAAAGTGCATAAGCACGCATTTCACAAATTTCATAACTTATTATACATATCTTTCGGGCACTTTGCAAGTACCATTTGACATTTTATTGCAAAAAAGATGCCCTTTTTTATGGAATATTCCAAGTTTGTCCATAATGGGCGCACATCTGTAGCCGTTCACCCTCCCAAGCTTTCGTCAATCTGCCTGTTTCTCAATTTTTGCCAGCTCTTCCGCCGTCAATTCCCGGCATTCTCCCCTGGGAAGATCTCCCAAAGTCAGCCCCGCCTCGGTCCGGCGTTCCAGATAGAGCACCGTCATGTTTCTCGACGCCATCATCCGGCGGACCTGGTGGTATTTGCCCTCGCAGACGGTAATCAGGCTCTCCCCGGGGCCGAGGGGTTCCAGCTTCGCAGGCAGGCACCTCGTCCCGTCCCGGAGCTCCAGGCCTTCCGCGAAGGCCGCCACATCTGCTTCCCCGGCCGTTCCCTCGTGCTTTGCGTAGTAGACCTTGGGGACCTCCTTCTTCGGGGAGATCAGCCGGTGGAGCAGGTCCCCGTCGTTGGTGAACAGGAGCAGGCCCTCGGTGGCCTTGTCCAGACGGCCCACAGGCTTCAAGCCCTGATTCTTCCATTCGGGCTTCAGAAGCTCCATCACCGTTTTGTCTCTGGGGTCCTCGGTGGAAGTGACAAAGCCCTCGGGCTTGTTCAGCATGACCACCATCCGGCGCTTCCCGCCGAGGACTTCCCCGTCCAGGGCGACGGTCTGTGCCGCCGGGTCGATCTTGGCGCTGCCGTCCTTCACGGGCTTCCCGTCCACCGTCACTCTGCCGGTTTTCAGGATCTGCTTCACCTGGCTCCGGGTGCCGACTCCGGCCTCGGTGAGAAATTTATCCAGTCGTTCCATGTTTCCTCCGTTCTGTTTCTCCTCCCGGACGAATAGGCTGTAGAGCCAAATCAGTTTTCAGGAGGGATCCAATATGCTGGTAATGACCGCCAAGGTCAATAAAACCAAAATCATTCTGGCGCTGGGAGCCGTGATCGTGACCATCGTACTGCTCCTGGCCCTCTTCGGCGGCGGCAGCGGCGAGACTGCGGAGCCTGCCGCCGCAACCACCCCCGCCGCGGACACCAACGACGCCCGGGTGAAATTCCTCACCGACCTGGGCTGGGAGGTCACCGCCTCCCCCACCGAGTCCATGCAGGTCCGTATCCCCAAGGAATCCACCGAGGTCTTCGACCGCTACAACGAGCTCCAGAAGAGCCAGGGCTTCGACCTGAGCAAATTCGCTGGGAAGACCGTCATGCGCTACGTCTATCAGATCAACAATTATCCAAACGCCACCGAGCCGGTGTACGCAACCATCCTGGTCTACAAGGACCAGATCATCGGCGGCGACATCACCAACACCGCTCCCGGTGGCAAGATCCAGGGCTTCGTGAAAAACGCCGCCTCACAGCCATAAGCCGGTGACGGCTTTCCCCGTCCTCCGTGCATAGTGAATCGCGGAGGCGGTGCCGCCTCTGCCGCCGTCCCAGACGGTGAGGAGCTCGTCACAGGCATCCACCATGGCCCAATTCCGGCGGAGCATACAGCCCTCGGAATAGCGCTCCTCCACCATATAAACGGCGGCGCAGTTCAGTAAAAGCTCCCTCTGCCGCTTTTGGTCCTCCTCCGGCCAGCGGTCCGGCTGGCTGGGGCAGGGCAGGTAGGCTTCCAGCCGGAGCCCGGGCCGTTCCTTCTTCAGCGCCAGCACCGCCTCGGCAAAGTAGAAGTCACAGCCCCGGGCCATGCCGCAGAGGAAGGTATCCGCTCCACGGTCCGCGGCGGCGCGTACCGCCTGGGCGATCTGAATTTTCAATGCCTGACACCTGGGGTCGGCTTCCTCAGCCCCCCAGGGCAGCTTTTCCGGACGATGCCCGGCAAATGCGAGGACCATATCCGCACCCCCTGACGCTTTGCTCAATGCTGAGTGCATAGTGCACAGTGCTGAGTGATTACGTCCATCGTAACCAAACACTCAGCATTCTGCACTCAGCACTTTACAGTCATCATATCACAAACAATAACCCTTGACAAGCGGATTGCGCCATGCTACACTTTTCTCAAGTGAACAGAGTTTCTTCAGGGCAGGGTGAAATTCCCGACCGGCGGTAAAGTCCGCGAGCGCGCAAGCGTTGACCCGGTGCGATTCCGGGACCGACAGTACAGTCTGGATGGAAGAAGAACGTGTTTCCGCTCTTTTGACTGCGCCCTGAGTGTTTGCTCGGTGCGCATTTTTTGTTGAACGAGGTGTTGTTATGAACAAGCGATTCTCCACCAAAGAGCTGACCACCCTGGCCATGATCACCGCCATCGCCTATGTGCTGGTGTGCACGGTGCGCATCCCCGTGGTGCTGTTTCTGAAATACGAGCCGAAAGACGTGATCATCACCATCGGCGGCTTCCTGATGGGTCCCTCCGCCGTGCTGATCTCCTCCGGCGTGGTGGCGCTGATCGAGATGGTCACCATCAGCGAGACCGGCATCATCGGCTGTATTATGAATTTTCTCTCCACCTGCTCCTTCGCCTGTGCGGCCGCCCTGGTGTACAAGAAAAACCACACCATGAAGGGCGCGATTCTGGCACTGACCTCCGGTGCGGTGTTTATGACAGCGGTTATGCTTCTGTGGAACTATCTGATCACCCCTCTTTACATGACCGGAACCTCCCGGGCTGATATCGCGGGAATGCTGCTTCCCATCTTTCTCCCCTTCAATTTGCTGAAGGCCGGTCTGAACAGCTCCATCACCCTGCTCCTCTATAAGCCTCTCGTCACCGGCCTGCGGAAGGCGGGGCTGATCACCGTCTCCTCCTCCCCCTCCGGCGCAAAGAAAACCGGAAGGCCCGGCGTGCTGCTCTTCGCCGCGCTGCTGTTCGTCACCTGCGTGCTGCTGGTGCTGGTCATGCGGGGCATCATCTGAAATGGCATAAAGTTACCCCTCTGTTCCGTGGAACAGAGGGGTTTTCGTTACAGGTCGAAGTCAGAAACAGGATTTTCGTATTCCTGCTTTCTGGGCGGCATACCGCCGTCCTTGTTCCGAAGATACAGCAGGAAGAAGGGCTCGGTGACACCGAACAGGATCCCGAACACCAGGAACACCACCGCGTTCTTGGGATCGCAGGACTTATACAGGTCGTACATGCTCATCTGGCGGAACACGTAGGCCGCGATGCCCACCACCGTGGACAGCACGCTCATGATCGTGCCTCCCATGACCGGAGCCAGCAGCTCCGCCGACGCCTGGGCATTCCCATAGCCGCTGAGCAGTTCCAGCTTCCCGATCACGCCGAAGATGCCCACACCGGTGGAAATCAGGCCAAGGGCCAGCGCCCCCAGCTTCAGCCAAAGCAGGATCTTTCTCCGGTTCTGATTTTTACCCTGGGTCAGGTATTTGTACTGGTCGGACAGGGAGCCGATGACCCATTCCTGCCCAACAGGGACCCAGGAGAGCCAGGCGTTCTGAATCCCTCTGCGCTTGGTGATGGTGTGCAGGGACAGAGAGCGGATCACATACAGCACCGCCTTCACCAGCAGCCCGATGACCATCACCGCCAGATAAATGCCGAACACAATCGAAACCATCGGCAGCAGCTCTTCCATTTCATCGGCATAATATTCAAAATTGTAACTCATGCTTCAATCGCCTCCTTGGGCTTATCTTACCACAGCTTCCCCGCAATTGCAAGATATGGGGAGCATACCGCCCCCCATATCCAGTATTTTACTTCATCAGGCCGCAGACCAGACGGGTATACTCCACAGGATCGTCGATGGGCAGCTCGGCCATCAGGCAGCCCTGGGCGTAGAGCAGCTTCGCGTAATCCTCGGCCTTGCCGGGATCGGTGGTCAGAGCGCTCTGCATGGCCTGAACCGCCTCATGCTCCGGGTTCAGCTCCAGGATCCGGCCCACGGGGAAGGCAAACTCGGGGTTCACCCGCTTCATATACTTCTCCATCTCGAAGCTCATGCCGGCCTCGGGGATCAGGGCCACGGGATGGCTGCCCAGGTCGGAGCTGAGCTTGACCTCCTTGACCTTGCCCGCCAGCTTCTCGGTGATGAAGGTCAGCAGGCCCTTCAGCTCCTCGGCCTTCTTGGCCTCCGCTTCCTTCTCCTCGTCGCTCTTCAGGCCCAGGTCATCAGACAGGGCGTTGCAGAAGCTCTTCTCGCCGTAGCTCACCAAGGTCTGAGGCACGAACTCGTCCACCTCTTCGCTGAACAGCAGCACATCGTAGCCCCGGGCCAGCAGGGTCTCCACCTGGGGAAGCTTGGCCATGCGGCTGGTGTTCTCACCGGAGACGTAGTAGATCTTCTCCTGGCCCTCGGCCATGGCGTCCACATACTCCTGAAGGGAAATGAGCTTCTGCTCCTTGGCAGACCAGAACAGCAGCAGGTCCTTGCACACGTCCTTGTGGGCGCCGTACTCGGCCACGGTGCCGTACTTCAGCTGAAGACCGAAGGCGCTGTAGAACTTCTCGTAGCTCTCCCGGTCCTCGTCCATCATCTTCTTCAGCTCGGACTTGATCTTCTTTTCCAGGTTCCGGGCAATGATGGTCAGCTGGCGGTTGTGCTGCAGCATCTCACGGGAGATGTTCAGGCTCAGGTCCTGGCTGTCCACAACGCCCCGGACGAAGCGGAAGTGCTCGGGCAGCAGATCCTCGCAGTTCTCCATGATCATCACGCCGGAGGAATAGAGCTGCAGGCCGCCCTTGTAATCCTTGGTGTTGAAGCCGTAGGGTGCCTTAGCGGGGATGAACAGCAGAGCCTTATAGGACACATTGCCCTCGATGCTGATGTGGATGGTCCGCAGGGGCTTGGTGTAGTCGTAGAACTTTTCCTGATAGAAGCCCTCGTACTCCTCGCTTGTGACGTCCTTCTTGTTTCGCTGCCACAGGGGGACCATGGAGTTCAGGGTCTCCTCCTCGGTGTAGGACTCGTACTTGGGAGCCTTGTACTCCTTCTCCTCGCCCTCGGCGGACTCCTCCTCCGGCTCCTCCACGGGACGGGACTTGGTGACCTCCATACGGATGGGGTAGCGGATGTAGTCGGAATACTTCCGGATCAGGCTGCGGATCTGGTACTCCTCCAGATACTCGGAATACTTGTCGTCCTCAGTGTCGGCCTTCAGGGTCATGATCACGTCAGTACCGGCGGCTTCCCGCTCAGCAGGCTCGATGGTGTAGCCGTCCGCGCCGTCGGAGGTCCACTTCCAGGCGGTGTCCTCGCCGTATTTCTTGGAGATCACGGTGACGGAGGAGGCCACCATGAAGGCGGAGTAGAAGCCCACGCCGAACTGGCCGATGATGTCGATGGCTTCGCTCTTTTCCATATTCTGCTTGAAGTTCAGAGAACCGGACTTGCAGATGGTGCCCAGGTTCTCCTCCATCTCGGCGCGGCTCATGCCGATGCCGTTGTCGGAGACGGTCAGGATGCCGTTGTCGGCGTCACGGGTGATGGTGATGGCGAAATCGTCCCGGCTGAGGCCCACGTTCTCATCGGTCAGGGCGGTGTAGGCCAGCTTGTCGATGGCATCACTTGCGTTGGAGATGATCTCCCGGAGGAAGATCTCCTTGTGGGTGTAGATGGAGTTGATCATCAGATCCAGGAGCCGCTTGGACTCCGCTTTGAATTCGTGCTTTTCCATGGTAATGGTCTTCGCTTCCTTTCGAGTATTTAGCACTCTCGTTTGTTGAGTGCTAATATTATAACGCACCCTCCAGAAAAATCAACCCCTGTCACAGAAAGTTTCTCTTTTATTCATATTTCAGATTTCGTGTCGTACGGCCCCGCTATTCCTTTCCTCGCCAATGGATAAAAAATCCCATCTTTTTTCCAAAAAGGGGTTTGATTCTGCGGCAAAATGTGCTATGATTAAAATGTATTGCTATGCGCCGGACATTCCCTGGTGCAGACGAACCGTTTATAATTATAATGTATATATAAGGAGTAAGAAATGATCACAGTAAGCAATCTTGGTATGCAGTTTGGCGGCCAGTGGCTGTTCCAGCACGTGGACCTGCAGTTTCTCCCCGGCAACTGCTACGGCATCATCGGCGCCAACGGCGCCGGCAAGTCCACCTTCCTGCGGATCCTCACCGGCGAGCTGGACTCCACCTCCGGCTCTATCGCCATTGACCCGGACAAGCGGGTCTCCGTCCTGAAGCAGAACCAGAACGCCTACGATGAATACTCCATCATGGACACGGTCATCATGGGAAA
>JBGVDK010000167.1:0-4797 GCA_045119355.1 Faecousia sp.
CACATCCCAAGCTCCCGCATTCCCGGGGTGTCGATGACCAGGGTCCCGTTTTTCATCCGGAGCATCTGGCGATGGGTGGTTGTGTGGCGGCCCTTGCTGTCGTCCTCCCGGATGGAGGACACTGCCATCAGCTCCTCCCCGGCCAGGGCGTTGACCAGGCTGGATTTCCCCACGCCGGAGGAGCCCAGGAACACCACCGTTTTCCCCGGCTGTAAATAAGGCGTCAAGCCACCCAGGCCATACCCGGTCTTTGCGCTGACTGCATGGATGTCCACGCCCATGGCCACGGTTTCCGCTTTCCGGACAAGCTCGGAACAATCCTCCACCAGGTCCGCCTTGGTCAGTACCACCACGGGCGTAGCCCCGGACTGCCAGGCCAGCGTCAGATACCGTTCCAGCCGCTTGGGGTTAAAATCCATGTTCATCGACTGCATGATGAACACATAGTCAAAATTGGCCGCCACCGCCTGATCTCTGGGGATCGGGCCCGGTTCCCGGCGGGAAAAGAAGGTCCTCCGGGGCAGCGTGGCGATGATCTGACTGTCGCCGTTTTCAATGTAGTGGATCATCACAAAATCCCCGACCGTGGGGAAATCCTGGGTGTCCACAAAGTATTCTTTGGTTTTCAGCCGGGCGTGGGTGATGCCATGCTCACAGACGATCTCATACCGCTCCTTATGGACGGCGGTGACCCTCGCCGGGATGCCCGGTAAATTCCCGTAATCCGGCACTATGCCATAATCGTTTATATTCAATGTTTGTTTCCTCCAATTTTCGGTTCGATTGGTTGATATTCTTCCAAAAAGTCATAAAACAACACTCCTTTCCCAATCGCGTCAGCCGAAAATGGGCGCAAAAAATCCGCAGCGAAGCAGCCCTCGTCATGGCTGCGCTCTGCGGCTGATCCATATCCGAAAGTTACTCAAAAAACGGCGCACCAAATCAAGGGGTCTGTCCCCCGTTTTCTTCGCGCCCATATTCACTTAGCTGACGCGCACCTCGTAAACAGTCATACTTTTCAGTCTCCTTTCCCGTCCGGTGTTCCGAACATATCTGGACTTAGTATAACACCCCGGACCGGGGATGTCAATTCCCACGCTTCCTTCCGAAACGAAAAGGAGCGCACCGAAGTGCGCTCCAAGAATCGATTTAATTTCTGCGGCGTCGGCCGTTGTTTCCGGCGAAGATATACAGCAGCCGCAGGAGCTGGGCCAAAGACACCGCCGTGGCGGCAACGTAGGTCATGGCCGCGGCCCGGAGGGTCTTCCGGGCGCCCACCAGCTCGTCGTCCGTCAAAAGCCCGCCGCTCTCGATGGCCCGCAGCGCCCGGGAGCTGGCGTTGAACTCCACAGGCAGCGTCACCAGCTGGAACACCAGGGACAGGCTGAAGCAGAGGATGCCCAGATACACCAATCCATAGAACCGGTAGCTCAGACCGGTGAGCACCATGCCCGCCAGGATCAGGGGCATTGCCAGCCTCGAGCCGAAATTGGTCACGGGGATGATGGCTGCCCGGAGCCGGATGGGAGCATAGCTTACCGCGTACTGCACCGCGTGGCCCGCCTCGTGGCAGGCGACGCCGATGGCGGCGGTGGAGGTGTTGTCATACACCCCGTCGGACAGGCGGATGACGTTGGTCTTCGGATCATAGTGGTCTGTCAGGTTTCCGGAGATCCGCTCGATCCGGACCCCGGAGACGCCGCTTGCCATTAGGACCCGGCGGGCCGCCTCCGCGCCGGTGATCCCGCGGATGGAACGCTGTTTGGAATAACGCTGAAAGGTCCTGTTCACGTTGCTGCTGGCCCAATAGGACAGAATGATGCATGGGATCAGAATCAGCCATTCAATGAGCAATGAGATTCCTCCTTCATTTATGGCTCCATAGCTTCATGGAGCGTATCGGTGATGGCATCCCGGAAGATGGCCCAGGCCTGGGTATGCAGGGTCTGAAGGGCCGCGGTGGAGAGCTTCACCTCCACCTTTCCGGGCATGTACAGGTCCTGATCGAAGATGAACTTCACCTCCGGGTCCTTTTCATTGCCCCGCTTGACCAGGCCGGGACCGGCGTGGAGCTTGGCCCGGCAGCCGCCGCGAATGGCAAGGTCCGCGTCCACAGTGGTCCGGGCAGCGGAGGTTTCCGCGATCTGCTCGTCCGCCAGGATGCCCAGATACTTCTCCTGGATCAGTCTGCGGAAGGGCTCGCCCTCCAGGTCCAGGGCCTTCCGGGAGATAGCGTTGACGTAGCGCAGGCCGATCCGCTCGAAATAGGCTGGCTTGTAGACCCGGATGAAGGCCGCCAGAGGCTTATCCAGCTTCTTCGCGAAATCCTCCCAGCAGGTGTAGCGGGTGCAGGCCAGAGAAATAAACTTGCTGGTCAGGTTCACCCGGTATGCCCCGTCAGCGGAGACGAACTGGTAATTGATGGTGGGCTGCTGATTTTCCAGGGTCATGTTCCCGGGAGTGCCGGTGATCCGGGGCGCGGGGGCCTCCTTCCGGGAGGAGTAGCCGGGGAAATCGGCCCGGATGGCCTCCTGGAACTCCACGGGGAGGTTCGCCCCGATGGTGAGGATCTCCGGGAAGCGGAGCTGGCAGATCACCTCGGCCAGTTGGTTCTTTTCATATACACAGCGTTCTTCGGTGGAAAACACAATATCATTCCTTCCTGTTTGCTTTTGGGTTATTATATCCCCTCCTGCCTCAAAACGCAAGGGTCCCCGGGAAGAAATCCAAACCGGGCGCTCCTTTCCCTTTACTTTTCCCGGCGGTCTGATATAATAACAGAATCACATCTTAACCTTGTTGGAAAGTGAGGCAATCTATGGAATTTCTGTATGTTCTGGAAAAGCTCCGCACCCCTTGGCTGAACACCATTATGTCCGCCCTGACGGAGTTCGGCGGCGAAACCGCCTTTTTGGTGGCGGCGCTGGTTCTGTTCTGGTGCGTGGACAAGCGGCAGGGCTATTATCTCATGGCCGTGGGCTTCCTGGGCACCCTGGCAAACCAGTTTCTGAAGCTCGCCTGCCGGATTCCCCGGCCCTGGGTCCGGGATCCCACTTTCACCATCGTGGAATCCGCCCGGGAGGGCGCTTCCGGCTATTCCTTCCCCTCCGGCCACAGCCAGACCTCCGTGGGCACCTTCGGTTCCATCGCCCTGTGCAACAGGCAGAAGTGGCTCCGGGGAGTCTGCATCGCCATCTGCGTGCTGGTGCCCCTGTCCCGGATGTATCTGGGCGTCCATACCCCGGCGGATGTGCTGGTGGGCTCTGGCATGGCGCTGGTTTGCGTGTTCGCCCTGAGACCCGTGGTTTACGGCCGGGATGGGAAGAACATCCCGATTCTTTTCGCGGTGATGATCGCCCTGGGCGCGGCTTTTGTGGCGTATACCGAGCTGTACCCCTTCCCCGCTGACATCGACGAAGGGAATCTGACCTCCGCCGTGAAGAACAGCTACACCCTGATGGGCGCGCTGCTTGGCATGGTCATCGTCTATTTCGTGGACGAGAAGAAGCTCCACTTCCCCACCGAGGGCGTTTGGTACGCCCAGCTCCCGAAGGTTCTCGGCGGTCTGATTCTGGTTCTCGCCGTCAAGTCCGGACTGAAGGCTCCTCTGGAAGCCCTCTTCGGCGGGCACATGGTCAGCCGCGCGGTGCGGTACGCTCTGGTGGTTCTGGCGGCGGGCATTGTGTGGCCCATGACCTTCCCCTGGTTTGCCAGGCTGGGCAGAAAGGATGCCTGAGAAATGGCCGTCCTGTATATCCTTCTGTGCGTTCTGATCCTTGTGATGGTCGGCGGTTATCTGGGCTTTCTCTACGCCTTCGCCCGGACGCCGGACCCGGACTGGGACGATCAGACTTCCCTGGACCGCTCCATGTGGAAAAACCATCCCGTCTCCATTCCGGCGGCTAACCAGTGGCTCCGGGATCATCACGCGGAGGAGGTCTCCACCGTCAGCTTCGACGGCCTGCCCCTCCGGGGCAAGTGGGTTCCGGCGGAGCACCCCAAGGCTACCATCATCCTGTTCCACGGCTACCGGTCCAGCTATCTGACGGATTTCGGCGGAATCTTCCAAGCCTATCATGATCTGGGCCTGAACCTGCTGCTGGTCCGTCAGCGCTCCCACGGGGAATCCGAAGGAAAGTACATCACCTTCGGCGTCCACGAGCGGAAGGACGTCCTAAGCTGGATCGATTTTCACAACCGGACCCACGGAGCGGATAACCTGTTCCTGGGCGGCATGAGCATGGGTGCCAGCACCGTCCTCTTCGCCGCGGGCGAGGACCTCCCGGAAAACGTCAGGGGCATCACCGCCGACTGCGGCTTCACCTCCCCTTACGACATCATCGGCAAGGTGGCCCGGACCGGGTTCCATCTGCCGCCAAGGCTTGTCCTCCCCCTGCTGAACATCTACACCCGGCGGCTGGCAGGCTTCGATCTGAAGGAATGCGCCACCACCGACACCCTGAAACGGGCGAAGGTCCCCATCCTGATGATCCATGGCAAGGCCGACGACTTCGTTCCCTGGGAGATGAGCCAGGCAGGCTTCGACGCCTGCGCCAGCGAAAAACAGCTGTTCCTGGCGGAGAACGCCGGACACGGCATGAGCTATCTGCTGGAAACCGAACGGCTCACCCAGACCCTTGTGGACTTTTTCCTGGGCCATCTGACGGCCCGGACCCAATTGGAGGAAACCAAATGAACTACGCAACCATCAAGCCCCGGGACATCGCCAACGGTCCCGGCGTCCGGGTCAGCCTTTTCGTCTCCGGCTGCACCCACCACTGCAAAAACTGCTTCAAC
>JBGVDK010000168.1:0-11211 GCA_045119355.1 Faecousia sp.
CTCTCTGGAGAACACATTGAGTTGTGTGCCGAAGGTGCAAGGCGCATCGCCGAATCTCTCAGGCAAACGGACAGAGAAACAAGCTTGTAATTTCTATGGGCAGTCCTCCACGGACTGCCCATTTTTTGCAAAAATGAGAAAGAAGGACGACACAATGTACGGCAAACCCCTGGATTCCATTGGATTCATCTCTGAATTTGACCCCGAGATCAGCGCCATGATGGGCCGCGAGCTGCTGCGGCAGCAGGACGGCATCGAGCTGATCGCTTCCGAGAATTTCGCTTCCCCCGCGGTGATCGCCGCCATGGGCTCCATTCTCACCAACAAGTATGCCGAGGGTCTGCCCGGCAAGCGTTACTACGGCGGCTGCCAGCACATCGACGAGCTGGAACAGCTCTGCATCGACCGGGCCAAGGCCCTGTTCGGTGCGGAATTCGCCAACGTCCAGCCCCACTCCGGCGCTCAGGCCAACATGGCCGTCCAGCTGGCGCTGCTGCAGCCCGGCGACACCATGATGGGCATGAGCCTGGCCAACGGCGGACACCTGTCCCATGGCAGCCCCGCCAACATCTCCGGCAAGTATTACAACGTGGTGTCCTATGACGTCAACCACGACACCGGCCTCATCGACTACGACCAGATCCGGGACATGGCGAAGCAGTGCCAGCCTAAGCTGATCATCGCCGGTGCTTCCGCCTACCCCCGGGCCATCGACTTCAAGCTCTTTGCTGACATCGCCCACGAGGTCGGCGCTGTGCTGATGGTGGACATGGCCCACATCGCCGGTCTCGTGGCAGGCGGCGCCCACATGAGCCCCGTGCCCTACGCCGACATCGTCACCACCACCACCCACAAGACCCTCCGTGGTCCCCGGGGCGGTCTGATCCTGGCAAAGGAGGAGTACGCCAAGAAGCTGAACTCCGCCGTCTTCCCCGGCACCCAGGGCGGTCCCCTGGAACACGTCATCGCCGCCAAGGCCATCTGCCTGAAGGAGGCTATGTCCGACGATTTCAAGACCTACGCCCACAACGTGGTCGCCAACGCCAAGGTCATGGCTGGCGCTCTGCTGGAAGAGGGCTTCGACCTGGTCACCGGCGGCACCGACAATCATCTGATGCTGGCGGACCTGCGGCCCATGAACATCAGCGGCGCCGAGCTCCAGATTCGCTGCGACGAGAACCACATCACCCTGAACAAGAACGCCATCCCCGGCGACCCCGCCAAGCCCAGCGTCACCAGCGGCGTGCGCATCGGCACTGCGGCTGCCACCACCCGTGGCCTGGAAGCCGAGGACTTCCGTCAGATCGCCCACTGCATCGCCCTGACCGCAAAGGATTTCGAGGGCACTCAGGCAGAGGTCAAGGCCACCGTTGCCGCCATCTGCGAGAAGCATCCCCTGTACAAGTAAAAAACTGCCCGGAAGGTTCGACGCCTTCCGGGCTTTTATATTCAGTTCATGGTTAGTCTCCGGCAGGCGTTTGCCAGCTCCCGCAATGTGGAACAGGGGACCATGGAGCACAGCGCCGCGAAGGTCTGGACGCTGCGCAGGTACTGCCATTTGCTCTCCGGGATGGGGTTCAGCCAGATCACCCGTCCGGCCAGCCGATTGGATTCCTGCAAAGCCCGGACGGCCCGCTGCTGGTCGATGGTCTTGGTATCTGACAAAATCAGCAGGGTGGTGGAGGAACCCAGTGCCGCCGGACGCATGGAGGTCAGCTTTTCCAGAGCAGTGCCCAGGTCCGTACCCTTGCCATAGAGGCCGGACTCCCGGACGTAGGACCGGAACAGGTCCATATTTTGCAGGCTGAAGGCGTCCGCTTCCACCATTTCCTCGGAGAACAGGAACACCCTCGAGCTTTCTGAAACCTGATTCAGGCTCTGGATGAACCGCAGGGCGAACTCCGAAAACTGGATCATGGAGCCGGATACGTCGCACAGGAGCACCAGGTGCTTCCGGCGCTGGCGCTTTTTCCGGTACTTCAGCCGGTAGAAGCTGCCGCCGGTTTCCAGACCCTTCCGGATGGTCCGCCGGAAGTCCAGCTTTCCCGAATGGCCGGAGGCGCTCCGCTTGGCGGAGAGCTCGCCGTTGATCTGCCGGGTGATGCCCTGGATGATGGAAATGGCCTTGGGGATCTCGGTGTCCTGGAAGGCGGAGATGTCCCGGTAGAGAAGACCCACCTCCGGGTCCGTCTCCTCCACGCCGGAGCCGGCGTTTTCCATCAGCATCTGCTGTTCCAGAATGGCCTTGGCGAAGACTGAGTGGATCAGGTTGGTGTACAGGTCCGGATTCCGGTCGGAATCCTTATATTTCTCCTTGATGTCCTGGAGCTTCTTTCGCTTCTCCTCGCTCATGGCGGCGTAGGCCTCCCGCTGGTCCTCCCGGAAGTCCAGGTTTTGCAGGTCCTCCTCGGCGATCTGCCGCTGGCGGGCCTGTTCGGCCTCCCGCTCCATCTGTTCCGGGGCCTGTTTGCGGATGGCCTCCTCGGAGAGGAAGAAGCCGTCGAAGACCCGGTCAAAGGTCAGCTGCTCCTCCCGGGATTTGGCGAAGACAGTCCGCAGGGCGGTCTTCACCCGGTTCCGGTCCTCAAAGCCGATGACAGTGAGGATCTTCGCCGCATCCTCGGTCTCCTTGGGGCTGACGTTCATGCCCTCCCGCCGGAGCATCCGGGAGAAATAGGAGAGTTTTTCTAAGTATACGCCCGGCTCATCCATGGTGGTGCCCTCCGCAGCTGCCGCCGCAGGCGCAGTCGTGGGTGTGCTCAGAATCCTCCTCAGTGTCGTTCAGGACCGCCAGATCCTCGGAGTTTTTCAGGATGAAGCCCGCCGTCTGCCGCAGGGCGTCGGGGGTCAGTTCTTTGATTCCCAGGGCGTCCAGCGCCGCCGCCCAATCCAGGGTTTCGGCGATGGAGGGCTTTTTCAGAATGGCTTCATTGCTTCTCAGCTTCTGCACCGCCATGGCAACCTGGACGCACAGCCGGTCGTCCACGTGGGGCAGCTTCGCCCGAAGGATAGCCAGCTCCTTCTCCAGATCCGGATACTCGATGTAGAGGTAGGCACAGCGCCGCCGGAGCGCCTCGCTGAGGGGCCGTGCCCGGTTGGAGGTCAGCACCACGAAGGGGATGGATTTCGCCTTCACCGTGCCCACCTCGGGGATGGAGACCTGCATTTCCGACAGCAGTTCCAGCAGAAACGCTTCAAATTCCTCGTCAGCCTTGTCGATCTCGTCGATGAGCAGCACAACGGGCTTCTCAGACCGGATGGACTTCAGCAGAGGCCGTTCCAACAGGTATTCGTCGCTGAACAGGTCGCGCGTCAGCTGGTCCTTGTCCGCAGCGTTCATGTTCACCTGGATGGACAGCAGCTGCTTCTGGTAGTTCCACTCATAGAGGGCCTTGCTCTCGTCCAGGCCTTCGTAGCACTGTAACCGCACCAGATCCCGGTCCAGGGCAGAGGCCATGACCTTGGCGATCTCGGTCTTGCCGACGCCGGCGGCTCCCTCGATGAGCAGAGGCCGTCCCAGCTCCAACGCAACGGCCAGCACGGTGGCCAGGGTGTCATCGTAAATATAATAGGCTTCGTCCATTTTCTGTTTCAGGGTCATAAGATCCATTTTGATCACTCCTCGCTTTTCTCCTTGTAGTATAACAAATATTACCACGCCCTTCAAGCTTCTTCCGTGATTTTGTCACCCTGGGCCTTCATTGACAAGCGGGAAATTTCGTGTTAGCATATGAGCAGTTTCACGAGGAGTTGATAGCAATGATCGCAAATTACCATACCCACACCTGGCGCTGTAACCACGCAAGCAACCGGGAGGAAGATTACGTCCGGGCGGCGCTCCAAAACGGGATGAAGACCCTGGGCTTCTCGGACCACACGCCTTATTATTTTGAGGGAGATTACTACTCCAATTTCCGGATGAAGCGGGAACAGCTCCCGGATTATGCCGATACCGTCCGTGCCCTGCGGAAGCAGTACAAAGGACAGATCGATATCCACCTTGGGGTGGAGTGCGAGTATTACCCGAAGCATTTTGCCGACACCCTGGCCCTCCTCCGGGACAACGGGATCGAATACCTGATCCTTGGCCAGCATTTCATCCGAAACGAATACGACGCCCCCTACGGCGGCCGCCCCACGGACCAGGAGGCCCAATTGGCCCAGTATTGCCGCCAGACCATGGAGGCCATGAACACCGGCCTGTTCACCTACTTCGCCCATCCGGACCTGCTGAACTTCGCGGGAAGCGAGAAGGTGTACATGCAGTATATGCGGGAAATCTGCCGGGAGGCGAAAAGCTGCGGCATCCCCCTGGAGATCAACCACGAGGGCATCCGCCGGAACCGGTGGTATCCGAACCCCCTGTTCCTGGAGGTTGCGGCGGAGGAGAACTGCCCCATGGTCATCGGCTGTGACGCCCATTACGCCGACGCACTGAACGAGCCGGAGACCGAAGCGAAAGCCCTGAAACTGGCGAAGGACTTCGGGCTAACGGTTCTGGAAACTGTGGAGCTTCGCTCGATTTTGTGAGAAAAAGCACCGACTTTGGAGTTAAGTCGGTGCTTTTTTATGTCATTTTCTAGTGTTTGGATACTCCGGGCAGGTATAGCGTCCCCGCTCCCGGGTCCGGCTGTTGCCTGTTCCGGTGAAATAGAGGATCATGGGGCGCTCCTTTCTCTTGCTCAGCCAATGAGGCCGATGGTGATGTCGTTGACGTTGGTACCCGTGGGGCCGGTGAAAATCAGGTTTCCGATGGCTCCCAGAGCGTGATAGGCGTCGTTGTTCCGAAGGGCCTCCCGGCAGTCGATCCCGGCGGAATTCAGCTCGTCCAGGGTATCGCCGTCGGCGTAGCCTCCCGCCGCGTCGGTGGGACCGTCGGTTCCGTCAGAGCCCACGCTGATGATGGCGGCGTTGGGAATGCCCGCCAGGGCCTCCGCCGCGGCAAGGGCCAGCTCCTGATTCCGTCCGCCGAGACCGGAGCCTGTGACATGGACCACCGTTTCTCCTCCGGCCAGGTAGGCGAGACGTTTTCCGTCGCCGCTGTGACGGGCAAGAAGCTTCCCCAGTTCCCGGCCCGCATGACTGGCCTCGCAGTCCATCCGGTCGGTGAGGAAGATTGGCTCGTAGCCCAGCGCCCGGGCGATGGCCTCTGCCGCCGCGCAGAGCTGGCGGACACTGCCGATGATCTGGGTGTGGACGTTTTCGAGGGTCTTCGGCGTTTCCGCTTCCAGCAGGGGGAGCAGTTCTTCATAGTATTCCGGCAGATATTTCCGGGCCACCGCCTTGGCATCCTCCGCTGTAGATGGGTCAGCCGCCGCGGGACCGGAGGCAATCATGTCCACCGGGTCCCCCAGTACGTCGGAGAGAATTACAGCCTCCACCTTCGCCGGGGCGCACCACTGGGCGAACCGTCCGCCCTTGACCTTGGACAGCCGCTTGCGGATGGTGTTGATGGACCGAATGTCCGCGCCACGGGCCAGCAGGGCCTGGGTCACGTTTTGAAGAAGCTCCGGCGCCACCAGCGGTTCCTCAAACAGGGCGCTTCCTCCGCCGGAGAGGAGAAACAGAACCGTGTCCTCCGCTTCCAAATGCTCCGTCATGGCGAGAATCTGCCTAGTTCCGGCGAAGCTGTTTTCGTCGGGGACGGGGTGCCCGGCCTCCATGCAGGCCACGCCGGGAATCTCTCTCATGACGTGGCCGTATTTTGTCAGCACGATGCCGCTTTTTACAGGCTCCGGCAGGTATTTCACCGCGGCGGAAGCCATCTGCCACCCGGCCTTGCCCACAGCGACAAGATAGACATTTCCGGTCAGGGTGACCTGTTCCAGCGCCCGCCGGACCGCTTCATCTGGCCGTACGGCATCGATAGCTCCCCGGGCGATGGTCTCCGCGTCCCGGTGCAGGGTATCATTCATGGAAAAGCCTCCTTTATCCCACGATGGTCATGGCAACGAGAAAAATCAAGCTGGCGGCGATGGGCACGGTGACAGTGTCCAGGCCGTGCTTGGTGAACAGCTCCACCAGCGCCGCCATGGGGGCGATGATCAGGCTGAGAATCACGCAGGTCAAAACCGGCAGGGGAGAGATCAGCAGGAGCGTCGCCAGGGTACAGACGAAGGAGGTCACACCCATGGCGATGGTGCCCTCCACGGACTTTACGCCCTCGATGTGCCTGCCGGAAAGCTTGTGTTTTCCGAAGTTCCGGCCCACGATGGCCGCTGCGGCGTCACCGGGTCCCCAGGCCATGATGGACGCCACGGCGATGTACTTGTGCTCCTCGCCGAAGCAGCCCCAGTAAACGGCCATCAGCAGGGTGATCAGGCCGAAGAGCATAATAAAGCTGGTCAAAACCTCATGCTTCGCCTTCTCGACAAAGAGCTTGGAATAGAAAGCGAAGCCCTCGCCGATGTGGAGCGCCACGATAACAATGGCGAGAAACGCCAGCTGCACCAGCACCGCGATGAACCAGTATTCCGTCCAGAACACCAGAGGCAGGATGGAGGTGAAGGCCACGATATGCAGGAGCTTCCGGAAGATGTAATCCGGGACCTTGATGACAAACCGGATGAAAAGCAGCACCAGCGCGAAGCAGATGATGTAGGCGAAATACAGGCCCAGCAGCCGCCAGAATTCCCCGAACAGCGCCATATCGATCAAATGCCGGTAGTTCAGGAACACCAGCACAAGACCCAGCACGAAGAGAATCGCTCCCGTGACGTAGCCCACGATCTTCCCGTTGACCCGGTTGGCAAACCGGGCGCTGACCATAGAGAAGAAGGTGGCCGTGACGATGGCAAGGATCAGATCATCCCAGCATTCCAGCACGATGGTGGGCTCAATGAGGATATGGCTCACCGAGGCGATCAGAGCGGTGAAGGTCATGATGAAGGTGGAGGTGCCCACGGCAGTCTTCCGGTCGTAGCCCAGCATGGCGGTGAACACGATGAGCATCATCATACCGCCGCCGGAACCGAAGAAGCCGGTGCCGAAGCCGATGGTCAGGCCGAAGAACAGGGAAATGGCGATTTGCAGGCCGGTGAGCTTCTTTGGCGCGGCGGACTCCTGCTTTTCCCCGGAGTCCGGCTTCACCAGGAAGCGGATGCCGATGGCGACGCAGAGAAACAGGGAGAAGCCGCCCAGCACCTGCTGCTGGGTAAAGTAGGCGGCGATGGAGCCGATGGTACACATGGAGATGATGCACACGGTCATCAGCCAGCCCCGCTTCAGGTCGATGTTCTTGTTTTTGGCATACACCACCGTGGTGACGGCGGAGCCCAGAATGTTACTTGCCAGTGCGATGGCCGTTGCCATATACGCGCCGTGCTCCCCCTGGAAGGTGGGGCAGAGCACGATCATGATGGGCACCATTGCGGTGGCCGCGCTGAGGCCCACCAGTCCGGTTCCCACGCCCGCCAGCATGGCGGCGATAAAGATCACAAAGTATTCCAAATTGATCATCCTTTTGCGTAAATTAACTTATATTTTACAGTTTACCACAGAAACCGACCGATTGCAACGCCGGGCGGATGCAAATTGACAAAATCGGCGGCGGATGCTATGATGGACAAAACATTTGGCAAGGAGGTCCAGCCGTGTCCATTTGGGGAAAGATGATCGACAAGCGGATCGCCGCGTATCAGCGGGACCTGATCGAGACCCACTACCGGGAGGTGGAAAATATGTACCGCCAGGTCCGGGGCTGGCGTCACGATTACCGGAATCATATCCAGCTCATGAAGGTCCTGGCGGCCGACGGGGATATGGAGGGCATCAAAGCTTATCTGGAGGAGCTGGACCGGGACCTGAGCACCGTGGACACGGTGGTGAAGACCGGAAACCACATGGCCGATGCCATCCTGAACAGCAAGATCTCTCTGGCCCGGTCCCGGGGCATCACGGTCCAGGTGGACGCCAGCATTCCGGTGAAGCTGCGGATGTCGGAGATCGACCTGTGCTGCATCCTGGGCAATCTCTTCGATAACGCCATCGAGGCGAGCATGGAGCTCCCGCCGGAAGAACGGCTGATCCGGGTGTATATGGATATGAAAAACACCCAGCTCTACATCTCCTTCACCAATTTCACCGCGGTGAAGAAGCAGCCCAAGATCGGCAAGGGCTTCAAAACCTCAAAAGGGGAGGGCCATGGCTTCGGCCTGGTCCGGATCGACACCATCATCGAGCGGCTGGACGGCTACCTGAGCCGCAACAGCGAGGATGGGGCGTTTACCACGGAAATTTTAATCCCTCAGCTGTAAAGGAGGAGACTGCATATGTTAAGATATCCCTGTCTGGTGCTGGACCACGACGACACGGTGGTTGCCAGCGAAGAAAGCGTCAATTACCCCTGCTTTTTGCTTGCGATGAACCATTTCCGTCCCGGCTGGGAGGAGATGGACCTGGATACCTTCACCCGGTGGTGCTTTGACCCGGGCTTTGCCGGACTGCTCCGGGAGAAGTACGGGTTCACCGACCGGGAGATGGAGGACGAGTTCCAGATGTGGCTGGACTACGTCCGGGAGTATGTACCTCCCGCCTATCCCGGGATCAGGGAGATCATCCACGAGCAGAAGCGCCGAGGAGGGAAGATCTGCGTGGTGTCCCATTCCGGCCGGGAGAATATTCTCCGGGACTACCGGACCCATTTCGACGTGGAGCCGGACCTGATCTTCTCCTGGGAAGACCCGGAGGAGGAGCGGAAGCCCAGTACATACCCCCTGAAAAAGATCATGAAGGTCTATGGGTTCCAGCCCAGGGACCTGCTGGTGGTGGACGACCTGAAGCCCGGGCGGGACATGGCGAAAAACGCCGGAGTGGAGATCGCCTACGCCGGTTGGGGGAGAAAGAACGTCCCGGAGATCGGAGAACTGATGCGCCATTGGTGCGACTACGCCTTTGACGCACCGGAGGCGCTGTATGAATTTCTGTTTGGAGGTTAAGCTATGAAGATCGAGCACGTTGCTCTTTATGTCCAGGACCTGGAAGCGGCCCGGGACTTCTTTATCAAATATTTTGGCGCCAGCGCCAACGACGGCTACCACAATCCCCGGACGGATTTCCGGTCCTATTTTCTGACCTTCGATGACGGCGCGCGGTTGGAGCTCATGACGAAGCCCGACCTGACGGACAGCGGCGATTTCCTGAACCGCTTCGGCTACGCCCACATCGCCATCAGCGTGGGAAGCAGGGAAGCGGTGGACGACCTCACCGCGCGGCTGAAGGTAGACGGCTATGCCGTTATCAGCGGTCCCCGGACAACGGGGGACGGCTATTACGAGAGCGTCATCCTGGACCTGGAAGGAAACCAGATCGAGATCACCGTTTAAGGTACTTGACAACAGTGGTATAATAGATTCAGAATTGTGGCCTGGAGGTGAGCTAAATGGAGAAGGCCAGTATCAAGGTGATGGCCCGGAACCGGGAGGCTCACCACGAGTATTTCATCGAGGAGGACTTCGAGGCCGGAATCGAGCTTCGGGGCACCGAGGTCAAATCCATCCGGGCGGGCAATATCAGCCTGAAGGACGCCTGGTGCGGCATCAAGGACGGCGAAATGCTGGTCAACCAGATGCACATCGCGCCCTACGAGCAGGGCAACCGGTTCAACGTGGATTCCCGCAGACCCCGCAGGCTGCTGATGCACAAGCGGGAGATCATGCGGCTCTACGGCAAGGTCAAGCAGGACGGCTATTCCCTGATCCCTTTGGAGGTCTATTTCAAGGGCAGCCGGGTGAAGGTGAAGGTGGGCCTGTGCAAGGGCAAAAAGCTCTACGACAAGCGCCAGTCCGCCGCTGAGCGTGATGCCAAGCGCCAGATCGACCGGGCCATGAAGGAGCGGTACTGATGTATTTTACCATGGAGCCCGGGAAAAACGGGCGGCTGAAATACCTGGCTCTGACCATCCTGCCCGCGGTGCTGACCACCGGCGTGATGAACCGGCTGGCCGCTTCTGAGATCATCCCCGCGAATGATCTGACGGGCTTTGCCACCATGGCGCTGTCCCTTGTGATCATGGGCGGGCTAGGGTATTTTCTGATCCTGCGGAAGAACCACACCATCGAAGTCAGCGACATCTCCATCGCGGAGAAGGACTTCCAGGGCACGTGCCGACTGGTCTCCCTGAGCAAGATCCGCCGCTGGAAAAAGAACGTCCTGGGGGAGATCCTCCTGCTGGACGGGAATGACAACGTATTGCTTTGCGTGGAATCCAATATGGAACGCCGGGACAAGCTCCTGGCATTCCTGGATTCCCACGAGATTACCGAATATAAAAAGGAGCATTGATATGAGCAATCCTACTTTTAAGATCACCATGGAAAATGGCGGCGTCATCGAGGGCGAGCTGTACCCCGAGAAGGCTCCCCAGAGCGTCTATAACTTCATCTCCCTGTGCAATAAGGGCTATTACAACGGCCTGATCTTCCACCGCTGTATCCCCGGCTTCATGATCCAGGGCGGCTGCCCCGAGGGCACCGGCATGGGCGGCCCCGGCTACTGCATCAAGGGCGAGTTCTTTTTCAACGGCTTCCGTAACGACCTGAAGCACAAGCGGGGCGTTCTGTCCATGGCCCGGAGCCAGGCTCCCAACTCCGCCGGTTCCCAGTTCTTCATCATGCACGCCGATGCCAAGCACCTGGATAACCAGTACGCCGCCTTCGGCAAGGTGACCTCCGGCATGGAAGTGGTTGACGCCATCGCAAAGGTCAAGTGCAACCGGGCCGACCGTCCCCTGGAGGACCAGAAGATCGCCTCCATCACCGTGGACACCAAGGGCGAGACCTATCCCGAGCCCAACAAGCTGCCCGATCCCTACGGCAGATTCTGATTTTAATTGTCATTCCGAGCGAAGCATCGCGGAGTCGAGGAATCTTCGCACCCAATGACTGCGAAGATCCTTCGGCTCGCTCCGCTTGCTCAGGATGACATTACCTATTCACTCTTCACTATTACTTTTTACCTCAAACATGGGGCCGTACTGGTTTCGACGGGGGTAGTGAGGCTGGATAAGCCGGTCGTGGTGCCTGACCACGATAAAACGGGTATTTTCTAAATTTAACTGACAACAATACTGTTGCCCTGGCTGCCTAATTAGGCGCCCATCCGCCCCGGGAGGTCCACGAACCGGGCTCGGGTGTGATTTGAGTGGAGACCGTGCGTGCGCAAAGCTTTGAGCGCACCATGCATCATGAAGCTACTGATGCCATGAGGGTGTTT
>JBGVDK010000169.1:0-13169 GCA_045119355.1 Faecousia sp.
CGATCTGAGCCAGACCGTCGTCGATTTGGGCGACGCCGTCATCGATCTGGGCGAGACCGTCATCAATTTGGGCCAGGCCGTCATCGATCTGCGCAAGGCCGTCATCCAGCTGGGCTAAGCCGTCGTCGATCTGGGTCAGGCCGTCGTTTACCTGGGAAAGACCGTCGCTGACCTGGGCGTAATTGCTGTCCAGCTCTGCCTGGGCCTCGTCCAGCTGGGCGTATGTATCAGCTTTCGCCTGGGCCAGCTGGGCCTTGGAGTCCGCCAGGGTCTGGCGGTTTTCGTTGACCGCCGCCTGGGCGGAGTTTAGCTGCGCCCGGCCGTCGGCCAGCTCCTGACGGCCCTCTTCGAGTTCTTTTTCGCCGTCATTCAGCTCCGTCAGGGCGTCGGCGAGCTTCTGTTCCGCTTCGGCTTTGCCCTCCCGGTATTCGACCATGCCGTCCAGGTATTCCTGGCGGCCCTCGGCGAAGGCTTCCTCGGCCTCTTGGAGGATGTCGCCATAGCGGCGGTCCGCCTGGACCTGGGCGGCGGCTTCCAGGGTGTCCGCTATGGCGTCCATGGCGTCGTTATATTCGTCGGTGTACACCGCGTAATCCCCCTGAAGGGTCAGGTCGATCTCGGTGTAGTATTCCAGGGAGAAGCCCTCCCGGGGCAGGTACAGGAAGCCCTTCAGGGAGCCGCTGCCGATGGTGGTGCTGCCCCGCTGCATATTCAGGTAGAGGGGGGTGTTCACCAGGCCCACGATGGTGTAGGTGTCAAAGGCCAGGTTCTCCGCCGTGTCCGGGTCATTGGTGGAGGACACATAGATCTTCCGGCCGATGAACTCCTCGCCGTAGGCGAAGCCGTCCAGAAGACACTCATCCGCCGACTCCGGCATCCGTCCGGCCATCAGCGAGGGTTTGCTCACCGTTTCCGGCAGGGAAAGAAGCTTGTAGGCCACGTCGTCGTGGTCGCCGTAGTGCATCAGCACGTCGAGGGAGATGCAGCCCTCGGCATCGGCGATGCCCGGTGTTTCCGAGAGAGCGGCGACATTTTCATCAGTCCAGCCATAGCTGTTCATCACCTGCAGGTCGAACATATTCTGCTGGTCTGTGTAGTTCTGGACGGTGGCTACCATGTCCACCTTGGTCACCCGCAGACCGTTGAACAGCCCCGCGCCCAGGGCGACAATCGCCATGATGGCGATGTAGCGGCCCAGAGAGCGGCGGATGGTTTGGGTCAGGTTCCGGCCCATCATGTTTTTTCGTCTCATTACCATTCGATCTCCGCAATGTTCTGAGGGTTGGGGTTGACGGTGACGCTGGAAACGGTGCCGTTCTTCACCCGGATGACCCGGTCGGCCATGGCGGTGAGGGCGGCGTTGTGGGTGATGATGATGACGGTCATGCCGGTTTTTCTTCCGGTGTCCTGCAGGAGCTTAAGGATGTTTTTGCCGGTCTGGTAGTCCAGGGCGCCAGTGGGCTCGTCACAGAGCAGGAGCTTGGGGTTCTTGGCCAGCGCCCGGGCGATGGCCACCCGCTGCTGCTCGCCGCCGGAAAGCTGGCTGGGGAAATTCTTCATCCGGTCGTTCAGTCCCACGTCCCGGAGCACTGTGGCGGCGTCCAGGGGATCCCTGCAGATCTGGTTTGCCAGCTCCACGTTTTCCAGGGCCGTCAGATTGCCTACCAGGTTGTAAAACTGGAACACAAACCCCACGTCCTCCCGGCGGTACTGGGTCAGCTGCCGCTTGTTCAGGGCGGAAATTTCCCGGCCGTCCAGAAAGACCCGGCCGGAGCTGAGCGTATCCATGCCGCCCAGGATGTTCAGCAGGGTGGTCTTGCCCGCGCCGGAGGGGCCGACGATGACCACCAGCTCCCCCTTCTCCACCGAGAAGGTGGCGTCGTGGAGGGCGTTGATCTCCACCTCGCCCATGTGATAAGTTTTGGCTACATTCTGAAATTCAACAAACGCCATTTCGATTCACTCCAAATCCGATATTTTCTATTTATATCATATCAGATTCTGTCGGGGAATGGGGAATAAATTATGAACTTTCCTGAGGAAAAATGTGACTTATGTTTCGGATTTGTTATAAATCACCCGGAGGGCGGCTTCCGTGCCGGGGTTTTCCGGCGTGCCCTGGGCGAACAGGCCGTAAAGCGCTCCGCAGCGGTCTTCGATGGCTTGGAAAGGCTCGGCGGTTTTCTCGCCTACATTATAAAATACGCCGTTTTTCTTCGCCTGCCGCAGGGCCTCCCGGCCTCGGTCGCTGAAGCCCAGGACCCGGGCATAGGGCGCAGGCGTGTCCAGGTCCGCTGCCGTCAGCCCCAGGAAGGCGCACATCACCATCCGGTCGATCCGGGTCCGGGTATATCGCTTGGATTTGACGGCGGCGGCAATCGCTTCCAGCGTAGCCTGACGGCGGCTTTCGTGCATCAGCTTCCGCCACAGCCCCTCGGAGCCGAAGGGGAGCGCTTCAAATTCGGCGTCGGTCATAGTCCGCAGTCGGGCGAGGATTGCTCGTTCTCCGGCTTCCAAAGTGTGGGCCAGGGCATCGGCGAACAGGGGAGCGGCGGCTTCCGGGATGTAGGGGGAGATATCCGTTCCATTTTGGATGCAGGTCCGCAGGGAGGTGGCGGAAGGATTTTCGATATCCGGCAGAGCGTCGTGATAGCCTCCCTTTCGAGTGAGGACCAGCGGCTCCATGGAGGTTCCGGTGGCGCGGATGGCCTTGCAGTATTCCACGCCCAGGATGTCGTTGGGGGATGCCAGCAGGGAAGCATCCGACCCCAATCCCTCCAAAGCCCTTTGCCGTGCGGCGGGGAAGGACAGGCCCTGGTCCAGAAAATCCCGGAGGGAATGGGAAAATTCCGGAGAAAGGAGGGCGTCCGCCGTCTCCATCAGGCTTTTTTTATCCCCGGTCTCCGCGCCGAAGCAGAGCTCGCCGCAGAAAGTGCCCAGAATGGATACGCCTCCCCGGGCGAAGCCCTCGGCGGAGGAGAGGGCGTAGTTCACGGGAAGCTCCAGCACCAGGTCCGCGCCGGAGGCCAGGGCCGCCTTTGCCCGGACCATTTTGTGGAAGACAGCGGGCTGTCCCCGCTGGACGAAATTGCCGCTCATCAGGCACACGATGGCGCAATCCGCCCCGTAGCGCTCCCGGAGGAAGCGGAGCTGGTAGGCATGGCCGTTGTGCAGGGGATTGTATTCGCAGATGATTCCGACAATGTTCATAAAATTTTCCCTTTCAGAAGAAAAAGACTTGTTAAATTACCAAATCCGTTGTAGAATAAATGTGCTAAATGTATCCTAGCACAATTTCACGCAAAAGAAAACAAAATTTATTTAGGAGGCAGATTCCAATGAACATTTTGATTATCAATGCCGGTTCCTCTTCCCTGAAGTATCAGCTGATGGATCCCGATACCGGCGTCGTGTCCGCCAAGGGCCTGTGCGAGCGCATCGGCATTGACGGCCGCCTGAACCACAACGCCAACGGCAAGAAGGTGGTCAAGGACATCCCCATGCCCACCCACTCCGAGGCCATTGCCGCTACCCTGGACATCCTGGTCGACGCTGTTGACGGCGTCATCAAGTCCACCGACGAGATCGACGCTGTCGGTCACCGCGTCCTGCACGGCGGCATGGAGTTCTTCGACTCCTGCATCATCGATGACGAGGTCATCAAGGCCATCGAGAAGTGCATCCCCCTGGGCCCCCTGCATAACCCCGCCAACCTGATGGGCATCCGTGCCTGCCAGGCTGTTATGCCCACCACTCCCCAGGTCGCTGTGTTCGACACCGCCTTCCACATGACCATGCCTCCCAAGGCTTACCGCTACGCCATCCCCACCGAGTACTACAAGAACGATTCCATCCGCCGCTACGGCTTCCACGGCACCAGCCATAAGTACGTCGCCAAGCGTACCGCCGAGCTGGTGGGCAAGACCGAGTTCAAGATGGTCAACTGCCACCTGGGCAACGGCTCCTCCATGTCCGCTGTCCTGAACGGCAAGTGCCAGGATACCACCATGGGCCTGACCCCCCTGGCCGGCGTTCCCATGGGCACCCGCTCCGGCGACATCGACGCCGCTGTGGTCCAGTTCATCTGCAACAAGTACGGCATGTCCGTTGACGAGTGCTTGAACATGCTGAACAAGAAGTCCGGCGTTCTGGCTCTGTCCGGCAACCTGTCCTCCGACTTCCGTGACCTGGGCAACGGCGCTGCCGAGGGCAACGAGGAGTGCCAGCTGGCTCTGGACAAGTTCGCTTACGAGGTCGCCAAGTATGTCGGCGCCTACGCCGCCGCTCTGAAGGGCATCGACGTTCTGACCTTCACCGCCGGTGTCGGCGAGAACGACGCCGGTACCCGTGCCGCCATCTGCGACTACCTGGGCTTCCTGGGCGTCAAGCTGGATCCCGAGCTGAACGCACAGCGCGGTGAGCACAAGATCTCCGCCGCCGACTCCAAGGTCGAGGTGTGGGTCGTTCCCACCAACGAAGAGCTGATGATCGCTCAGGACACCGCCGAGCTGGTCAAGGCCGCAAAGTAATCATCCCTCAAACCGGAGCCGCCGCAATCTGCGGCGGCTCTTTTCGTGCGCTGATGATGAATATGAACTGTGGGCTCCCGAAAACCCGGGAGCCCATTTTATGTTCCGTTCAGCTCCTGGGAAAGCCGGAAGCCTGTACCCAGGCCCTCAAAATATGCGGCCCTCTGGTAGACAAGGCACAGCTCGCTGATCAGGTCAAACAGAGAGTTCGACGCCTCATAGGACAGGTCCTGAAATACCGGGTCCAGCTTTTCCTCGGTTGCCCGGATGCGTCCGTCGTCGATGGGATTTGACGCGGAATAGCAGTACCAGAGGAAGTCCAGAATGGATTCGGATTGGTCAAAGCCGCAGCGGGATTCATACTCGGCCAGGTCGGTTGTCAGGCGATCTAAGTTCAATTTCACAATAATAGCCTCCTTTTTCATTCGAATGAATGATTACAAAAAATATTATCATTCAAACGAATGAAAAAGTCAAGCTTTCATTCAATTGTGTGATAACATTTGTTTGGATGAACAAATAGGAGGGGGCGAGATTATGCACCGTTATCAAAGACTCCGGGACCTCCGGGAGGATGCTGATCTGAAGCAAAGAGAAATTGCGGCAATATTATCCATCACTGCACAGCAGTATTCCCTTTATGAAACTGGGGTTCGGGAAATCCCGTTCCATCACGTGATCACGCTGGCGAAATACTATAATGTGTCCATCGATTATATTGCCGGTCTGACAAATAAAAGCAGCAATAAGTCCAGTGAAAACATATGAAGGAGGAACCGAATGGAACCGAGAAAACTGCTGGACGCTCTGGCTGTTGCGGAGCGCCTGAAGGACGCCACGCGCCACTGCTACACCTCCGGCGGACGGCACGAGAGCGTGGCGGAGCACAGCTGGATGATGACCCTGATGGCCTTCTTCCTCCGGGACGAATTTCCGGAGGCGGATATGGACAAGGTCATCCGGATGTGCATCATACACGACCTGGGGGAGGCCTTCACCGGGGATATCCCCACCTTCGAGAAGACCCAGGCCCATGAGCAGACGGAAGAGGAATTGCTGAACCGCTGGGTCAAGTCCCTGCCGGAGCCTTACGGAACGGAGATGGCGGAACTCTACCGGGAAATGGAGGAGCGGAAGACCCTGGAGGCGAAGCTCTACAAGGTGATCGACGGGCTGGAGGCGCTGGTCCAGCACAACCGCTCGGACCTTTCCACCTGGATCCCCCGGGAATATGAACTGAACAAAACCTACTGCGACGACAGGGTGGCCTTCTCGGAATATCTGACGGAGCTGCGCCGGGAGATCCGGGAGGATACCCTGAAAAAGCTGGGGGAAACATAAGGAGAAGAACCATGCCTATTACAGGAATTGAACAGCCGGAAATTTTGCAGATCGACGAAAATCTCCGGCTGCGGAAATTTGACGGGAAATACGACTTTGCCCTGGAATGGTATCAGGACGAGGAAGTGGTCTGGCTGGTGGACGGGGTGAAAAACCGCTACACTCCGGAGCGGCTTGAGGCCATGTACACCTGGCTGAACGACCATGGGGAACTGTATTTCATCGAAGCAAAGGAAAACGGGCAGTATCGGCCCATCGGCGATGTGACTTTCTGGCCAGAGGACCTGCCCATTGTCATTGGCGACCCCGCTTACCGGGGGAGGGGCGTTGGCCGGAAGGTTGTGACTGCTCTGGTGGAGCGGGGCAGGGCACTGGGCTACACCCGGCTGTTCGTCAACGAGATCTACCATTATAATACCGGATCCCGGAAGTGCTTTGAATACGCGGGCTTCCGGGTCTATGAGACCACCGACGCGGGCGACCGCATGGTGATCGATCTTTGAAAAGGAGTGCATGAACATGAATGTAATCGACCGTTTTTTGAAGTATGTGTCCTTTGACACCGAATCCGACGAGTTTTCCTCCACCTGCCCCTCCACCGACAAGCAGAAGGTCCTGGGCGCGGCCCTGGTGGAGGAGATGAAGGCCATGGGCATCGCCGACGCCTTTATGGACGAGAACGGCTATGTCTACGGCACTGTCCCCGGCGATCCGGAGCTGCCCACCATCGGCCTCATCGCCCACATGGACACCAGCCCCGCCTGCTCCGGCGCGGACATCAAGGCGAAGATCGTGGAGTACACCGGCGAGGACGTGTGCCTGAACGAGGAGCAGGGGATCATGCTGTCTGCCAAGGACTATCCCTATCTGAACGGCTGCGTGGGCAAGCATCTGATCGTCACCGACGGCACCACCCTGCTGGGCGCGGATGACAAGGCCGGTATCGCGGAGATCCTCGCCTGCGCCGAGTATCTGCTCACTGAGAAGCCCCGTCACGCCACCCTGAAGATCGGCTTCACCCCCGACGAGGAGATCGGCCGGGGCGCCGACGAGTTCGACGTGGACGGCTTCGAGGCCAACTACGCCTACACCGTGGACGGCGGCGAGCTGGGCGGCATCGAGTACGAGAACTTCAACGCCGCGGCGGCTACCGTCACCGTCAAGGGCCTGAGCATCCATCCCGGCTCCGCCAAGAACAAGATGATCAACGCCTCCCAGGTTGCTATGGAGTTCCACTCCATGCTGCCCGTCCACGAGCGTCCCGAGTCCACCGAGGGCTACGAGGGCTTCTCCATGCTCACCGACATCTCCGGCGAAGTGGAGAAGGCCACCCTGCGCTACATCATCCGGGACCACGACGACGAGAAGTTCGAGGAGAAGAAGGACCGGTTCTACCAGATCGCCGTCTATCTCGACAGCATCTACGGTGACGGCACCGTGGAGGTGGAGATGAACGACAGCTACTACAACATGCGCCGCCAGATCGAGCCCGTGATGTATGTGGTTGACCGGGCCAAGGCCGCCATGGAGCGGCTGGGCGTGAAGCCCGAGTCCGTTCCCGTTCGGGGCGGCACCGACGGCGCGCGGCTGAGCTATATGGGCCTGCCCTGTCCCAACCTGTGCACCGGCGGCCAGAACTACCACGGCCGGTTTGAGTACGCCGTGGTGGAGGAGATGGAGCTCTGCGCAAAGATTCTGGTGGAGATCCTCACTGATCCCAGCCTGACCAAGTAAAAGGAAGCACCCGTATGAACGATGAATCATACGGGTGCTTTTTATGGATGGATCAAAGGGGCAGTTTCATCTCCACGTCGCCATAACAGATCTCGCCGGTGGGCTGGAAGCCCAGCTTGTCGTAGATGTGCCGGGCCACGACGTTTTTGGGGGAACAGAGCAGGCAGAGGTGCTTGTACCGTCCGGATGCCTTTGCGTACCGGATAAGCAGACGCACAGCCGCGGTGCCGTAGCCCTTGCCCTCCTGCTCCGGGGGAAGCATGATCCGCCACAGGTCCAGACGTTCCTCCTCCATGTCCTCCTCTACCAGCATGAAGCCTACGATATTGTCATCGTCATAGATGGCAAAGGGGAACACGTCATTGTTTTCCCGGTAAAGCCAGGCCTGGGCCAGGGAGAATGCGTTGGAGGCCACAAAGCCCTCGTCCTCCGGGCGTTTCATTTGGATGATGGCGTCGAAATTGTCCTCGGTGATTGTTCGGAAGTTCATCATTTGGTTTCGGCCTCCCAGTTTTTGCAGATTGGGGTCAGCATATCATAAATTGCGCCAAAAAGCTACCTGCTCCGGATCAATTTGTTCCGGAGCGTTCCTTTGCGGACGCCGCCGGAGAAAAGAGGGTTGCAAAAACCGATTGGATTGGTATAATGGGAGAGAATATATCCTGTGAAACCGGATGGTGTAGCGTTTATGAAAGTGGAAAAGATCAGCAGTCGGAAAAATCCCCTGCTTCAGCAGGTGCGCAAGCTCCTGTCCTCCCGGTCGGCCCGGCAGAAGGAGGGGCTGTTTGCGGCGGACGGGACCAAGCTCCTGGAGGAGGCCATCCGGTTTTACCCCGGACTGGACACGGTGATCCTCACCGAGGGCGTCGCTGTGGAAAACATCCCAGAGCGGGTCCGGGTGGTGGAGGTGCCGGAGGATGTGATGGCCTCCATTTCCCCCATGGAAGCGCCCCAGGGCGCGCTGTTCCTCTGCCGGATGCCTGAAAAGACCGCATTTGAGGCCAAGCCCGGAATGCTTCTTCTCGATGGCATCCAGGACCCGGGCAATGTGGGCACCATCCTCCGGACTGCTGACGCTATGGATGTGCCGGTGGTGCTGTTGGAGGGCTGTGCCGACCCCTGGAACTGGAAGACGGTGCGGTCTTCTATGGGCGCGGTGTTCCGTACACCCGTGGTCCAGTCGGACTGGGAAACCGTGAAAGCGGCCTGCAAGGCTGCGGGGATTCCCGTGGGCGTTACGGCGCTGTCTGACCGTGCGGTGGATATCCGCACCGCAGAGCTTGGCAAAATGGCGCTGGTCATCGGCAGCGAGGGCAAGGGCGTCCGGCGCGAGGTTTTGGATTCCGCCGATCAGGAGCTGATCATCCCCATGAATCCCCACTGCGAGTCCCTGAACGCGGCCATCGCCGCCGCCATCGTCATGTGGCAGATCCGGGCGGAGAAATAAAAAGACAGAAAAGAGGGAATTTGGATATGCTGGTGCATTGGATTTGGTTTGCCACCCGTAGCGGCGTGGGCGATTTCAACAGACGGAAGCTCCTGGACCGCTTTGGGTCCCCGGAGCGGGTCTTCGAGGCTGGGGAGGCAGAGCTGCGGCAGGTGGAGGGGCTTCGGGCCCCGGGAAGGGAAAGCCTCCTGGATAAGGACCTTGCTTCCAGCGAGAAGATCCTGGCCCAGTGCGCGGAGAAAAAGATCCACATCCTGACCTTCCAGGACGCGGCGTATCCCAATCGCCTGAAGAATATCCCGGACCCGCCCATGGTGCTCTATTACAAGGGCACGTTGCCGGAGTTTGACGCCATCCCCATCATCGGCGTGGTGGGCACCCGGCGCGCGTCGCCCTACGGCCTGACCACCGCCAAGCGGATGGGCTATCAGATCGCCTCCTGCGGCGGCGCGGTGGTGTCGGGTCTGGCCTCCGGCGTGGACGGCATGGCTATGAAGGGCGCGCTGTCCGCCGGGGGAACGGTGATCGGTATTCTCGGCTGCGGCGCGGATGTGATCTATCCCTTGTCGAACAAGGCGCTGTACGCCGACACCGAGCGATACGGCTGCATTTTGTCGGAATTTCCTCCGGAAACCCCGCCCGTCGGCAAACATTTTCCCCGGCGGAACCGGATCATCAGCGGCCTGAGCTGCGGCGTTCTGGTGGTGGAGGCTCCGGAGCGTTCCGGCGCGCTGATCACCGCCCGGCTGGCCGCCGACCAGGGCCGGGACGTGTTCACCATTCCGGCGAACATCGACAATCCCGCAAGCAAGGGCAGCAACCAGCTTCTCAAGGACGGGGCCATTCCGGTGGAAAGCGGCTGGGACGTGATGAGCGAATACCGCCGTCAATTCCCGGACAAAATCGTCCAGGCGGGCGGCGGCAGCCGCCTCCGGGCCTATCCCGAGGAGGTCCGCCGGGCCGCCGAGGAACGGGAAAAGCATGCCCGGAGGGTGGCCCAGAAGCCGAACAAACCGGCCCCAAACAAGGCTCCCGAAAAAGCGGAAACAAAAAAAGTCATTGACAACGGGGTTCATGCGCCGTATATTGACTTAAATGAGATAGAATCTTCGCTGTCCTCCGACGAAAAGGCCATCGCGGCCCTTCTGAAGGATGGGCAGAAGCTGGTGGACGATGTGATCGCCGAAACTGGCCTTGCCGCCGGAACGGTGCTCGCCAGCCTGACGCTTCTGGAAGTGAGGGGCGTCGTCCGCCGTCTTCCCGGCCGTTTTGTGGAGCTGGCGGGAAGAAACTAATTTTAATGGAGGAATTCCATGTCAAAAGCATCAAACCTTGTGATCGTGGAGTCTCCGTCCAAGGCCAAGACCATCGGCAGATTCCTGGGGCCGGACTATGTGGTGAAAGCCAGCATGGGCCACCTGCGGGACCTGCCGAAGAGCGTCATGGGCGTGGACCTGGAGACCTTCGATCCCCGTTATATTCCCGTCAAGGGAAAGGAAAGCATCATCGCGGATCTGAAAGATGCCGCCAAGCAGGTAGACACAGTGTACCTCGCAACTGACCCGGACCGGGAAGGCGAGGCCATCTCCTGGCATTTGAAGGAGCTTCTGAAGCTCCCCGACGAATCCACCCACCGGGTCACCTTCAACGAAATCACCCAGAAGGTGGTCCGGGAGTCCATCGCAAGCCCCCGTGCCATCGACATGGATCTGGTGGACGCCCAGCAGGCGAGACGGATCCTGGACCGGGTGGTGGGCTATACTCTGTCCCCGCTGCTGTGGAAGAAGGTCCGCCGGGGCCTCTCCGCGGGCCGGGTCCAGTCCGTCGCCACCCGCCTGGTGGTGGACCGGGAGAACGAGATCCGGGCCTTCGTTCCCAAGGAATACTGGTCCCTGGATGTGAAGCTCAGCCGCATCGGCAAGCCCGGCACCTTTGTGGCCCGATACTATGGCAGCCCCAAGAAGACCGAGCTGGAAAATGAGGAGCAGGTGGACCGGATCATTGCCGACATCACCGGCAAGGAATTCACCGTCACCAATGTGAAAAAGAGCGAGAAGAAGCGCTCCGCCACCCCTCCCTTCACCACCTCCACCCTGCAGCAGGAGGCGTCCCGGAAGCTGAATATGACCCCCAAGCGCACCATGGCAATTGCCCAGCAGCTGTATGAGGGCGTGGACATTGCTGGCGAGGGTACCACTGGTCTGATCACCTATATGCGTACCGACTCGCTCCGGCTGTCCGACGAGGCTATGGCCGCCGCCGCGGGCTTCATCAAGGAGCGCTACGGCGAACCTTATTATTACGGAAAATTCCACACCTTCAAGACCAAGGCCGGCGCCCAGGACGCCCACGAGGCCATCCGTCCCACCCATGTGGAGCTGGACCCTGAACGGATCGCCTCCTCCCTGACCAAGGAGCAGTACCGGCTGTACAAGCTGATTTGGAGCCGCTTCCTGGCGTCCCAGATGGCAAACGCGGTCTATGATACGGTGTCCATCGATACTGAGTGCCAGGGGCATCTGTTCCGGTCCTCCCATTCCTCTCTCAAGTTCCCCGGCTTCATCGCCGTATACGAGGAGGGCAGGGACGAGGAAGGCGAGGCCGTCGGCTCTCCGCTGCCGGACCTCCAGGAGAGGGATAAGGCCGCGGCCAAGGATACGGACATCAAGAAGGAACAGCACTTCACCCAGCCCCCTGCCCGGTTCACCGAGGCGACTCTGGTCAAGGCCATGGAGGAGAAGGGTGTTGGCCGTCCTTCCACCTACGCCTCCATCGTGTCCACCATCATCGACCGGGAGTATGTGCTGAAAAAGGACAAGCGCCTGGAGCCGACCCCCCTGGGCGAGGTGGTGACGGGCCTGATGATCGACCGGTTCAACGACATCGTGGACGTGGACTTCACCGCCCACATGGAGCAGCAGCTGGACGAAGTGGAAGAGGGCAAGCAGGAGTGGAAAGCCCTGCTCACCGAGTTCTACGCCGGATTCCACAAAGAGATGGAGGAGGCGGAGACCGCCCTGGAGGGCGTCCGCCTGAAGGTCCCGGACGAGGAGACCGATGAAGTTTGCGAGGTCTGCGGCAAGAAGATGGTCATCAAGAGCGGCCGGTTCGGCCGGTTCCTGGCCTGCCCCGGTTTCCCGGAGTGCACCTTCACCAAGGCCATTGTGGAGCATATGCCCGGCCGGTGCCCCAAGTGCGGCAGCGGTATGCTTAAGCGGAAGAGCAAGCGGGGCTTTGCCTACTACGCCTGCGAGCGCGGCGCGGAGTGCGGCTTCATGAGCTGGGACGTGCCCACGGCAGAGGACTGCCCGGAGTGCGGCCAGAGCCTGTTCAAGAAGTCCGGCAAGGGCCGGATGAAGTCCTTCTGCATCAACGAGAACTGCAAGAACTTCCTGCCTGAGGACCAGCGGGGCTACCGCCGGAAGGTGACCACCCAGGACGGCGATCCCGAGACCGCCGTGGTGGAGGAGCTGCCCGCCGAGGGAGAGAAGCCCGCGGCGAAGAAGGCTACCACCAAGAAGGCTGCTTCCACGAAGAAGACCACCACCAAGAAAACCACTTCCAAGACGGCGGCAAAGTCCACCGCAAAGAAGACTGCTACAAAAAAGACCGCGGCGTCCAAGACTTCCGCCAAGAAGACCGCCGCGAAGACTACCACCAAAAAGACCGCCAAGAAAAAGACAGAGGAGGCCGCTGAGTAAATGGAAAAAGTGAAAGTGATCGGCGCGGGCCTGGCCGGCTCCGAGGCCGCCTGGCAGCTGGCCCAGCGGGGCATCCAGGTGGAGCTGATCGAGATGCGTCCGGTGAAATCCGGTCCCGCCCATCATACCGCCAATTTCGCGGAGCTGGTTTGCTCCAACTCCCTCCGGGGCGACCGGCTGGAAAACGCCGTGGGCCTTCTGAAGGAGGAGCTCCGCCGCTGCGGCAGCCTGATCATGGAATGCGCCGAGGCCACCCGGGTGGAGGCAGGCGGCGCGCTGGCCGTTGACCGCCACGGCTTTGCCCAGATGGTCACCGAGAAGATCAAGAACCATCCCAACATCACCGTCTCCTACGGCGAGGTCACCGAGGTCCCCGAGGGTCCCGTGATCATCGCCACCGGTCCTCTGACCAGTGAC
>JBGVDK010000170.1:0-8920 GCA_045119355.1 Faecousia sp.
AGAACGAGCCCTACAAGGTGGAGCTGATCAACGACCTGCCTGAGGATGCCGTCATCTCCTTCTACACCCAGGGCGACTTCACTGACCTCTGCGCCGGTCCCCACCTGGACCACACCGGCCGGGTCAAGCACAACGGCTTCAAGCTCTTAAACTCCTGCGGCGCTTACTGGCGGGGCGACTCCAACCGGAAGATGCTCCAGAGAATTTACGGCATCGGCTTCCCCAGCAAGGACGAGCTGGATGCCTACATCACCCGCATCGAAGAGGCCAAGAAACGCGACCACCGGAAGCTGGGCAAGGAGCTGGGTCTGTTCATGCTCCGGGACGAGGGCCCCGGCTTCCCCTTCTTCCTGCCCAAGGGCATGGTGCTCCGCAACACCCTGATCGACTACTGGCGTCAGGTCCACAAGCGCTACGGTTACGTGGAGGTCTCCACCCCCATGATGATGAACCGCGCTCTGTGGGAGCGCTCCGGTCATTGGGGCCACTATAAAAACAATATGTACACCACCGTCATCGACGACGTGGACTTCGCCATCAAGCCCATGAACTGCCCCGGCGGTATGCTGGTCTACCAGTCCGAGCCCCATTCCTACCGTGACCTGCCCCTGAGAGTGGGCGAGCTGGGCCTGGTCCACCGTCACGAGCTGTCCGGCGCCCTCCACGGCCTGTTCCGTGTCCGCTGCTTCACCCAGGACGACGCTCACATCTTCATGACCTGGGATCAGATGAAGGACGAGATCAAGAACGTGGTCAAGCTGTTCGACGAGGTTTACTCCGTCTTCGGCCTGAGCTACCAGATCGAGGTCTCCACCATGCCCGAGGATCACATGGGCGACGAGAAGGACTGGGATTTCGCCACCGAGACCCTGAAGCAGGCCGTCGAGGAGCTGGGCAAGTCCTACGTCATCAACGAGGGCGACGGTGCCTTCTACGGCCCCAAGCTGGACTTCCATCTGGCCGACTCCCTGGGCCGTACCTGGCAGTGCGGCACCATCCAGCTGGATATGCAGCTGCCTGAGCGGTTCGAGCTGGAGTACGTGGGCGAGGACGGCCTGAAGCATCGTCCCGTCATGATCCATCGCGTGGTCCTGGGCTCCATCGAGCGGTTCATCGGCGTCATCACCGAGCACTTCGCCGGTGCCTTCCCCCTGTGGCTGGCTCCCGTCCAGGTGAAGGTTCTGCCCGTCACCGACCGTGCCCACGATTACGCCAAGGGCCTGAACGATCAACTGAACAATGCTAACATCCGCTCCGAAGTGGACTGCCGCTCCGAAAAGCTGGGCTACAAGATCCGCGAGGCTCAGATGCAGAAGATCCCCTATATGCTGGTCGTGGGCGACCGGGATATGGAGAACGGCACCGTTTCCGTCCGGACCCGCTCCGGCGAGGATCTGGGCGCCATGACCATGGCCGAGTTCATGGCCAAGTGCGCTGAGGAGATCGCCACCAAGGCTAAGTAATTGATAGAAGTCAAGACCACCGGCGAAGCCGGTGGCTTGCACTGGCCCTATAAGGGCCTAATACAGCCGCGTCTTAAGACGCATGAACGGTTCGCCAACCGCAAATAATTTACTGGCTGCCCCCTTCCGGGGGCGGCTTTTTACTTGCCTTTGGCTACCGGCTCACCCGTAAACGGGTCTTTGAACTCCTTGAGGCACATCTGATCACTTGCGATGTCCTCTTGGAGCTGGTTGCGTACATATTCTTTTATTGTCTTTTCGTTACGCCCCACTGTATCCACATAGTACCCCCTGCACCAGAAGTGCCGGTTGCCATACTTGTACTTTAGATTGGCGTGCCGATCGAAAATCATTAAGCTACTCTTTCCCTTGAGATATCCCACAATCTCCGATACACTGTACTTCGGAGGTATTGCTACGTAGAGATGGATATGATCCGGAAGCGCCGCTGCTTCGATAATCTCTATCCCTTTTCGGGCGCATAATGTTCTGATAATCTGACCGATATCCGCTGAGATCTGCTTGTAGATAATCTGTCTGCGGTATTTGGGTGTAAAGACGATATGGTATTTGCAATTCCACTTAGTGTGTGCTAAACTATTGTTGTCCATTTGGATAACCTCCATTGATTTTGTTTGTAGCGGTTGGCGAACCTGCTACTACTCTATCATTGGAGGTTTTTTATTTCTACGCATAAGTAGAACTTTTTCCGGCTCACCCGCATAGCGGGTGGTAGTCTTTCTACGAACGCAATCAGGCCGCTCCATATGGAGCGGCCTGATTTTATAACGGTCCCTACAATGCACGAAAACAGGCTGTTCCATTCTCCGGAACAGCCTGTTGCTCTTTTACTTATTCGGTTTCATCTTGGGCGCATGCTCCGCTCTGGACAGGGTATAGCCCACGCCGTTGACGTTTTTCACATCGGCGGTGATGATAAACGCCTTGGGGTCGATCTTCAGGGTGGCGTCCCGGAGCTCCGGGTACTTCTTGGCGTAGACCACACTGAGAATGGCCTTCTGCTTCTCACCCATGTAGCCGGTCTCGATGTCCAGCATGGTGACGCCAGAATCCAGCTTGCCCAGGATCTCGGAGCGGATCTTCTCGAATTCCGGAGAGATGATGATCATCTCCACCTTCTGCTCGCCGGAGACGGTGGTCTTGTCCACCACCGCAGAGGTCAGCACCAGGATCAGCAGGCTGTACAGCACCCCGTCGATGCCCTTGATCAGCACCTGGGCCAGGATGATGATCCCGTCAAAAAACATCAGCGAAGTGCCGATGGGGATATTCTTGTACTTCTGCAAAATGCAGGGCGGGATGTCCATGCCGCCGGTGGAGCCGCCCACCCGGACCACCAGACCGATGCCGCCGCCGATGAGCACCGCGCAGTAGAGCGCGCACAGGAGCTTATCCTCCCCGGCGAACAGCGCCGCCACAGGCAGCTCCTCGAACACCGCCATGATCACGGGGTAAATGATGGTGGACATCAGGCTCCGGGCCGCGAACTGCCAGCCCATAAACGCCAGTCCCAGCAGAAACAGCGCCGCGTTCACCACCGCGGAGATCACAGACAGTCGGATGGGGATCCACTGCTGGATGATCAGCGAGATACCGCTGGCTCCGCCCAGCATGAAATCCTGGGGCACCACGAAGGCGCAGATGGCAAACGCCAGCATGGTGTTGCCGATGAGTGTGTAAAGAAGGACCTTGCCCTGTTCCTGCCAAAAATGCTTCATATGTGCCTTTCTCCGTCTGTCAGATTCTGCCGTTTGCGCAGACTGCGCAACAGAATAAATTATAATGGGTTTCCCGGGAAATTGCAATATCCATTCTTCCAAGAAAAATATTTGTCCTTTGTGCAGAGTTCTGAAAGCCCAAAAGAGCCGCCGTTTTCACGGCGGCTCTTCATCTTTATGAACTTACAGGCCCATTTCCTTCTTGACCTCGCCAAAGGCTCGGACAGCGAAATCGATGTCCTCCCTGGTGTGACCGGCGGAGATCTGGGTACGGATCCGGTCCTTGCCCTTGGGGACCACGGGGTAGCAGAAGGCGACCACATAGACGCCCTTCTCCAGCATCCGCCTGGCAAACTCATGGGCGGTCCGGGGATCATAGAGCATCACGGGCACGATGGGATGCTCGCCGGGGAGCAGGTCAAAGCCCAGCTTCTCCATCTCGCTGCGGAAGTACCGGGCGTTCTCGTGGACCTTGTCCCGGAGGGCGGTGGACTCCTCCAACAGCTCGATGGTCCGGATGGTGGCTGCGCAGATGGCGGGCGCCACGGTGTTAGAGAACAGGTAGGGACGGCTCCGCTGGCGGAGCAGGTCCACGATGGGCTGACGGGCCGCGGTGTAGCCGCCGGAAGCGCCGCCCAGGGCCTTACCGAAGGTGCCAGTCAGGATGTCCACCCGGTCCATGACGCCGCAGAACTCGGGAGTGCCCCGGCCATGGTCGCCCATGAAGCCCACGGCATGGCTGTCGTCCACCATCACCAGTGCGTCAAACTCATCGGCCAGGTCGCAGATGCCGGGGAGGTTGGCGATGTAGCCATCCATGGAGAACACGCCGTCGGTGGCAATCATGATCTTCTTGGCCCCGGCCTCCCGGGCAGCCACCAGCTGGGTCCGCAGGTCGTCCATGTTGTTGTTCTTGTAGCGGTAGCGCTTGGCCTTGCACAGCCGGACGCCGTCGATGATGGAGGCGTGGTTCAGCTCGTCGGAGATAATGGCGTCCTCCGGTCCCAGCAGGGTCTCGAACAGACCGCCGTTGGCATCGAAGCAGGAGGAGTAGAGGATGGCATCGTCCATACCCACGAAACCGGCGATCTTGGCTTCCAGATCCTTGTGGATCTGCTGGGTGCCGCAGATGAAGCGGACGGAGCTGAGGCCGAAGCCCCAGTTGTCGTAGCTCTCCTTGGCGGCCTTGATCAGCTCGGGGTTGGTGGACAGACCCAGGTAGTTGTTGGCACAGAAATTGACCACGCCGGGCTTTGCAGTGGTGTCGATCCGGGAATACTGGGGAGTGGTGATGACGCGCTCCTCACGCCAGGTACCGGCCTCCCGGATGGCGTCCAGTTCAGCGCTGATTGCATTCAAAGCAGTTTTCATATGTTTACTCCTTAATTGTCAACTGTCAATTGTCAATTTACTTGCTCCAGTCCAGGATGACCTTGCCGGACATACCGGAATTCATGGCGTCAAAGCCCTTCTGGAAGTCGGTGTAGTGGAATCGATGGGTGATGACAGGGCTGAGATCCAGGCCTCCCTGGACCATGTAGCTCATCTGATGCCAGTTGTCCATCTTCCGGCCGTAGATGCCCTGAAGGGTCAGGCCCTTGGTGATGATGGTGTTCATGTCCATTGCCACGGGCTTGTTGGAGATACCCAGCAGGCTGATCTTGCCGCCGTTGCGCATGACGCCGATCATCTGCTGCAGCGCCGCGCCGTTGCCGGACATTTCCAGACCCACGTCGAAGCCCTCGGTCAGGCCCTGTTCCTTCATGACCTTGGGCAGGTCCTCCCGGGCGGTGTTGACGGCAGCGTCCACGCCCAGCTTCCGGGCCAGATCCAGACGGTAGTCGTTGATGTCGGTGATGATGACTCTCCGCGCGCCTGCGTGCTTTGCCACCGCGGCGGCGATGATGCCGATGGGGCCTGCGCCGGTGATCAGCACGTCCTCGCCGATCAGGGGGAACATCAGGGCGGTGTGGGTGGCGTTGCCGAAGGCATCGAAGAAGGCCACCACATCCTCGTCCAGGCTCTCGTCAATGAGGATCACGTTGGTCTCGGGGATGCACACATACTCGGCGAAAGCGCCGTCCCGGTCCACGCCCACGGAGACCGTGTCCTTGCACCACTGGATGTTGCCGGTGTGGCAGTTGCGGCAGTGGTGGCAGGTGATGTGGCCCTCGCCGGAGACCCGCTGGCCGATCTTCAGGCCGGTGACACCCTCGCCCAGAGCGGCGATCTCGCCCACATACTCATGACCGATGGTCATGGGGGGCTTGATGTGCTCCACCGCCCAGGGATCCCAGTTGTAGATATGTACGTCGGTGCCGCAGATGGCGGTCTTGTGGACCTTGATCAGCACCTCGCCCGCCTTGGGCTGGGGCACGGGAACCTGCCGCAGCTCCAGGCCGGGGCCTGCTTCCGCCTTTACCAGCGCGTCCATGTATTCTTTCATAGTCGTTCCTCCGTTCTCCTTGGAAAGAATTTCTCTTTTTGTCGCTGTCTTTATATTACCCTGTTTCGCTTCCGTTTTCAAGGTGCTATCCCATAAAATTGGAAGAAAATTTCAGGAAAATTCCGTCAGTCAAAGACAAATCCCAGATAAACCGGGCTTTTGTCCGTCACGGAAAGCCATTTGGCCATCACGCAGGGCTGTTTCCCTCCGGGCATCCGGACCGCCGCTTCGGCAAGGCCCAAAGCGCCCAGAAGCCCGGGCAGCCATTCCGCCTCCCCCAGGAACTCCGGACAATATGCGCCCTCCCGGGAGACCGCGGCGCAGAAGCCCTCTCCCCCGTAAAGCCGGGCGAAGCAGTGGAGGAATTCCAGGTTCGCTCCCTCCTGCCGGAGGCCGTTGGGCGGCAGCAGAGCGGCCCGAAGTTCAGCGTACTCCTCCACACCAACCTCCCGGACCGAGATGGGCGCGACCGCCTTGACCCGAATTTCCTCCCGATACCCGGCAGTTTCGTAGCCCAGCTTTTTGTAAAACCGAAACAACCCCTCCGAACCGGGACTGAGCACCGCGGCGGCGTAGCCCTGCCCTTTCAGGAGCTTGTGGACATCCGCCATCAGCGCAGAGGCGACGCCCTGTCCCCGGAACCGTTCCGCAGTAGCCACGGCGTAGAGGTAGGCCAGCTTCCGCTCCCCCAGCACACCGTCAAACCAGAAGAGCATCCCGGCGAGCTCCCCGTCCACCTCCGCCACACGGCTCCGCTCCGGGGCGTAACCCGTTTCAAAAAACGCATCGATGAAGCTTTTCTCGTCCCCGAAAGCCTCCCGCCACAGGCCGGTCAACGCAACCCTGTCCCCCGAACGGCTGGCACGAAACTCAATCATTGAACTCCTCCCCGGCGTAGTGGGCCCAACACTTTTCCACCAAATGATGGGGCTGATAGCTGAGCTTCGCCTTCCGCAGTCCCGGGGAACCCACATCGTCCTCCCGGTTCAGCCACCGCAGCTCCGGATGCTTCTCCCTCAGATACCGGGCAAAGGCCCGGTTGATGGCGGCGTAGGAGCCCGGAATGTCCGCATCCCCCTTCTCAAAGTGGACATCCATGGTGTTCTCGCCGAGGAAGCTCCCCATGGTCATGGCAATAACCCGCCCGTCGGCGTAGAGGAGCAATCCCTCCATCCCCAGCTCCCGGTAGTGCCGGTAGGCCCGGTCCAGGGCCATCCGCTCCATTTGCAGGTCTGCCATGGGGTCGTCGGCGTGCCGCCGCTCGTACCACTTCTTCGTGAAGGCCATGCAGTCCGGCAGGGTCAGCTCGTCCAGCGGCCGCACATAGGCGTCCGGATAGTCGGCAAGGAACCGGTTCACATGGTTCCGCTTGGGCTGGAACTTCTTGCCCCGGAGCTCCGCCAGGTCGTTGATGTCGTAGACATAGTCAAAGCTGTCCCGGTCGCAGTGGAACCGGAACTTCCCCGGATAAAGGCTCTCAATCAGCTCCTGGTCCTCCGGGGAAAGGCCGGAGATCCGGCAGGGGATGCCCCGTTCTCTGGAATCGGCGATGATGGCGTCCAGGACAGGCTTCACTTCTCCCTCCCCCGCCGGGAAGGGATACATGGTGTGGCCGGAAAAATGGGAGAAAATCGCAAGCCGCTCCCCCACCACCGCGCACCGCTGATGGCCCCACATGCAGAGGTTGGCAAAGGAAAAGCCCGCGCCCCGATGGGCGGAATGGCGGAGATACCGCTGATATTCCTCCCGTTTCGAGGGGTCAAACCGGGTAAACTGGATCATAAAATCAATCACTCCTTTGCCCGTAGTATACCACACAGCGGGCGATTCCACAACAGAAAAAGGGACGGCCTAAGCCGTCCCTCACGCTTATTCAATCACCACCGAATCGGACCCGTTCTGGATATAGGGCGACACGCCGGGATTTCTTGCCTCGAAGATGCTGCACTCGTAGAGTCCCCAGTACAGCGGTCCGGTGGCGTCGTAGGCCAGGACGCTCATGGCGTAGTCGGAATAATACCGCCTGCCCGCCAGGATCAGGGTTTCCCCGTCATACCAGATATCCCCGCGATTCAGCTCATAGTTCCAGAAGCCCTCCTTCGTCTCCCCCAGGGGGACCACAAAATCCACCTTCGGTTCTCCGCTCAGGTCCACCAGTGCCAGATTGTCGCAGGCCTCCAGCACCATCACATCCTCGTGAACATACCAGGTGGGATAGTAGCTGTCCCCCTCCGGGTCCGCCGCCAACGCTTCCAGCCGGTAGAGTACTTCCCCGCTCGCCAGGTCCAGCCGGGTCAGAACGTACATCCCGTTCTCCAGACTGAGCATCCAGGCGGTCTGGCTCTGCTCGTCCACCTCCAAACCGTAGACCACAGCGGTCTCCGGCAGGGGATAGATATTCTTTGCCCTGTCCACATCCAGAGTCACTGTTGGGCGCTGGGCGGTAGCACTTTTGGAAGCCGCACCGGTGAATGGCGTAACCCCGGTTTCCACCCGCCAGGGGATGAAGTAGATGCCCATGCCATATGCGTATTCTCCCGGAATGGCCTCCCGGTCGCTTTCGCTCTTCATGAATACCGGGATCAAATACGCGCCGCTGTCATTCACCGCGGTGATGGTCTGGATCAGCGGACCGTTGACCGAATTGTAGCCCACGCTGGAAATCCCGCCGGAGGCGTTCTTCTCCACGGTAATGGTGACGATCTCATTGTCCAGCACCGGAAATTTGAACAACTGGCTGAGTCCCTCGTAACTGGGGCAGTACAGCCCCGACTCGTCCTCGAAGAAGCGGTTGTTGACGTTCATAAATTCCCCGCAGATCCACTTCTCCGAAGCATAGTCCAGATTCAGGTCCAGAACGTGATAATCCAGATAGTCCGAGAGCTTCAGATTCATCTCCCGCTCTCCCCCGTCGGGGGTCATTGCCGCCACAGTGCGGATCATATCCCCGAAGGAACCGTCTCCCACTTCCAGCTCGCCGTCGGTGGAGATGCCGAATCCCGCGCAGTCGTAAAGTTCCAGCCCGGACCAGCCGTAGCTTTCAGAGACCCGGTTTTCCTGGGTAAAGACGAACTCGGTGTCAAACCGGTCCTCTTCCCCAAAGGTGTAGGTGGTGTTCCAGGTCATGTGGTCGCCGCATTCGATGCCCGCCCGGAGCACCCGGCCGTCCAGCACCGAAGGGTCGCCGTATTTGACGACCTCCGTAAACACCAGATCGTCGGCCACTTCCGTCAGCGCCCCATTGACTCCGGAGATCAGACCCACACAGCAAG
>JBGVDK010000171.1:0-9376 GCA_045119355.1 Faecousia sp.
TATCCCGGCGGCGCGGCTCTGGATAAGGCCGCCCAGGCAGGCGACAATACCCGTTACCCCATGCCCCGGTCCAAGCCCGGCGAGAATCCCTACAATATGAGCTTCTCCGGCCTGAAGACCGCGGCGCTGAACACCATCCACCATGCCGAGCAGATCGGCGAGGAGCTGGATGTCAATTCCATCGCCGCCAGCTTTGCCTCGGCGGTCTCCGACACCCTGGTGCCCAGAGTGGTCCGGGCATTGGAGGAGACGGGCCACAAGCGTCTGGCGGTGGCCGGAGGCGTTGCGGCAAACTCCCGGATCCGCCGGGATATCCTGGCCGCTGCGGAAAAGCTGGGGGTGCGGGTCTACCTGCCGCCGCTGAAGCTCTGCGGCGACAACGCCGCCATGATCGGCGCCCAGGGGTACTACGAATACCTGGCGGGGAACACCGCCGGAATGGATCTGAACGCCTACGCCACCAAGTCCATCCTGGGCGAGAAGCTGTGAATACACAAAATGCAGGAGCCGTGTGATGCTCCTGCATTTTTCTTTCGGTTTTGAAAATGAATGAAATGAGACGCATAAATATGCGTTCGGTATCGGCGAATATGCAGGAGAGACTGGAAAAAGTGTAACAGATTCGTAATATTTCCGGGGAATCCAAATTTCGACGGATTTTTCATCCGTGGACAACTGTGGAAAAGTCTGTGGATTGTGTGCATAAGTGAATGAATAAACCGGCTCTGAAGCCCGTTCCGGCGGAGGCGGCTGTGGAAAAATCCGGAGAATTCATAACTTTTTCACAATTTCCCATGGCGGAGGATGGCGGGGAACTTTCCTGGAAAATAATTCTTGACAAACACACGGACGCGTGGTACTCTCATACCAGAATTTGAAACGAAAGGAGGAAGTTAACATGTTGATGAACATCTGTGTTTTTGGTTTTTGGAAGGAAATCAGCGGAAGACTTGCTCCTTTTGCTCCGGCGCGGTAGGGATATCGGCGGGGTCTGTAGTTGCGGCGCAAGCATTCTGCTTGGGCCGTTTTTTTGCGCGCTTTTTTACGAGGTATTGAAATGAAACAAATGATTCGCTACTTAAAACCCTACTGGAAACTGCTGGTCCTGGCGTCCTTCGCGGCGCTTGTGTCCAGCGTGAGCAACCTGATGCTGCCGAGCATCATGAGCGACATCCTGAACAACGGCGTGTATCAGAAGGATTTGGAATACATTCTTCTCTGCTGCGGGCAGATGCTGGCTGTGGCACTGGTGGGCATGGGAGCGACGCTCCTGGGCTCCTGGCTGACCTGCAAGATCGTGGCCTGCTTCTGCGGCGACCTGCGCACCGACATCTTCCGGAAGGTCAACACCATGACCTTTGAGGAGTTCGGCAAGCTGGGCACCGCCGCTTTGGTGACGAGAGCCACCCACGATGTGGAGACCGTCTCCTGGATCGCGGGAGAGCTGTCCAACTCCATTTTTACCATTCCCACCCTGTTCTTCGGCGGCGTGGTCATGGCTATGGCAAAGGACGTGAGCCTTGCGCTGACATTGCTGGCCTTCGTGCCGGTGATTCTGCTGGTGGTGGTCCGGGTGGGAAAGAACATCGTCCCACTTTGGGTCCAGTCCGACGAATACACCGACCGGCAGAACGACCTGATGCGCCAGCGGCTTCGGGGCATCCGGGTGATCCGGGCCTTCAACGCCGAGGCCGGGGAGCAGGACCGGATCGCCGACGCCACCCGGCTGATGGCGGAGAACATCATCAAGAGCAACGTCTCCATGGGCCTGATCTCGCCCCTGGCTACCTTCCTGCTGAACGGAGCGGTGGTGCTGATCGTGTACCTGGGCGGCTTCCGGATGGAGCGGGGCGGCGGACTCTCCGGCGGCGACGTGTTCGCGGTGGTGCAGTACGTCAACCTGATCGCAAATGCTGTCATTATGGCGGCCTTCTCCATCGTCATGTTCCCCCATGCCCAGGTGGCCGCGGGCCGCATCGGTCAGGTGCTGAACGCCGAGGCCATGACCGACCCCATCGCCCCCAGGGGCGTGAAGCTCGCCGGTCAGATCGATTTTGAAAACGTATCCTTCCGCTACGAGGGAGCGGCAGACCCGGCGGTGAAAAACGTCACCTTCTCCGTCAAACCCGGGGAGAAGATCGCCGTCATCGGCGGCACCGGCGCGGGCAAGAGCACCCTGGTGTCCCTGCTCCTGGGCTTCCGGATGCCCACCGAGGGCGTGCTGAAGCTGGACGGCGTGTCCACCGAGGAGTTAAGCCGCCAGGATATGCGCGCCAACATCAGCGTCTGCCTGCAGTCCGCCACCATCTACTCCGGCACCGTCCGGGAGAATCTGGTGATGGGCCGTCCCGATGCCACGGATGAAGAAATCTGGGCGGCGCTGGAAGTGGCCCAGGGCGCGGATTTCATCCGGGCCTACCCCGAGGGGCTGGACCACGAGATCAAGCAGTCCGGCAAGAACCTCTCCGGCGGTCAGAAACAGCGCATTTCCATCGCCCGGGCGGTGCTGAAGGATGCCCCCATCTTCATTTTCGACGACAGCTTTTCCGCACTGGACTTCCTGACGGAGGCCAAGCTCCGCTCTGCCCTTGCCAAGCGCATCGGCGGGAAGACTCAAATTATCATCACCCAGCGGGTCAGCTCCGCCATGCACGCCGACCGGATCGTCGTCATGGACGGCGGCGCGGTGGTGGGCCAGGGCAGCCACGAGGAGCTGCTGAAAACCTGCAAGGTATACCGGGAGATCCATGCCTCCCAGACAGGAGGTGCGCAGTAATGAAAGAGAAACGAACCAAAGACGAGACCATCGGCAAGGTGGTGAAATTCGCTAAGCCCATCGCCCACTGGATCGCCTTTTCCGCGGTGCTCAGCATTGCGGGCATCGTGTGCAGCGTGCTGTCCCCCACGGTGCTGGGCGACCTGGTGCAGATGCTTGTCGACTTCTGGGAGGCCGGCTGCGTGGGCACGGTGACGGACAAGCTGGTGAAGGGCCTGGGTATTTTGCTGGCTCTGTACGCCGGACAGAATTTCCTGAGCTGGGTGAACATGATCCTGCTGAACAACGCGGTGAGCCGGTACTTCACCTGCAACCTGCGGATCACCATTTCCGACAAGATCCGGCGGCTGCCGGTGCGGTATGTGGACCAGACCCCCGTGGGCGACATCCTCAGCCGGATGACCGGCGACGTGTCCGAAATGAGCGGCTACATCTACCAGATCATCGACGTGCTGATCAAGGGCGTGGTCCAGCTGGTCATGATCGCGGGAATGATGCTGTACGAGGACTGGCGGCTGGGACTGTTCGTGGTGATCATCACCCCGGCGTCCATGCTCCTGTCCTCCAAGATCGCCTCGCTCAGCGAGAAGTCCTTCGATGATATGTTCACCCTGGCGGGCAACCGGACCCATGTGGTAGAGGAGGCCTTCTCCAACTTCGCCACCGGCAAGGCCTATAACCTGGAACAGAGCCTGAACGAGAAGCACGACGCGGTGAACAAGAAGCAGATGGACGCCTCCATCAAGGCTACCTTCATCAGCGCCTCGGTCCAGCCCCTGATCGCCATGTTTAATTCCCTGGCGTATATTTTCATGAACCTCATCGGCGGCTGGCTGATCGTCCGGGGAAGCCTGGATGTGGGCAGTGTGGTGACCATCGTGCTGTTCGCCAAGCAGTTCGCGGGCCCCTTGGAGCAGATCGCTTACGGCTTCGGCCAGATGGAGCGGATCAAGGCCTCCTCCCGCCGGGTCTTTGGGATCCTGGATATGGAAGAGGAGGAAAATCCCGAAGGACAGCTGGACGAGCCCTGCAGGGGCAGCGTGGAGTTCCGGGACGTCCGGTTCTCCTATGACCCCAAACAGCCGCTGATCGAGGACCTGAACCTGAAGGTGAAGCCCGGCCAGAATGTTGCCATCGTCGGTCCCACCGGCGCGGGCAAGACTACCATCGTGAACCTGCTGATGCGGTTTTACGATGTGAACGGCGGCGAGATTTTCCTGGACGGCCGGGATGTCAGCGAGCTCTCCCGGGAGGAGGTCCGGAGCCAGTTCGGCATGGTGCTTCAGGACACCTGGCTGTTCCGGGGGACCATCGCGGAAAATGTGGCCTACGGCAAGCCCGGAGCAACCCGGGAGGAGATCGAGGAGGCCTGCAAAAAAGCCTACTGTGACCGGTTCATCCGCACCATGCCCGAGGGCTACGACACCATCATCGGAGAGGATACGTCGAACCTCTCCGGCGGACAGAAGCAGCTGATCACCATTGCCCGGGCGCTGCTGGCGGACAAGCCCCTGCTGATTCTGGACGAGGCCACCTCCAACGTGGATACCCGGACGGAGGTGCTGATCCAGAAGGCCATGGACCAGCTGATGGAGGGCCGGACCTGCTTCGTGGTAGCCCACCGGCTGAGTACCATCGTGGATTCGGATCTGATCCTGGTGCTGGACAACGGACGCATCGTGGAGAAGGGGACCCATGAGAGCCTGCTGGCAAAGAAGGGCTTCTATCATCAGCTCTATACCAGCCAGTATGCCATTTGATGGAGGAAAGCGGCTGACAAATGCATAAGAAAAAGGCAAGATGCGGGAATTTTCGCATCTTGCCTTTTCGGTTATTCCGGTTCCGTGAGGACTTCCGCGGTCAAAGCGGAGACCTCGTAGGCGGTCCGCTCGATGAGCTGGTCCTCCACGTATTTGTTATAGACCCGGCTCTGGAGCCGCCCGTCGATGGCGAGGACGTCCCGAGTGTGGCACTCCGACACCATCTGGGCCATCCGGCCCCAGAGGATGCAGGGTAAGTAATCTGCCCGCCGGAAAGCCCGGGGCACCGCCAGCATCACGTCGCAGATCTCCCGGCCCAGGGGCGTCCGGCGGTAGGTGGGCTCCCGGCAGATGGCCCCGGACAGCCGGAGGGTATTTACCGCCGGACCCTCCTCGGCGAAGAGCTCGCTCGCAAAAACGAAGATCAGCAGATGCCGCCCGGAGTCGTCCGTGACATTGTGGGACCGAACCTGGCCCTCCGCACGGATCCGGGAGCCCGCGGTGAGGTCCAGTTGTTCCAGAACCTTCAGCTCCGCGATCACCGGCAGCGTATCCACCGCCCCGGACAGCCGCTCCACTTCCAGATAAAATCGGTAAAACTTCTTCCCATGGTTCTCGTGGGAGTATTCCGGCATCCCCGCCAGGTCTCCCCGAAGCGTGATTTGATTTTCCCATTCCATTGTTGACCACCTCAAATTCCAGATGTATGGAACAGTCTATGGCGGTCCGGGCAAAAAGAGACCAGCGAAATCCTTTGACTCCGCTGGTCTGGATATTTATTTCAGGAAGCTCTGGGCGGATTTGTAGCCGTACTTTTCCTCGGTCTCCAACACGGCCCGGTTCACGGCCTTTGCCAGCACATGGGCCGCCAGAGTGCCCACCACGTCGGGGTTGGACTTGACCTTGCCGACGCTCATCGCATAGATGGAGTCGCCGTCCATGCTGGTGTTCACGGGGCGGATGGTCCGGGCGATGCCGTTGCTGGCCATGGCGGCCACCTTGTTCATGGCGGCTTTGTCCAGGCCTGCGTTGGTGATGATGGCGCCGATGGTGGTGTTCAGGGACAGCATGGAGGCCATTTGCAGCAGCTTCACGGCTTCCGTTTCGCTCTCGATCATGGCGGTCTTGTCCTTGTTCAGGAGGCCCGCCAGCTCTTTGTTGGAGTCCATTTCGTAGACGTCGCCAATGGCGTTGACCACCACGACGGCGGCCACCTGAAGGGTCCCCACCTGGACAGCGTAGCAGCCCAGGCCGGATTTCATGGCCCGGTCCGCGCCCCAGATCTTGCCCACGGTGGCGCCCATGCCTGCGCCCACATTGCCGTTGCGCTCCACATTTTTCTCGCTGTCGAGACAGGCTTCCCAGCCCATCTTCTGGCCGGGACGAACAGACCCGTCCACGCAGCCCAGGTCGAAGATGCAGGAACCCACCACGATGGGCACAATGGCGTCGCCCACCTTGACGCCCCGCTTTTTCCGTTCCAGATACTTCATCACGCCGCCTGCGGCGTCCAGGCCGTAGGCGCTGCCGCCGGAGAGGAGCAGGCCGTGGATGCCGTCGTTGCTCATGAGAGGGTTGAGAAGCTGGGTCTCCCGGGAAGCGGGACCGCCGCCCCGGACGTCCAGGCCGCAGACGGCCTTCTTATCCGGCAGGATGACGGTGCAGCCGGTGGCGTGGGCCTCGTCCTGGGCGTGGCCGATGCGGAAGCCCTTCATGTCGGTGATCGAAATTTCTTTCCATTCGCTCATGGTGTTCACCTCTTTATATCAAAACAGTGCGGCCAGGATGTCGTAGAGGATCATGCCGCCGATCAGGGCGACGGCAGCCCAAATGGCATTTTTGAGCATGGGATTCATAAAAACATCTCCTTTGTGTGAAATCTTATTTCGTTTCGCCGGTGAGTTCCAGGCGGTCCTTCTTGGGGAGCTTCCTGACCACGGTGTCGTAGGCGTGGTCGATCATCATGGGCAGCTCCTCCCCGGGGAACCGGGCGAGGTCGATGGTGTTCCAGTAGGGCTGCTGTACCGGGGGACAGTGGTACCCCCGGGTGACGACGCCGGGATAGGCGGCCCGGAAGGCTTCCCCGGAAAAGGCGGTGCATTTGAGGGTAATTTTGTCTGGATAGACCTGGGCGAAGATTTTGCCCCGGACCTTGTAGCAGATGGGCCAGTCCCCGAAGGGGTAGGTCTCCTCCGCGCCGGGCTTGGACAGGCAGTAGGATTTGAGTTCGCTTTGGGTCATGGCGTTACCGCTTCTTCTTTACGGGAGCCTTGGCGGCGGGACAGGCGGGAGCCTTGGAAACGGGCTTCTTCCCGGCGGGCTTGGCTGCAGGTCTGGCGCTGGTTTTTACGGCGGGTTTGGATGCAGGCTTCGGGCCGGGTTTCGCCGCAGGCTTGCCGGTAGTCTTCTTGGGGGGAGCGGAGGCATAGCCGCCAGCCCTCGGGGGAACGGCACGGATCAGGCACTTGGGGCCGGAACCGATGAGGTCCTCCCGGTGGGCCTTGATCAGCGCCTCCTTGACCAGATAGTAGTTCTTCGGGTTCCGGTACTGGATCAGCGCCCGCTGCATTGCCTTTTCGTGGGGGTCCGTGGGAACGTAGACCTTCTCCATGGTCCGGGGATCCAGGCCGGTGTAATACATGACGGTGGACAGGGTAGAGGGAGTGGGATAGAAGTCCTGGACCTGCTCTGGGTTGTAGCCCATGTCCCGGGTGTATTCCGCCAGTTCAACGGCTTCCTTCAGGGTGGAGCCGGGGTGGCTGGACATCAGGTAGGGGACCAGGTATTGCTCCATGCCGAATTCCTTGTTCAGGGCGTAATACTTGTCCACGAATTTGTTGTAGACGGCGTTTCTGGGCTTGCCCATCCTGGAGAGCACCGCGTCGGAGACGTGCTCCGGAGCGACCTTCAGCTGGCCGGAGATGTGGTACTGCACAAGCTCCCGGAAGAAGGTGTCCTTCTTGTCGGCGAGCAGGTAGTCGAACCGGATGCCGCTGCGGACGAAGACCTTCTTCACCCCGGGGAGCTTCCGGAGCTTCCGGAGCAGGGCGATGTAGTCCGAGTGGTCGGCCTTCATATTTTTGCAGGGGGTGGGGTAGAGGCACTGACGGCCGCCGCAGGCACCCTTGCTCAGCTGCTTGTCGCAGGCGGGATGACGGAAATTGGCGGTGGGGCCGCCCACGTCGTGGATGTAGCCCTTGAAGTCCGGCTCCTGAGTGATTTTGACGGCTTCCTCAATGATGGATTCGTGGGAACGGACCTGGATGATCCGTCCCTGGTGGAAGGTCAGGGCGCAGAAGGAGCAGGCGCCGAAGCAGCCGCGGTTGGAAACCAGGCTGAACTTGACCTCCTCAATGGCGGGGATGCCTCCGGCCTTCTCGTAGCTGGGGTGGTAGGTCCGGCAGTAGGGCAGGCCGTAGACATTGTCCATCTCCTCGGTGGTCAGGGGCTTTTGGGGCGGGTTCTGGACCACATAGAAATTGCCGTAGGGCTCCGCCAGACGCTTGGCGGTGAAGGGGTCGCAGTTGCCGTACTGGACACGGAAGGACTCGGCGTATTTCCGTTTGTTCTCCTTCAGCTCCTCGTAGCTGGGGAGCACGATGGTGGGCAGGCTCTCGTCCAGGACGTCGGTTTTGAACACGGTGCCGTCGATGTAGGTGATGTCCTTCACGTCCATACCGGCGTTCAGGGCGTCGGCGATCTCCACTACGGACCGCTCGCCCATGCCGTACATCAGCAGGTCCGCCTGGGAATCCAGGAGGATGGACCGCTTCAGGCTCTCGGACCAGTAGTCGTAGTGGGCGAGTCTCCGAAGGCTGGCCTCGATGCCGCCGATGAGGATGGGGACGTCCTTATAGGTCTGGCGGATCAGGTTGCAGTAGACGATGGTGGCGTAGTCCGGACGCTTGCCCATGACGCCGCCGGGGGTGTAGGCGTCGGTCTTCCGGCGGTGCTTGGTGACGGAGTAGTGGTTGACCATGGAGTCCATGTTGCCGCCGGACACCAGGAAGCCCAGCCGGGGCCGTCCGTAGACATTGATGGAGGAGGGCTTTTTCCAGTCCGGCTGGGAGATGATGCCCACCTTGTAACCGGCCTGTTCCAGCATCCGGCTGATGATGGCATGGCCGAAGGAATGGTGATCGACGTAAGCGTCACCGATGACATAGACAAAATCGCACTGATCCCAGCCCCGGTCGATCATATCCTGTTTGCACAGCGGGAGAAATTCCATAACGCGCCTCCGAATAGACATAGTTTTATATAGTATAGCAGAAAACCGCGGAAAAGAAAAGGGGAGAAACGGAATTGAAAAAATTTGCAAAAAGGTGTTGACAAATGGAGGTCGGCGTGGTAATATATCCAAGCAATCGGGAACACCGAAAGCGAAAAGAGAATATGCGCGAGTGGTGGAATTGGTAGACTCGCTAGATTCAGGTTCTAGTGCTCATTCCGGGCGTGGGGGTTCGACTCCCCCCTCGCGCACCAAACTTAGTGTACACTATAGATGCAAACGAGAAAAAGTTGCATTTAAGTGTACACTATTTTTGTTTTACGGGGTTTGAACGGATAATTGTTCCGTTATTCCGGGTAAAATGTGAACACGAACTTCTTTCGTTCCATAGATGCAAAAGGGCTTTCGAAGGATGAAAACCAGATCTGAACCTGGTTTTGAAGTGGGAAGAACCCATTTATCCCAGCGCCCTTTTTCAAATGGCCCATTTTTCAAAAAGAGCGCATAAATTTTTCTGCGTTTTCAAAAAATTAGCAAGTAAATTTTGGCCGGGATTCTGGATGCGAAAGCATTTCAGAAACCCGGCTTTTTTGATGCCCAAAAAGGGCG
>JBGVDK010000172.1:0-6444 GCA_045119355.1 Faecousia sp.
CATCACCCAGGCCAGCAAGGCCGGGTGCCATGTGATGATGTACGGCTGCGGCATCGGCCCGGTGCGGGGAGCCCGGTTCCAGCGCCTTGCCCGGGAGGTCCTTCAGCGGCACGTGGACCTGATCACCCTCCGGGACCCGGAATCCCGGGAGACCCTGGAGGAATTCGGCGTCACCACCCCCCGGATCCATGTCACCGCCGACCCCGCCATGCTGATGCAGGGGGACAAAAAAGCGGCGGACCGGTATCTGGAGCATAACGGCCTGGACCCCGAGGGGAAATACTGTATGTTCGTCCTCCGGCCCTGGGGGGATACCCAGGAGAAGCTGGAGGCGGTCTGCGCCGCGGCGGAGCACGTCTGGAAGACCTACGGATTGACGCCGGTGTTCTTCTCCTTCGAGCCAAACCGGGACCGGCCCATCAACGCCATGGCGGCGTCCATGGTGAAGGCTCCCTGCACGGTGCTGCCGCCCATTTCCGACGGCACGGTGCTCTGCGGCGTCATCGAACGGATGGAGATCGTGGTGTCCATGCGGCTCCACGCGCTGATCTTCGCCTGCAGCCAGCGGACAAGGATTGTGGGCATCTCCTACGACCCCAAGGTGTCGGGTTTTATGAATTACCTGGGTTCGGACAACTGCGTGGAGCTGGCCGACGTGACCGGGGAGAAGCTGATCGAAAAAATCGACAGCGCCCTGACCGGGCGGGAAATGACCAGCAACCTCAACCATCTAAAAGCCCTTGCGGCGGAGAATGGCTATCTGGCAGGAAAGCTGCTGAGAGAATAAAAAATCAGCCGGAGCGTGAAAACGCTCCGGCTGATGCCATATATGCGGTTAAACCTCCCGGATGACGCCGCCGCCTAGGACGGTATCCCCGTCGTAAAGCACCACAGCCTGGCCCACGGTCAGGGCCCGCTGAGGCGCGTCGAACCGGACATCCACCCGGCCATCCGGCAGGACGGTGACGGTGCAGTCTGCCTCCTTCGCCTGATAGCGGGTTTTGGCCTTGCAGCGGATGGGCTCCTCCGGGGCGTCGATGGCGCTCCAATTGAAGGTGTCGGCGATGAGATGGTCCGAAAACAGCTCCTCGTTGGTGGCGATGACCACCTGATTTTTCTCCATGTCCTTGTACTTGACGTACACCGGCTGATTCATGGCGAGGCCCAGACCCTTCCGCTGGCCGATGGTGTAGCGGACGATGCCCTTGTGCTGGCCCAGGACCTTGCCCTGGGTGTCCACGAAATCGCCGGGTTCGTAGGTTCTTCCCGTGTGTTCTGCGAGGAAATCCGCGTATTTCCCGTCGGGAACGAAGCAGATGTCCTGGCTGTCGTGCTTCCGGGCGGTGATGAAGTCCAGCTCCTCAGCAAGAGCCCGGATCTGCTCCTTGGACTCGAACTCCCCCAGGGGGAAACGGGTGTGGGAGAGCTGCTCCTGGGTCAGAAAGTACAGGACGTAGCTCTGGTCCTTGGGAACGTTCTTCGCCTTTTTCAGGAGCCAGCGGCCTCTTTCCCCGTCATACTCCACCCGGGCGTAGTGGCCGGTGACGATCAGATCACAGCCCAGGATCTGTGCCCGGTCGTAGAGCTTGCTGAACTTCATGTATTTGTTGCAGTCGATGCAGGGGTTGGGAGTGGCGCCGCATTCGTAGGCGCAGACGAACCGGTCGATGACCTCCCTGGCGAAATCCTCGGTGAAGTTGAAGACGTAGAAGGGCATTCCCAGCTTCCGGCAGACGCTCCGGGCGTCCTCGGCGTCGGTGAGGGAGCAGCAGGTCTTGCCGCCCACGTCATCCTCGGTGGAACCGGCGTGGAGCTTCATGTTCACGCCCACGCACTCATAGCCCGCCCGGACCATCAGGGCTGCGGAGACGGAGCTGTCCACGCCGCCGCTCATGGCGATCAATGCTTTCTTATCCATGGAAAATGACTTCCTTTGTAATATCGCTGAGGGTCGCGCAGCCGCACATCTCCATGGCGTCGGAGAGCTCGGCGCGGAGCTTGTTCACATAGACCTGAACGCCCTCCTTGCCGCCGCCGTAGACCATGGTGACGAAGGGACGGCCGATGAGCACCGCGTCCGCGCCCAGGCCGATGGCCTTGAACACATCATAGCCGGTGCGGATGCCGCCGTCCACCAGAACGGGGATGCGCTTGTTCACAGCCTCCGCGATGGCGGGCAGGACGGATGCGGTGGCAGGGGTGTGGTCCAAAACCCGGCCGCCGTGGTTGGAGACGATGATGGCGGAGGCTCCGGCCTCCATGGCCTTTTCCGCGCCGCGAACGGTCATAACGCCCTTGACGATGAAGGGCATATCCGCGTACTCGATGAACTCCCGGAGCTCGGCCACGCTCTTGGAGCCGGAGGGCGGGGTCATCTGCTTCAGGAAGGGCAGGCCGCTGGCATCGATGTCCATGGCGATCATCTTCGCGCCGTGGGCTTTGGCGTAGTCGATCTTCTTGAAGACCAGATCCTTGTGCCAGGGCTTCACCGTGGGGATGGCGAAGCCTGCCTTTTCCATGGCGGAGCATCCGGCCTCGAAGAACATCTCCTTCAGGCCGTCGCCGGTAAAGGCGCCGATGCCCGCCTTGACGCAGCCCTTGGCAATGATTTCGTCGTAGGTGTATTCGTCCAGCAGATCGCCGTAGTGATTGCCCACCGCGCCGATGGGAGCGGAGAAGACGGGAATGTCGAATTTCCGGCCGAAGAGCTCGTAGGACGTGTCCACGCCACGGTTTTCGCCGATGGTGTCCATGTTGATCAGCACATCCTGCCAGGCGTTGTAGTTGCGATTGAAGACGGTGCCGCTTCCCTTGGAGCCGGGGCCAGGGATGGTATTTTTACAGCCCAGGCCGTTGCAGACGGGGCAGGCCTTGCAGGGGCCCATATTGCCCCGGGCGTTGGAGAGAACTTCTTCGTAAGTCATACGCGATGACCTCCTTTTGGTGTTTGGGTTCATTATAGGATAAAGCGGGCAAAAAAGCAAGGAACAGAAAAAACCTCCTGCTTTGGGATAAGCAGGAGGAAAAGGCACAGACGCTCAGGCTGGTCATCCTGAGCGAGCGCAGCGAGTCGAAGGATCTTCGCACCGATTACAGTGCAAATGTCGTTGTGAGTGCGAAGATTCTTCGACTTCGCTCCGCTCAGAATGACGGATTATTTTAATAGAACAGCAGATCGGAATAAGTAGGATAGGGCCAGTAAGCCTTATCGGTGAGGGATTCCAGGATATCCGCCTGCTCCCGGGCCTTGGCCATGTCGGCGGTGATCACCGCGCCGTAGTAGTTGGCAATGGCGGTGGTGTCACCGCTGGGGACCTTCTTCAGGTCGGCGGCCAGACGCTCACAGTGGTCGTACAGGGCGTCGCAGGCCACGCTCAGCCGCTCGGCCAGCAGCCGCTCGGCCTTGCAGGTGATGCCGATCTTCTGCTTGTTCACGATGCCCCGGGTCAGGTGCTCAGTGTACTTCATGGCGGCGGGGAGGATCTGGTGGCGGATCATGTCGATGGAGGTCAGGGCCTCGATGTTCACGATCTTGATGTAGGCCTCCTGCTGAATTTCGTACCGGGCCTGGAACTCGGCCTCGGTGAAGATGCCGTGCTTGGTGACGAGGTCGATGTTCTTCTTCGTCAGGAAGCTCTCCATGGCCTCGGGGGTGGAGGGATGGTTGCTCAGGCCCCGGCGGGCGGCCTCCTCCTTCCATTCGCCGGAGTAGCCGTTGCCGTCAAAGATGATCCGCTTGTGCTCCCGGAAGGTCCGGACAACCAGATCATGGAGGGCGGCGTCAAAGTCGTCGGCCTTTTCCAGCTCGTTGGCGAACTGTTCCAGCTCCTCGGCCATGATGGTGTTCAGCACGATGTTGGGGTCGGAGACAGACTGGCTGGCGCCGATCATCCGGAACTCAAACTTATTGCCGGTGAAGGCCAGAGGGGAGGTCCGGTTCCGGTCGGTGGTGTCCTTGGGGATGTTGGGCAGCACGTCCACGCCCACCCGCATATAGCTCTTCTCGGGACCGGCGTAGCTGGAACCGTCGATCATGGAGTTCACGACCGCGTTCAGGTCGTCGCCCAGGAACACGGAGATGATGGCCGGAGGCGCTTCGTCCGCGCCCAGACGGTGGTCGTTGCCTGCGGTGGCGGCGGTGCAGCGGAGCCAATCCTGATACTCGTCCACGCCCTTGAGGAAGGCCGCCAGGAACAGCAGGAACTGGGCGTTCTGCATGGGGGTCTTGCCGGGACTGAACAGGTTCTTGCCGGTGTCGGTGGAGAGGGAATAGTTGTTGTGTTTGCCGGAGCCGGTGATGCCATTGAAGGGCTTCTCATGGAGCAGGCACACCAGGTTGTGCTTGGCGGCGCACTTTTTCATGATCTCCATGACCAGCTGGTTACTGTCACAGGCGGAGTTGGCGTCGGTGTAGATGGGAGCCATCTCGTGCTGGGCGGGAGCGGCCTCATTGTGCTTGGTCTTGCTGAGCACACCCAGCCGCCAGAGCTGCTCGTCCAGGTCCTTCATATAGGTGGAGACCCGGGTGCGGATGGTGCCGAAATAGTGGTCGTCCAGCTCCTGGCCCTTGGGCGCGGGAGCGCCGAAGAGGGTCCGGCCGGTGAGCCGCAGGTCCTCCCGCTGGGCGTACATATCCCGGGGGATCAGGAAGTATTCCTGCTCCGGGCCCACGCAGGTGACCACCCGGCGGGTTTCGGTGTCGCCGAAGAGCCGCAGAATGCGGATGGCCTCCCGGCTGACCTCGTCGATGGAGCGGAGCAGGGGGGTCTTCTTATCCAGAGCCGCGCCGGTGTAGGAGAAGAAGCAGGTGGGGATGTACAGGGAACCGTCCTTCACAAAGGCGAAGGCGGTGGGGTCCCAGGCGGTGTAGCCCCGGGCCTCAAAGGTGGCTCTCAGGCCGCCGGAAGGGAAGGAGCTCGCGTCGGGCTCGCCCCGAACCAGCTCCTTACCGGAGAACTCCATGATGATCCGGCCTTCACCAGCGGGGGTGAGGAAGGAGTCGTGCTTCTCGGCGGTGATGCCGGTCATGGGCTGGAACCAGTGGGTGTAGTGGGTGGCGCCCTTCTCGGTGGCCCAGGTCTTCATGGCCTCGGCGATGTGGTTTGCCACTTCCAGGTCCAGGGGAGTGCCGGTGTCGATGCAGTGCTTCCAAGCCCGGTAGACCTCGGGGCTCAGACGCTGGCGCATGATGGTTTCGTTGAATACGTCGCTGCCGAAAATTGCAGGCAGGTTGGTGATCTGGTTCATTGGGCTCATCCTTTCAAAATTGACGCGCATCCGCCGGAAAATCCAAGAAAGGTGGGGGATTTCCAGTTGGAATGCGGAAAAAGCCAAAAAATCCACAATATTTACATTGAAATTCTATGCGACAACGGACGGAAATGCAAGGTGTGAATTTGCATAAAATTGGAAGGGGGGATTGGGCGCTTTTGTGCAAGGCGGACAAAGAATCTAAAAAATGAATTTTTGTAAGCTTCCGACTTGCATTTTTGGCCCCGCTGGCATATAATAAACCCCGTTGAAAACGCTTTTTCCCGGAAAGGATGATGGAAATGGCCACCTACGCTTGCAGAAGCCGTGCCGAACAGATGAGAGAATACGAGTCCCTGATTACCAGATACGGTGAGCTGAAGCAGCAGGACCTGCACCTGGATATGTCCAGAGGCAAGCCCAGCAAGCTGCAGCTGGACCTGGTCAGCGATATGCTGACGGTGCTGACGGACCCTGCTGAATGTATTATTGATGGAAACGATGCCCGGAACTACGGTGACCTGGCGGGTCTCAAGTGCGCGAGAGAATATTGGGCGGATATGCTGGGCTGCAAGCCCAGTGAGACCTTCGTCGGCGGCAACGCCTCCCTCAGCCTGATGCACGACCTGATCTCCTGGGCCTACACCCACGGCCTGAAGGACAGCCCCCGGCCCTGGTCCAAGGAGAAGCGGATCAAGTTTCTCTGCCCCAGCCCCGGATACGACCGTCACTTCCGGATCACCGAGAGCTTTGGCTTTGAGCTGATCACCGTGCCCATGACTCCCTACGGCCCCGATATGGACGTGGTGGAGGATCTGGTCCGGGATCCCATGGTCAAGGGCATCTGGTGCGTGCCCAAGTATTCCAACCCCCAGGGCTACTGCTACTCCGACATCACCGTCAACCGGTTTGCCAATCTGAAGCCCGCGGCTCCCGATTTTGTCATCATGTGGGACAACGCCTACTGCGTCCACGAGTTCGTGGGCGAGTTCCAGCCCTTCCAGGACATCATCGCCCTGTGCCGGGAAGCTGGTCGGCCCAACATGGTGTTCGAGTTCGCCTCCACCTCCAAGATCACCTTCCCCGGCGCGGGCATCTCCGTGATGGCCTCCTCCGAGGAGAACATCAAGTACATGACCAAGCTGATCTCCGCCCAGATGATCTCCTACGACAAGATCAACCAGCTGCGTCATG
>JBGVDK010000173.1:0-6533 GCA_045119355.1 Faecousia sp.
CCGGTGCCGGAACAGGTAGGGCAGATGGGCGTCTCGTCCAGGAAGCCCTCCTCGAAGGTGGTGTCCAGGATCCATTCCCGCTCCCGCTGCAGCTCCTGATTTTCTTCCTTTGCCTTCGCCATCAGCGTCTCCGCGTCTCCCCCGGCGAAGACCGCCTGGGCGGCCTTAACCATGGTGCGCCGGAGCTGACGGTCGATCTCTTTCAGTCTGGGGGCCTGCTCATAGGCGATGCGCAGATGCTCCCGGTTTTCCCGTTCCCGGTCCTCTCTGGCCTCGGCCAGACGGGCACGGGCCCGGCGGACCACTTCACTGCTGTATGCCATAGGTTCAATCCTCCTGCATCATTCTGGCGATGGCGGCCAGCTCGTCGCTGTCCAGCTCCCGGCGGTCGGTCTTGGCGGTGGTCTTCCGGTCGCCGGATTCGATCTGCTCGGCGGTGTGGAGGCCCGCCTCGTGCCAGCGCTTGAGAATGCTGTTCATATAGGGCCATTTCAGGCCGCCGGTGTTGATGCATGTCTTCTCATAGGCCATGGTGATGGCGGCGTCCTCGAAGCCCATCTCCGCCCACTGGGAGGCGTAGCGCTCCTCGGCTGGGGTGAGCCGACGGCCCCGGATCTGCAAAAGGTGCTTGATGTGGGCCATCCGGCTGTTGTGGGCGTTCTGGGACTGGATGAAAGCCGCGGCCTCCTCCATGGTATCGATGCCCCGCTCCGCCCAGGCGTAGGCCTCCTTCTCGATGGCCCGGAGGGAGGGGGCTCTGCCGCCCTTCTGCCGTGCCCGGTCCTTGCAGTAGTTCACCAGCACCGCGATCACATCCGGGGTCATGCCCAGATACCGGGTGAAGCCCAGGAGGATCTTCAGCTCCTCGGTGTTCAGGGCCTTGCCCAGCACCCGCTGGATCTCGCCATAGAGGGATCGGAAGGAGGCGTCGGAATCCATGGCCTCGTACACGTCCCGCTCGGAGTAGTTGGGCCGTTCGCCGGTGGGGAGCATGGGCTTCTTCTCCATGGGCCACAGACCCAGCTGGCGGAGCGTCGCCGCGGCGCAGTCCACCCGGCCGGTGCCCATGTTCAATGCCTTGGCGGCCTCCGCCGGATCGTTGCCGCACTGTATGTAAAGATAGAGGATGGCCGCGTCGCCGCTGAGGGTGGAGAGCAGCTTCCGGACGTCATCCCGGGAGATATTCAATTCCGTCACATTCATCGGAGTTCACCTGCTTTTCATGTCGTCAAGCTTGTTTATTATATCACAGCTTTTTCGACCGCACAAGGGCGAACGGGGTCGAAGTTCTTTAGAAAATCCCTCCATGTTTTTGGCGGGACACTGGATGTTGTGGGTGTGATCTCTGGTCGGCCCAACGGAAGACCCCGCCGGAGGGTCCGGCGGGGTCGGTTTTTGTCTAGTTCTGTTTTGCGGAGGCATCCAGAGCCTTCTTGTAGCGGTCATATTTTTCCTGATTCCGTGCCTCGATCTCCCGGTTTTCCCGGATGCGGCGGCGGTCTAAAACGGTGGGGATCAAAAACATCAGCAGAAAGCCAGCGGCGAAACATAGACAAAGCCCTGCTCCTCCTTGGCCGGAGACCCACAAAATCAGGCATCCGGTCAGCGCAAACGCCCCGCCGATGCCGCCCACCAGCCGGAGCATCATTCCTGCCCAGGAAGCTGTTTTATATTCCTCATATTGAGGCACCTCCACCGGAGGATTCTTCTCCCCTGTTCCGGTTTTCATCGATTTCATCCACCCCATTTTCTTTATGCGACATATTTTGACTATGTAATTTATGTTAATATAGCAATACTGTGCATATAATTCAAGTATTATTTTACTGTATAGGCGGTGGGATTGTGAATTATGAAGAAATCGGTATGCGGGTGCGGCTATTCCGCCGTCGAAAGGGCCTCTCGCAGGAGCAATTGGCAGAGCTTGCGGACATCTCCGTTCCCCACATGAGCCACATCGCGACCGGCAACACCAAGCTCAGCCTGCCGGTGTTTGTGGCCCTGGCGGAAGCCCTGGACGTCCGGGCGGACGAGCTGCTCCGCGATCCCACGCCGGACCACGATTCCGTCCTCCGGGAGCTCACTGCCCTGCTGGAAACCTGCACCCCCCAGCAGGCCCGGTGCATCGCTGACATTGCCCGGGCCGCCAAACAGTCCTTCGATCAGAATCTGTAAGACAAAAGCCTTCCCCGGACGCTTCCGCGTCCGGGGATTCGTGCTTTTTCCGATTTGGAGAATGTTATGATGTACAGGCGGATCTAATGAACCGCCCTTTCGCATCAATCCGCCTGGGCGGTGATACCCTTGACAGAAGCCACCGGATGCGTGGCATCCTCATACCGCCGCATCTGATCCTGTCCGGGAGTAGCTTGCCCCGGTGTGTTTCCCTTTATTCGGAGGTTTTATGGAAGATTTTCTAACAATTTTCATTGCGCTCGCCCTGGTCTTTGGGTTTCTGCGGCTGTGCCTGGTGCCGGTAAAGTGGTTCTGGAAGATTGGGATCAATTCCCTCTGCGGCTTTTTATGCCTCTGGCTGCTGGATCTGATCTCCGGGTTCACCGGGATCTTCTTCCCCATCAACCTGGTGACGGCCTCCATCGCCGGATTTCTCGGCATCCCGGGGATCCTGTTTCTCGTATTCGCCCAGGTCATTCTATAGAAAACGGCTCCCTCTCGCGAGGGAGCCGAAATGTTATGCAATTAGCCCTTGAAATACTTCACAGCGGACTCGAACAGCTTCATGTCGAACTCGCCGGGAACGTTCTTGTACAGGCCGTTGCCCTTCCGCTCGGAGTGGCCCATCTTGCCCAGGACTCTGCCGTCGGGAGAGGTGATGCCCTCGATGGCAAAAATGGAGCCGTTGGGGTTGAAGTGGACGTCGGCGGAGGCGCTGCCCTTCAGATCCACGTACTGGGTCGCAATCTGGCCCTTGGCGGCCAGCTCCCGGACCAGGGACTCCTCGGCCAGGAACTTGCCCTCGCCGTGGGAGATGGGCACGGTGAACACATCGCCCACATTGCAGGCGGACAGCCAGGGGCTCATGTTGGAGGCCACACGGGTCCGGACCAGACGGGACTGGTGGCGGCCGATGTTGTTATAGGTCAGGGTGGGCATGGAGCAGTCCGCGTCCATGATCTTGCCGTAGGGCACCAGACCCAGCTTCACCAGCGCCTGGAAGCCGTTGCAGATGCCCAGCATCAGGCCGTCCCGGTTCTCAAGCAGGCGGGTGACCTCTTCCTTGATGGCAGCGTTCCGGAAGAAGGCGGTGATGAACTTGCCGGAGCCGTCGGGCTCGTCGCCGCCGGAGAAGCCGCCGGGGATGAAGACCATCTGGCTTTCGGCCAGCTTCTTGGCGAAGTCCTCCACGGAGGAGGCGATGGCATCGGCGGTCAGATTCCGGATGACGAAGATCTCGGCCTCAGCGCCGGCGTCCTCCATGGCCTTGGCGGAGTCGTACTCGCAGTTGGTGCCGGGGAAGACGGGGATCAGGACCTTGGGCTTGGCAACCTTCACAGCGGGAGCCACCCGGGTGGAAGCCTCGAAGGAAACGGTCTCGATGGGGGTCTCGGCGTCGGGGATGTTGCAGGGGTAGACGGATTCCAGCTTGTCCTCGTACATGCCCAGCAGAGCGTCCGCGGCGACCAGCTCCTTGCCGTAGGTGAAGGCGCCGTCGGCGGTAACAGTACCGATGACCTTGCCCTCGGTCTCACCGGCGAACTCCAGAACGAAGCTGCCGTAGCACAGGCCGAACAGCTCCTCCAGGGAGCATTCGGGGTTGAACTGGAAGCCGAAGCCGTTGCCGAAGGCCATCTTCATGACGGCCTCTGCCACGCCACCCATGCCGGGGGTGTAGGCAGCCACAGCGCGGCCGGACCGAAGCAGCTCGGTAACCAGGTCGAACAGGTCCAGCAGGCTCTCGGGCACGGGCAGGCCGTTGTCGTCATACTCGGGCTTCAGGACGCAGACGGTGTGGCCCGCGGCCTTGAACTCGTTGGAGACGATGTTCTGGACCTTCTCGGTGGTGACGGCGAAGGAAACCAGGGTGGGAGGCACATCCAGATCCTCGAAGGTGCCGGACATGGAGTCCTTACCGCCGATGGCGGCGATCTTCAGGTCCATCTGGGCGTTGAAGGCACCCAGCAGCGCGGCCAGGGGCTGGCCCCAGCGCTTGGGATCGTGGCCCACTCTCTGGAAATACTCCTGGAAGGTCAGGTACACATCCTCGTACTTCGCGCCGGTGGCGATCAGCTTGGCTGCGGATTCCACGACAGCCAGGTAAGCGCCGTGGTAGGGACTGTGCTCGGTGACGAAGGGGTTGTAGCCCCAGGACATGACAGAGCAATCGTCGGTGTGGCCCTTTTCCAGGCTGACCTTGTGGACCATGGCCTGGATGGGGGTCTGCTGGTTCTTGCCGCCGAAGGGCATCAGGACGGTGCCTGCGCCGATGGTGGCGTCGAACCGCTCGCTGAGGCCCCGCTTGGAGCAGGTGTTCAGGTCGGTGGCGACCCTCTTCAGATTGTCGGAGAAGCTGCCCTCGATGACGGTCTCATATTCGCTGGCGGGAGCGAGCTCGATGTCGATGTGCTTCTCGGCGCCGTTGGAATTCAGGAAGTCACGGGAAACGTCGCAGATGGTGGCGCCGTTCCAGTGCATCACCAGACGGTTGGTGTCGGTGACGGTGGCAACCACAGTGGCCTCCAGGTTCTCCTGAGCGGCCAGCTCCAGGAACCGGGGCACGTTGTGCTCGGCCACCACGATGGCCATACGCTCCTGGGATTCGGCGATGGCCAGCTCGGTGCCGTCCAGGCCCTCGTACTTCTTGGGGACCTTGTTCAGGTCGATGTCCAGGCCGTCGGCCAGCTCGCCGATGGCGACGGAGACGCCGCCCGCGCCGAAGTCGTTGCAGCGCTTGATCATCACAGCGGCCTCGCCGTTGCGGAACAGGCGCTGAAGCTTCCGCTCCTCAGGGGCGTTGCCCTTCTGGACCTCGGAGCCGCAGGTTTCAACGGACTGGACGTTGTGGGCCTTGGAGGAGCCGGTGGCACCGCCGATGCCGTCACGGCCGGTACGGCCGCCCAGCAGGATGACCTTGTCGCCGGGCATGGGGAAATCGGGCTTGGAGTGGTCCTCGTGGACCGCGCCGACAACCGCGCCGATTTCCATGCGCTTGGCGGCGTAGCCGGGGTGGTAGATTTCGTCCACCATGCCGGTTGCCAGACCGATCTGGTTGCCGTAGGAGGAGTAGCCCGCTGCGGCGGTGGTGACGATCTTCCGCTGGGGCAGCTTGCCGGGCATGGTCTCGTCCACGCTCTTCAGGGGGTCGGCAGCGCCGGTGACACGCATGGCGCCGTAGACGTAAGCACGGGAAGCCAGGGGATCCCGGATAGCGCCGCCGATGCAGGTAGCCGCGCCGCCGAAGGGCTCGATCTCGGTGGGATGGTTGTGGGTCTCGTTCTTGAACAGCAGCAGCCAGGGCTGATCCTCGCCGTCCACGTTCACGGTCATGCGAACGGTGCAGGCGTTGATCTCCTCGGACTCATAGAGCTTGTCCAGCATGCCGTTCTTCCGCAGCCACTTGCCGGCCAGGGTGCCGATGTCCATCAGGTTGATGGGCTTGGTCCGGTTCAGCTCGGCACGGGTGTCCAAGTACTCCTGCCAGGCGCTTTCCAGCAGAGGATCGGCGAAGGACACGCTGTCGATGGTGGTGTTGAAGGTGGTATGGCGGCAGTGATCGGACCAGTAGGTGTCGATCATGCGGATCTCGGTGATGGTGGGGCAGCGGTTCTCGGTCTTGAAGTAGCCCTGGCAGAACTCGATGTCGTCGGCATCCATAGCCAGACCCAGCGTCTTCACCATGTTTTCCAGACCGGCACGGTCCAGTTCCAGGAAGCCCTCGATGGTGGCGACCTTCTCGGGGATGTCGTAGACCATCGCCAGGGTCTCAGGCTTCTCCATGGCGGCCTCACGGCACTCCACGGGGTTGATGACATACTTGCGGATGGCGGCCACATCCTCTTCGGTCAGCGCGCCGGTGAGGACGTAGACCTTGGCGGTGCGGACCACGGGGCGCTCGCCCTGGGAGATGATCTGGATGCACTGGGCGGCGGAGTCGGCCCGCTGGTCGAACTGGCCGGGCAGGGGCTCCACAGCAAAGACAACGGAGCCGGCGGGCACTTCATAGCTGACATTGTCCACCTGAGGCTCGGAAAAGACGGTGCTGACGGCATAGCCGAAGAGCTTTTCGTCGATCTTTTCCACATCATAACGGTTCAGGACCCGGACGGAGGACAGGCCGCTGATCTGCAGGAAGTCCTTTGCTTCCTTCAGCAGATTATCCGCCTCGTGGGTCTGACCCTTCTTTTTTTCTACATATACGCGATAAACCATGGGGTGCTTTCCTCCTAGTTTATAGTTTTACTTTCCGGCCTGCAGGGCACGGGCACCGATATCGCTTCTCCGGTAGGCATTTTCAAACTGCACGCCGTCTGACAGACGGTAGGCCTCTTTCACGGCATCCGCCAGCGAGTCCGCGA
>JBGVDK010000174.1:0-5078 GCA_045119355.1 Faecousia sp.
TGACGATCTTGTTGACGCCGGTCAGATCCATGTCCAGATCGTCCAGTTGGATACCTCCGTTTTTCAGCCGGGGGGCCATGGCGGCCTTGACGGCCCGGGGCTGCTCCATGATCTCCTTGAGCATGAAGTGCTCATAGCCGCCCTTCTCCGCCGCCTGGACGTCCCAGGTGATCCGGCTGACCTTCTTCTCCACCGGACGTCCGGTGCAGTCGAAGACCTGAACGGAATCCGGAGTCAGCTCCGCGAATTCTCCATCTTCCAGATAAATGGCGTTCCGGGTGTGGGCAACCAGGGCGGTGACGTCGGAGGCAAAGAAGTTCTCCCCGACGCCAATGCCCAGAATCAGCGGGCTCGCTTCCCGGACCAGCAGAATTTTCTCCGGCTCGTCGGCGCAGAGAATGCCCAGGGCATAGGAGCCCCGGAGCCGTGCGGAAGCCTTCATCACCGCCTGCTTCAGATTTCCCCGGTAATACAGCTCCACCAGATGGACCACCACCTCGGTGTCGGTCTCGCTCTCGAAGCGGTAGCCCTTGTCCATCAGCTCCCGGCGCAGTTCCAGATAGTTCTCGATGATGCCATTGTGGACCACCGCGAACCGGCCGTCGCTGGAGGTATGGGGATGAGCGTTGGGCTCCGTGGGCGCGCCATGGGTGGCCCAGCGGGTATGGCCGATGCCGGTGACGCCGGGGAGCAGCGCTCCATCCTCGGTTTTTTCACTCAGGGCCGCGATCCGGCCCGTGACCTTGCTGATATGGATCTGCCCGTCCCGGAGGACGGCGATGCCCGCGGAGTCATAGCCCCGGTATTCCAGTTTCTTCAGCCCCTCCAAAAGGATGGGGGCCGCTTCTTGCGTGCCGGTGTATCCTACGATTCCGCACATATGGTTTCCTCCTGAAATTCAAATTGATTCACATGAACCGCAACGCAGTAAGGCCCTGTCATCCTGAGTGAGCGAAGCGAATCGAAGGATCTTCGCACCAATTAAATTGCACACGTCGTCACAGTGCGAGTATTCTTCGACTCCGCTGCGCTCCGCTCAGAATGACAAGCCTGTAAGCTTCATTCCCACTCGACAGTCGCCGGAGGCTTCGAAGTGATGTCGTAGCAGATCCGGTTGATGTGGGGAACCTCATTGACGATCCGCACGCTCACCCGGTCCAGCACGTCGTAGGGGATCCGGGTCCACTCGGCGGTCATGAAGTCCGAGGTGGTGACGCTCCGGAGCACCAGAGTGTTTTCATAGGTCCGTCCGTCGCCCATGACGCCCACGCTCCTGGCGTTGGTGAGCACCGCGAAATACTGGCTGCAAATGTCGGTGCAGCGGTCGGCGGCGATCTCCTCCCGGAAAATGGCGTCGGCCTCCCGGAGGATATCCAGCTTCTCCTTGGTCACATCCCCCAGGATACGGATGGCGAGCCCCGGACCCGGGAAGGGCTGGCGGCTGACCAGATACTCGGGCAGTCCCAGCTCCCGGCCCAGCTGACGGATCTCGTCCTTGAACAGGTGGTCCAGGGGTTCCAGGATCGCCTTGAACCGTGCGACCACCTCCGGGGGCAGCAGCTTGTTGTGGTGGCTCTTGATCACGTCGGCGTCGCCCTCGCCGGACTCGATGACATCGGGGTAAATGGTGCCCTGGGCCAGGAAATCCTCCCGGGTGATGCCGAATTTTTCGGCCTCGTCCCGGAACACATAGCCAAACTCCGCGCCGATGATCTGGCGCTTGGTCTGGGGATCGGTGACGCCCTTGAGCTTGCTGAGGAAGCGCTCCTGAGCGTTAACCCGGACGAAGTGGATGTTCCACTTGGCGAAGGCTGCCTCCACCTCGTCCCCTTCATTCTTGCGCATACAGCCGTGGTCCACGAATACCGCCGTCAGCCGGTCTCCCACCGCTTCGGCCAGCAGCGCCGCCAGAACGGAGGAATCCACGCCGCCGGACAACGCCAGCAGCACCCGTCCGGTGCCGATCTTCTCTTTCAGCTCCGCCACGGTGCGCTTGCAGAAATCGTCCATGGTCCACTCGCCCTTAGCGTGGCAAACCTCATACAGGAAGTTGCGGATCATGTCGGTGCCATGCTGGGTGTGATTCACCTCCGGGTGGAACTGGACGCCGTAGAAGCCCCTGGCTTCGTCGGCGATGGCCACATTGGGGCAGGCCCTGGTGTGGCCCACCAAGGCGAAACCCTCGGGGACCTTTGCCATGTAATCGCCGTGGCTCATCCAGCTGATGCCCTGCTCCGGCAGGCCCTTGAAGATCTTACAGCCGGTATCATAATATGTCTCGGTCTTGCCGTACTCCCGGGCGGAATCGTCCTGGGCTGCGGTGACCCGGCCGCCCAGAGTGTGGGCCATCAGCTGGCAGCCGTAACAGATGCCCAGCACCGGAACGCCCATTTCAAAAACGGACGGGTCCACGTGGGGCGCGTCTTCCAGATACACGGAGTTGGGGCCGCCGGTGAAGATGATGCCGATGGGATCAAAGGCCCGTATCTCCTCCATGGAAATGGTGTAGGGCTTGATCTCGCAGTACACATTGCATTCCCGGACCCGCCGGGCAATGAGCTGGTTGTACTGTCCGCCGAAATCCAGAATCAGAATTTTTTCCATACCGGCGCTCCCTTACACGTTGATCTCGGTCTCTTCCCGAGCCACGCCCGCAGTGATAGGCGCCACCTGGGCCAGGAACCGGTCCACCTGCTCGGCGCACCGTCCGGTGTAGAGGCTGGGGTCCATGACGGCGGCCATTTCCTCCTTGGTCATGCCGAACTCGGAATGCTCCGCCAGATCCGCCAGCAGATCCCAGCTTTCGCCGTTCTTCATCTTGGCGGTGGCGTCCATGGAGCAGGAGCGGATGATCTCGTGAAGCTCCTGACGGTCGCCGCCGTGCTTCACGCCCTCCATCATCAGATTCTCGGTGGCGATGAAGGGGAGGTATTCCTTCACGGTCTTCTCCACGATCTTCTCGTTGACGTGGAGGCCGTTGGTCACGTTCTGAGCCAGCCGCAGGATGGCGTCGGCGCAGAGGAAGCCCTCGGGCAGGGAGATCCGCCGGTTGGCGGAGTCGTCCAGAGTCCGTTCCAGCCATTGGGTGGAGGCGGTCATGGGGGCGTTCATGGCGTCGGCCATTAGATACCGGGCCAGGGAGCAGATCCGCTCGGAGCGCATGGGATTGCGCTTGTAGGCCATGGCGGAGGATCCGATCTGGCTCTTTTCAAAGGGCTCCTCCACCTGGCGGTCGTGCTGCAAGAGGCGGATGTCGTTTGCCATCCGGTAGCAGCTCTGGGCGATGGAGGACAGCACATTCAGGATCCGGCTGTCCACCTTCCGGGGATAGGTCTGGCCGCAGACCGGGAAGCACTTGTCAAAGCCGAAGGCGGCGCTGATCTTCCCGTTCATCTCATCGATCTTGCCGGTGTCGCCGCCGAAAAGCTCCAGGAAGCTGGCCTCGGTGCCGGTAGTGCCCCGGCAGCCCAGGAACTTCAGATTCTCAATGACGAAATCCAGCTCCTCCAAATCCGCCAGGAAGTCCTGCATCCACAGGGTTGCCCGCTTGCCCACTGTGACCAGCTGGGCGGGCTGGTAATGGGTGTAGCCCAGGGTGGGCATGGCCTTGTATTTTTCAGCGAACTCGGAGAGGTTCGCCAGAACCTTCACCAGCTCGTTTCTCAAGTATTTCAGGCCGTCCCGGTAGATCACCAGGTCGGCATTGTCGGTGACGTAGCAGCTGGTTGCGCCCAGGTGGATGATGCCCGCGGCAGAGGGCGCAACCTTGCCGTAAGCGTAAACGTGGGCCATCACGTCGTGGCGCACTTCCTTTTCCCGGGCAGCGGCCACGGCGTAGTCGATGTCGTCCATGTGGGCTTCCAGCTCTGCAACCTGCTCCGCGGTGACGGGCAGGCCCAGCTCGTGCTCAGCTCTTGCCAGCTCCACCCACAGGCGCCGCCAGGTCTTGATCCGGGTGTCCATGGAGAACAGGCCCAGCATATACTCCGACGCGTAACGGGAGCTCAGGGGGGATTCATATTTGTTTGTCATGTCAGTCACCCTCCTCAGCGAATGATGATGCTGTCCCGCTCGGGGCCGACGGAAACGTAGCCGATGTGACAGCCGATCTCTTTTTCAATGAATTCCACATACTTTCGGGCGTTCTCCGGCAGGTCCTCCCACTTCCGAACACCGGATACGTCCTCCATCCAGCCGTCCATGTACTCGATGACGGGCTTGGCAGAGTCCAGCAGCACCGGGAAGGGGAATTCGTCCGTCTCCTGACCCTCCACGATGTAGCGGGTGCAGACGGGGATCTTCTCCATGGTGCTCAGCACGTCCAGCTTGGTCAGGGCGATGTTGGTGGCCGCCTGGGTCTGGACGCCGTAGCGGGTTGCCACGATGTCGATGGGGCCCACTCTTCTGGGGCGGCCGGTCTTGGCGCCGTATTCGCCGCCTGCTTCTCTCAAAGCCGTGGCTTCCTCGCCGAACAGCTCGCAGACGAAGGGACCTTCGCCCACGCAGGTGGAATAGGCCTTCACCACGCCGACAACCTCGTCGATCTTGGCAGAGGGCAGGCCGGAGCCCACAGGAGCATAGGCCGCGATGGCGTTGGAAGAAGTGGTGTAGGGATAAATGCCGTAATCCAGATCCCGCAGCGCGCCCAGCTGGGCCTCGAAGAGGATCTGCTTGCCCTCGTTCTGGGCCTGGCGCAGGAACGCTCCGGTATCGCAGATATAGGGCTTGATCTTCTCGCAGTAGGTGTCGATCCAGGCTTCCAGCTCCTCCATGGTCACGGGCTCCGCGCCATAGACCCGGGTGAGGGTCAGGTTCTTCCACTCCATCAGGTCCTTCAGGTGCTCCTTCAGATGCTCGGGGTACAGCAGTTCCCCGGCCAGCACCGTCTTTTTCTGGTACTTGTCGGAATAGAAGGGGGCGATGCCCTGCTTGGTGGAGCCGTATTTCTTGTCTGCCAGCCGTGCCTCCTCCAGGCCGTCCAGAGCCCGGTGCCAGGGCAGCAGCAGGGATGGCCGGTCGCTGATCTTCAGATTCTCCGGGGTCAGGGCCACGCCCTTGCTCATCACGTCCTCAATCTC
>JBGVDK010000175.1:0-10909 GCA_045119355.1 Faecousia sp.
GTCTGTACGTGGAACCGGGCGATGTGGTCCGGGAGATCAGCGTGGGATTGCAGCAGAGAGTTGAGATTTTGAAGACCCTGTACCGGGGCGCTGACGTGCTGATCCTGGACGAGCCCACGGCGGTGCTGACCCCCCAGGAGACGGATGAGCTCTTCGCCATCCTCCGCCGGGTGGTCCGGGAGAAGGATATGACCGTCATCATCATCACCCACAAGCTGTACGAAGTCATGGCAATCTCCGACCGGGTTGGCGTTATGCGCCAGGGAAAGATGATCGCCATCGACGAGACCAAGAACGTCACCGAGCGGAGCCTGGCCGCCATGATGGTGGGCCGTGACGTGGTTGCCGTGCAGCAGCAGGAGAAGGCCAAGCCCGGGGAGGAAAAGATCCGGGTGGAAAATCTGGAAGTGGATGACAACCGTGGTCTGCCCGCCGTCCGGGGGCTGAGCCTGTCCGTCCGGGCTGGTGAGGTGCTGGGTATCGCCGCCATCGAGGGAAACGGCCAGTCCGAACTGATCGAGGCCATCACAGGTATGCGGCCCTACACCGCCGGAACCGTCACCATCAACGGAACCGACGTGGCCGGAAAGACTCCCGGAGAGATCCGGAAGCTGGGCCTCGCCCACGTGCCGGAGGACCGTCTTGCCACCGGCGTCAGTCCCGACGCGGACATCACCGACAATCTGCTGGTGGGCAAGCACAAGAACAAGGAATTCACCAAATTCGGCTTCCACCAGAGCACCAGGGCCATCAAGGGCTACGCCCAGGAGATCTTCGACAAGTTCGACATCCGGGCTTCCGGCCTGGACGCCAGAGTGGGCAGTCTTTCCGGCGGCAATATGCAGAAGGTGGTCATCGCAAGAGAGTTCAGCTATGATGCGGACGTGCTGGTGATCTCCCAGCCCACCCGTGGTGTGGACATCGGTGCCAACGAGTTCATCCACAGCCGCATTCTCCAGAAGCGGAATGAGGGCGCGGCGGTGCTGCTGTGCTCGGCGGACTTAGACGAGGTGTTCCGGCTGTCCGACCGGATCATCACCATTTACGAGGGCCGGATCACCGGCCACTTCGAGGCCGGGACCATTGAAAAAGCCGAGATCGGCTACTACATGACCGGCGACCGGGGGGGAGGGCGTGACCAATGAAGCGTAAGATCGACTGGGGCTATTTCATCACCCTGGCAGCGGCGGTGATCCTGGCCCTGCTGGTGGGTGCGGGAATCATGCTCCTCACCGGCCACGACCCGATTGCCGCCTACAGCGCCCTGGTGAAGGGCGCAACAGGCTGCGAGTCCATTGGGGAGTTCTTCACCTCTGCCTTTACCAAGCGCCAGTTCGGCAACACCATCGAGTACGCCATGGTGCTGTTCCTGACGGGCCTGGCCTGTGCCCTGGGCGCGCGGGTTGGCATCTTCAACGTTGGCGGCGAGGGTCAGCTGTACCTGGGTGCCATCGTCTCCGCCTATGTGGGTGTGCTGCTGGCAGATCAGCCTGCGTGGCTGGCGGTGATCGCGGCGGCGCTGGCGGCTATGGCAATCGGCGGCTTCTACGCCTGGATCCCCGGCGTGCTGAAGGTGAAGCTGAAGGTCAACGAGGTCATCACCACCATCATGATGAACACCGTCGCCATCTACCTCTGCGCCTACCTCTCCAACGGTCCCTGGAAGACCAGCCACCCCAACCGGGTCTCCGGCACCGAGACGCTGAACACCGAGTTCATGTTTGAGAAGCTGATCCGTGGCTCCAACCTGACCACGGCCATCTATGCTTCCATCATCATCGCGTTCCTGGTGTGGTACGTCATGAGCAAGACCACCACCGGCTACGAGATGAAGCTCATCGGCCAGAATTCCCGGTTCGCCCGGTTCGCCGGACTGAATGCGGACAAGCTGACCATTCTTGCCATGGCGGTCTCCGGCATGATGTGCGGCCTGGTCGGTATGTTCGAGGTCTACGGCCTGAAGGGCAACTACCAGAACGGCATCAGCAACGAATACTACTTTGACGGATTGCTCGTCGCCATGATCATGCGCTACAAGCCCGTGGGCATCATCGTCATGAGCTTCGGCTTCGCTTTCCTGAAGGTGGGCGCCCAGGGCATGGAGCTGAATGCCGGTGTCCCCGGCGAGCTGTACCGGATCATCCAGGCGGTCATCATCTTCTTCATGGCGGCCCAGAACGGCATCCTGGACATCATCAAGGCGAATCTCGCCAAGCGCAAGGCGCAGAAGGGAGGCGTGGACCATGGCTAATATTTTCTCTGTGGGTCTGTTCCAGCAGATGCTCCGCTCCGCGACCCCTGTGGCCCTGGCGGGCATGGGCGGTTTGATGACCGAGCACGCGGGAATCATGAACATTGGCATGGACGGAATGATCTTGATGGGCGCGTTCACAGCTGTGGCAGTCAGCGTGGTCACCGGATCCGCCTGGGTGGGTGTTGCCGCGGCGATTCTGGTTGGTATGCTGGTGGGACTGTTCTTCGCTCTGTTCGTGGTGAAGTTCAAGAGTGACGAGTTCATCATCGGCACAGCGCTGAATATCCTGGCCGACGGCCTGACGGTGTTTCTGCTGTGGGCGCTGTTCGGCGTTCGCGGCACCCTGCGGACCACCGAGGGCCTGCCCACCCTGGACTTAGGGATCATCGCCAAGATCCCCTTCGTGGGCGAGATCCTCTCCGGCAACTCCCTGTTCATCTATCTGACCTGGATTTTGGTGCTGATGATGTGGACCCTGGTCTACCGGACGCCCTATGGCTTCTGGGTCCGGGCCGCCGGTGAGAAGCCCGGCACCCTCCAGACCGCGGGCATCAGCCCCGAGAAGATCAAGTGGGCATCTTCTGTCCTCTGCGGCGCGTTCTGCGGCCTGGCGGGAGCCCAGCTGGCTCTCGGCAACGTGACCATGTTCTCCGAGGGCATGGCAAACTCCCGGGGCTATGTGGCCTTCGCCTGTGTCATCTTCGGCGGCGCGAACCCCGCGAAGGTGTATCTGGCGGCACTGATGTTCGGCTTTTTCGACGCCCTGGGCTACCGGCTCCAGGAGTATAACATCAGCGCGGACCTGACCGCCATCATCCCCTACGTCATCACCGTGGTCATGATGGTCTACGTGGTGGTCCGGAGCAACCGGAAGAAGAAAGTCGCCAAGCAGTAAAATTCAGCCGCCGGTCCCATGGGCCGGCGGCTTTTCCGCGCTAAAAAATCCCCGAACCGCATCGGTTCGGGGATAAACATTATCTGCTGTTGTATTTCTCCCAGAAGGGCCGGGTAGCCAGGGCGTTCATGCTCTCCACCGCCTCCCGGAGGAGGGGATACCATTCCAGCGGTGTTCTCGGCGGGGTCATGCCGGTCACCAGCCAGTTGCAGGCGGGGATCCGCAGGGAACCGAACTGCTTTGCGAACTTCTTATCCACACCCATGGCGAAGGCGAAGGGAGCCAGCTCATAGTAATAATCCGGGTTGGACCGGAGGATCCGGGCCAGCTCCGCCTTGGTGACCTTGCGCATATAGCGCCGCAGACCCATCAGGTCGGCGAAGTTCCGGGAGCCGTTCTCGCTGCGCTTGCCGCCGAAGGCGCCCATCAGTCCGGACAGGATGCCCCAGCCCACGGCGATGGCGGCGTAGACAAAGGCGTTCTGGATGACAAGACCCGCGCCCAGCACCACCACAGTGAAGATCAGGGCATAAATGAGATCGGCCTTGCCGTAGGTCCGGAGACTGTACATACCCTTCTGGATCTGCCACACCGCCAGGGTGACCAGAATGCCGAAGAGGATCATCCAGATGATCCGCCAGGCGGGGGAGGTGGACACCAGATCGCCCATGGCGATGCCCGCGAACAGGCCGACGCCTGTGGCAAGGATCCGCAGGAGCAGGGGATTGCCGCTGTCCTTCCGGTAGCCTGCGGCGTAGCGCTGGGAAAGCTGGGCGGTTTTTTCATACAGCCGTGCGTAGCGGTAGCCGGTGGCGTCTACCATCTGCTTCTTGGCGAAGAGGCTCTTGAAGCACCGCTGCTCAAAGGCGCTGCGCTCGTTGCCCATGTCCATCTTCTTATGAAGGATCACCCGGCCGTTGTCGTCCAGGTGCATGATCAGGTATCCAAGCTGGGCCCAGTGGACCACCATCATGGTCAGGTCGGCGGGCTTGTGGATCAAATAGCTGCCCACCACACCGGCGGAGATGCCCTCTGGAGGCGTGGAGCGGTAGACGGGAAAGCTGGGCAGATGGCTCATGGTAAAGAGCCAGTAGGCCACCGCGAAGACCGCGCAGACGCCCATGGCCCAGATGTCGAAGGCAAGACTGCCGCCGGCGGCCTGGGACAGGGGGAACATCCCCTCGGGGGCTTCCAGCGTGAGGAACAGGGTTTCGCTGTCCTTCAGCTGGGTGTTCACGGTGCCGGAGATCATCGTTCCGGAGGTGGTGTAGGTGATGCTCCGTTCAATATCCTGCTCGTGATAGCCGCTGAGGAACACAGGTTCAGCGTCGAATTCCCCGGGCATGGACACGGAGAAGCTCATCTTCTCCACAGGATACTTGAAGCCGTAGAGCAGGGGAATGGTAATGGTCTGCTTGATGATCGGTTCGCCGGTCTCCTCGTCGGTCTTTTCCTCGCTGGTGACCACGTTGTTCACCGTGTAGTGGATGGTCAGGGGGAAGGATCCGGTCTGGTCATTCAGATAGTTCAGGTTCACGCAGGAAACGCCGTTCACCTTTTTGACGATGGCGGAGCCGCCGTTGAGGCTGACGCCGGAGACGTCGGTGCCCAGGGGGAAGGTGAGACCGCTCACCGGTTCATCCAGCCGGAGGGTCACGCTCAGAGTGATCTGGCAGGTGCCGCTCTGGCTGACGGAGCCGGTGGAGCTGGCGGAGGACACGCCGTTGGCGGCGTATACCGTTGTGGTCAGCAGAAGCATACATAAAATTAACGCGAAAATTCGCCGCATGGCAGCACCTCCTGTCGTTCCTTAGAATTAAGATGATTTATGATAGCACAAAATCCGACAAATTGCAATCGCTCAGGGTTGATTTTCCGGGAGAATCACGCCTTTCACTCCGTCCCGGAAGACTTCGATGACGGTGACGGCGCGGACCTGATTGTGCAGGTCCTCCCCCTCGGCGTAGACCTTGACATAGTTGGGGGCGTGGCCGGTGTAGAAGCCCTCGCTCTCCTCCTCGAAGAGGACGGCCTGGGTGGAGCCAATGAGGGCGGCGCGGTAGGCGGCGTTCATCTCCTCGGCTACGGCGATGGCCCGGCGGCTCCGGTCCTCCTTGACGGCGTTGGAGTGCTGGCCGGGCATTTTGTCCGCGGGGGTCCCGGGACGGCGGGAGTAGGGGAAGATGTGCATATCCGCGAAATCGCACCTGCGGATGAAGTCCAGGCTCTGAAGGAATTCCTCCTCGGTCTCCCCGGGGAAGGCCACGATCATGTCGGTGGTCACCGCGCAGCCGGGGAAGGCCTCCCGGAGGAGGCGGACGCTCTCATAATACCGGGCGGTGTCGTACTTCCGCTTCATCCGGGCGAGGACCGTGTCGCAGCCGGACTGCATGGACAGATGAAACTGGGGGCAGAGGTTCGGGTATTTGGAGAGCTTTTCGCAGAATTCCGGGGTCACCACTCTGGGCTCCAGGGAGCCAAGCCGGACCCGCAGCCCGGGGACCGCTTCGCAGATGGCGGCGATCAGCTCCACCATCCCGGGCTTCCCCGGCAGATCCACACCCCAGGAGGCGATCTCGATGCCGGTGACGATGATCTCCCGGTAGCCGTCGGAGGCCAGCTCCTTCGCCTGCTCCACCACCAGGTCCAGAGGCGCGGAGCGCACCGGGCCCCGGGTGTAGGGGATGATGCAGTAGGAGCAGAAGTTGACGCAGCCGTCCTGGACCTTCACCATAGCCCGGGTCCGCTCGGACAGGCCGCCGGCGGGCAGAACCTCGAACACCCGGCGGCGCAGGGCGTTGTCCACCTGGGTTTTCTTCTGGCGGTCCTCCAAGGTGGAGAGCATCATGTCCAGGAAAGCCTGCCGGTCGCCGCTGCCGGAGACGATGTCCACGCCCAATGCCTCGATGGCCGCCGGATCGTGCTGGGAGTAGCAGCCGCAGACGCCGATGAGGGCGTCGGGGTGGGCCTTCCGGCACCGGCGGATAACGGCCCGGTTCTTCTTGTCGGAGACGGCGGTGACGGAGCAGGTGTTGATGATGTAGCCGTCGCAGGGCTCCTCAAAGGGCGCGATCTCGTGGCCCTTCGCCCGGAGAAGCTGCTCCATGGCCTGGGTTTCGTATTGGTTGACCTTGCAGCCAAGGGTATAAAACGCAAATTTCATGTGAATTCCACCAAAATCAATAGGATAATATTGTTAAAATCGTCGAAGTTGGCTCTTGCAATCGGGAGAGGAATCCGCTATAATACCCCCCGTCGATGACAAGCGCCGATTCTCTCCCATTATACACGAAATCTCAGCGGATGTACAGTGGCAAGCGGGGAGTTTTCCCTGGGGATCTTTGCATCCGGCTGGGCTTCGGGAGAACCGTGCGCTGTCTCCAAAGCGTGAGACGCTCAAAAAGAATCAACGCCGGGCATGGCGGCTGCAAGTGCGGCGGCTGAAACAGAGGATCGATTCTCTGGCCCGGGCGTTCCGCTCCCATGCTGGTCAGAATGGTATACAGGAAGCCTTGGCTCCCTGCGAAAAGTGATGCGTCAAGCGGCGAACCGTCCCGGGAATCCCTGGGGCGGATTTTTCTTTGTGAGCGGACGCTGTTGATTGATCCAGCGCCTGCTCTGTTTTTCTTCGGCATTTCTTAATAATTCTTAAAAACGCCCCTTTTTGACAAATTTGTGCTACAATGAAAAAAACGACCGGAGGAGGTTTTTCATATGGACGAAAAGATTCGCATCCTTGCGGTGGATGACGAGCCGGATCTGCGGGCGCTTCTGCGGATCCTGCTGGTGAACAAGGGGTATGAAGTGGTGGAGGCGGCCTCCGGAAGCGAGGCGGTGGAGCTGCTTCGCCGGGACGACCGGGTGGACCTGGTGATCATGGACATCATGATGCCGGGACTCTCCGGGGTGGAGGCCTGCGCCGAGATCCGGAAATTCTCCACTGTGCCCATGCTGTTCCTCACCGCCAAGGGCACCATGGCAGACAAGGAGCTGGCCTACGGCTCCGGCGGCGACGATTACCTGGTCAAGCCCTTTTCCCAGAGCGAGCTGATGATGAAAGTGGAATCCCTGACCCGGCGCTACCGGGTCTACAAGGGCAAGAAGGAGACTCTGGAGGGGGACAGCCTGGTCCTGGACGAGAAGCAGGGCTGCGCCTTCCGGAACGGAAAGCGGCTGGATCTGACCGACAAGGAATATGCCATTCTGCGGTTTTTCTTCCACAACCAGGGAAAGATCCTGGACGTCCGGGCAGTCTATGAGGGGGCCTGGGGGGAGAAGTTCATGCCCTCCTCCAACAATACCGTCATGGTCCACATCCTGAACCTGCGCAAGAAGCTGGAAGCCGACCCGGGCAATCCCAAGCTCATTCGGACCATTTGGGGAAAGGGGTATCAGTTTGGGTGAGGGAAAGAGATTCCGTTCGCTGACGGTCAAGCTGGTCGCGGTGGTGTGCATTGCCTTCATCTGCGCAGTGCTCACCTTTCTGGCGGGCTGTGTCCTGGGCAGCGCCCTGGTGGAGCGGTTCTATCTGTCCGACGAGGCGGTGAGCGCCCGGCTGAACCGGGAGGTCACCTCCTTCCGGGGCTACGTCTCTGAGAATCAGGTCAGCTCCACCAATGTCAGCGCCATCGGCCTGTGGAATCGGGAACACAGGAACATCCAGCTCACTATTTTCGGCCGGTCCACCACTGTCAGCTCCACCTCCAACGGCGCGGAACTGATGGGCAACGAATACGGCCTGGTCATCCGGGACGGCGTTCTGGCGGAGAGCGCGGTGGAATACCCCGTGAATTTTGCTGACGGCGTGTACTCCGTGGCGGTGTACGACAGCTCCGGCGAGACCTTCTTCACGGCGGTGGCGCTGTCGGCGCTGGCGGTGTCTGTGATTGTGTTTCTGGCCACGGTGCTGATCTATGACCAGCATATTACCCGCACCGTCCAGACCCTGAGCCGCCAGGTCCGGCAGGTGAGCCGGGGCGACCTGCAAATGCAGATCCAGCCCATGACCCACGACGAGATCGGCCAGCTTGCCCTGGACGTGGATACCATGCGCCTGTCCATCATCGATAAGCTTCAGCGGGAGGAGGCTGCCTGGCAGGCCAACACCCAGCTGATCACCGCCATCTCCCACGATGTGCGGACGCCGCTGACGGCGCTGATGGGGTATCTGGAAATTCTCGCCGACGAGTCCATCTCCCCGGAGGAGCGCCAGGCGTACTTACAGGTCTGCAAGAACAACGCCGTCCGGCTGAAAGGACTCACCGACGAGCTGTTCGGCTTCTTCCTGGTCTTCGGCAAGCCAACCCCGGACCAGTCTCCGGAGGAATTTGACGCGGCGATGCTCCTGGACCAGATCCTGATGGAGCACGAAATGAATCTGACCCAGAAGAATTTCCAGGTGGAGCTGCGCCATGAGGGGGAGATCACCGGAAAGCTCCGGATCGACCTGACCCATCTGCGTCGGGTGTTCGACAACCTGTTCTCCAACGTGAGCAAGTACGCCGACCCTCAGCAGCCCGTCACCATCACCCAGGCGGTGGAGGGGGAGGACATCCGCGTCACCATCACCAACCACATCGCGGAGCAGACGAACCGGGCGGAAAGCAACCGGATCGGATTGCAGACCTGCCACAAGCTGGTCCACGCCATGGGCGGCGAATTCAACCAGAGCTGCACGAAGCGCACCTTCACGGCGGAGGTTTTGCTCCCGCTGCTCCAGGAATGACGGAACGCCCGGAAGTACGATCTTCTGGGCGTTTTTGGATAAACGGCGCGTTACCAAAGGTAAAAAGTAGAGGGAAACGATTCGTCGGTTGCCTTTTGAGAGCCTCCGTGATACGCTGGAGCCACCAACAAACAGGAGGTGCAAACAATGGACGCAAGAAAATTTGGTCTGTTCATTCAGACGCTCCGCAGGGAGCTGGGGCTGACCCAGGCGCAGCTTGGGGAAAGACTGGGGGTCACAGACAAGGCCATCTCCCGGTGGGAGCGGGGCGTGGGCTTCCCGGACATCAGTCTTTTGGAGCCGCTGGCGGAGGCGCTGGGGGTGACGGTGGTGGAGCTGATGCGCTCGGAAAAAATCGAGGCGGAGACCATTACAAAGGAAGACGCGGGTCAGGCCATGGCCCAGACCATCGAGCTGGCGGAGCTTCAGCGGCGGCTTAAGCGAAGGGCGAGGCTTATGACCTGGGTTTTGGTTCCCTTGGTGATGCTGGTGGTGGCTTTTCTGATGTGTGTGGTTTCATGGTATGTGCGGGAGCCATCCTGGCTCCGGACGCTGTGCACGGGGGTGATTATCTACAGCGGCACGTTTGTCAGTTATGGACTTGGCAAGGCGGCAAGATTCAACCCGCTGGAACCGATGGAGTCCGTAAAGCCGAAGATGTACTATGTTACGACGATTCTGGGCGGCATTGGGATGACCCTGCTGGGCTTCTGCTGGGTAGCGCGGCCCTACAGTGTGACGCTGTTCCGGTGGATGGCAGTGCTGGGGGTGGTTTTCCTGCTGACCTGGGGCGGGTATCGCATCTGGCTGGATGATCAGGAAGCGAGACAGTGAAAAGAATCCCGGAGGGACGACCTCCGGGATTTCCTTATATTACCGTTCCTTACCCATAAAGAACACCGCCAAGGTGCCGGGACCGGCGTGGGAGCCGATGACCGCGCCCAGGTTGCCCACGAAGACCTCCTCCACGCCGGGCTGGGCCAGCAGGAGCTGTTTCAGCTGCTCCGCTTCCCCGGCGCAGTCGCCGTGGCAGACGAAGACGGTGCGGTTGTCGTAGCCCTCGCCCAGCTCTTCCAGCTTCTTGACCAGGCCGGTGATGGAGGCCTTGCGGCCACGGGCCTTCTCCATGCTCACCAGCTTGCCGTCGTTGTCCACATGGAGGATGGGCTTGATTTGCAGCATGGTGCCCATGACGGCAGTGGCCGCGCTGACCCGGCCGCCCCGCTTCAGGTGCATCAGATCGTCCACGGTGAACCAATGGCACAGATGGAGCTTATTTTCCTCCACCCATGCGGTGAGTTCGTCCAGGCTCAGACCCTCGTCCCGCCTCCTGCAGGCGTACCAGACCAGCAGTCCCTGGCCCAGGGCCGCGGAGAGGGTATCCACCACGCTGATTTTCCGGTCGGGATATTTCTCTTTCAGCTCCTCCGCGGCGATGACCGCGGACTGGTAAGTAGTGGACAGGCCAGAGGAAAAGGCCAGCACCAGCAGATCCTTCCCCTCCGCCAGGATGGGCTCCATGACCTCTGCCCAGGCGGCGGGATTGACGGCGGAGGTCTTGGCGGCTTCGCCGTTCCGCAGACCGTCGTAGATCTCTTTCAGACCCTCATCCACGGTGTCGGTCCGGTTCTCGCCCTGGAACAGCACGTGAAGGGACGCGGTGGCCACGTCCAGCTCCCGGAGCATGGACTGGGGCAGATCGCAGACGGAATCCGTAATAATTTTGTAGTTCGACATTCGGAACACGCTCCAAAACAAAGTGGGAGGAGGCAGACTCCTCCAAATACAGCCTTATTATAAAGCGGTTCCGCTGAGAAATCATGCAACAATTTGTCGAAAGTGTCCAAAAACCTTCGCCAGCAAGCGGCAGAAAAAACCGGCCGGGAAGAACCCGGCCGGCCATTTTGTGTTTTCTTGAGCCCTAAAATCAGACCATAGCGGCGGTGATGATGGCCATCTTGTAGACCTCGTCAGCGTTGCAGCCGCGGGACAGGTCGTTGATGGGAGCTGCCAGACCCTGCAGGATGGGGCCGTA
>JBGVDK010000176.1:0-5214 GCA_045119355.1 Faecousia sp.
GACCAGCATCAGCTCGCCGGACTGGACCACCGCTCCGGCGGGATATTCCATCTTGTCGCAGACCAGCGTGCCGTTATCCAGCCGCAGGGCGTAGTCATATTCCCCACGGTCCCAGAGGGTGTATTCCTTACCCTCCACATAGTCATAGACCACCACATGGGTATCCACGATCCCGGAGCCGTAGCTCACCGTGCTGCAAAGCTCCGGCGTGCCGTCCCGGGTGAGGTCGCAGAAGAACACGCTCCAAACGGGCATTCCGGTGTACAAAGGAGTGGTCTCGTTCCCTATGATCGCCTCCACCGTTCCGGAACGCCACCGGAAGGTGACGCCGTTCATATAAATTTCCCGCTGGCCATCGGAAACCATACCGCCGTCGTGGTAGTAGTCGAACCACTCCATCAGTTCTGGCTCGGAATCTTCCACGATTCGGACCTCCACCGGGCTGACGGTGACGTAAACCACAATGTCCTGATCCGTGGGATTTTGCATATTGACGCCCACCTTGAACCAGGCGCCCTTTTCCACGTCCATTTCCACCGGCATACCGGGGGTCAGATAGGTCGGCTCGTAGGCGTTCTCTTCCTTGACTTCGACGGGTTTTAATACGACCTCCGTATCTCCCAATCCCTCACCGGAAGAAATTGTGATTTTCTTGCCCTTCGGTGAGATTTCTTCATTCGAATAGCAAAAATCCTCTTGATAAGCATATTCTGTGCTTCCCGCGGGAACAACGATCCGCAGCGTATAGGTGTCCTCTTCCGGGTCCGTCAGGAAGCACACCGCCACGGCGACACAGACCACCACCGCGATGAGCACCACCCAGAACCCGGGCTTTTTGTAATTCAGCACATTTTTCACCCTTTCTCTCACGCCCACCTCGCCGAATGCCAGTGGGCAGGCGGCGATCATCCTCCGGTTCGCGCTGCAATGGAGCAGAGCCTCAGAATAATCCGCCCGGGCATCCACGCCCAGCTCGGCGATGACCTTTTCGTCGCAGGCCAGCTCGATGTCCCGGCAGAGCAGGACATACGCCGCCCACATCAGCGGATTGAACCAATGGACCGTCAGCAGAAGGAATCCCAGGGGCTTCCACCAATGATCCCTCCGGCGGATGTGGGTCTGCTCATGGGCGATGACGTGGGACATTTCCTGACCGTCCATGCGGTAGGGCAGGTAAATACGGGGTCTCACAATGCCCAGAACGAAGGGCGAGTCCACAAATTCGCTCTGGAAGATGTTCTCCCGGAGCCGGACGGCCGAGGCCACCTTCCGGTGCAGACGCCAGTAGGAAACCGCCGTATACAGGAGCATCAGAACCATTCCCCCGACCCAGGCCACCGACGCCACCGGAATCCAGATTTGCAGCGGGTTGGCGCTGGCCTCCGGGCTGGGCGTGAAGGACGCGGAGATCACCGGATTGACCACCCGGTTGATGGCCTCCACTCCTGTGGAGATTTTCGGGGCTGCCTCCATCATGATCTCCGGGCTGATGGTCTCGGCGCTGGGGATCAGGCTCAGCGCGCTTTCGATGGACACCGGGCACACCAGCCGCACCGCCACAATGCCCCAAAGCAGCACATGGATCCACTTGGGCGCTTTCTTCAGCGCCAGCCGCAGGACCAGCACCGCCAGCACCAGCCAGCTGGCCGAAATGCTCATGTTCACGATCTTCAGGAACAGCTCATCCATTGCCCTTCTCCTTTCTGTACCGGTCGATCATGGCCTGGACCGCGTCCAGCTCGTCGTCAGAGATGTCCTTCCGCCGGGCAAAGGCGGCCACAAAGGCGGGCAGACTGCCGCCGAATTTCTTTTCCATAAACTCGTCCACCTCTGCCGCCTGGACTTCATCCCGGGAGACCAGGGATGTGACGATGGTGTTCTCGTTTTTCAGCACACCGCGCTCGGACAGGCGCTTGATGATGGTGTAGGTGGTGGTGGGCTTCCAGCCCAGCTGCTCCTGGCAAAGCCGCACCAGGTCCTTGCTCTTGATGGGCTCGTGCTCCCACAGGATCATGCAGAACCGGTATTCCCCCTCGTGTACCTTGGGTGTTTCCATTTTGTTCGCCTCCTTTTTTACTCTACTGTTGTAGAGCTCGCTTTTACTCTACATTAGTAGAGCAGCTTTGTCAAGCGGAAAACGGAATCGTCACAAAGAATTCACAAACGAAAACCGCCCGGAGCCGGATGACCCAGCCCAGGGCGGTTTTGAAATATGTACTCAGATCAGGCCGTAGAACAGCACCAGGCAGACCCAGGCAGTTGTCAATCCGATCAGGCCCACCAGACCGCCGACCCGGAAATAGTCCTTAAACCGGTAGCCCGCCACCTGGACCATGGTGATGGTGGTGGTCGCCACGGGAGTAGCCATTGCCAAACTGCACCCGAACACGCAGGCCAGTGCCACGGGCATGGGATTGCACCCGATCTCAATTGCCATGGGCACGCCGATGGCCGCCAGCATGGACACGAGGCTTCCGTTGGACATGAACTGGGACAGCAGGAAGCCGCTGACCAGGAACACCGTCACCAGCACCACAGGATTCGCCACCCAGCCGCCCAGGGTCTTCATCAGCCACTCCATGGCAAGCTCGCCCACTCCGGACTTGACAAAGCCCTTTGCCACAGCCAGCGCCGCGCCCAGAGTCACCAGGGCGGACCACTGCATATTGCTCATGGCCCGCTGACCGTCCACGCAGCCGGTGATCATCAGTACCACGGCACCGGCCACCGCGATGAGGCCCAGCTCCCAGTCATGGGGCTGGATGATAAACAGCACAATGCAGGTGATGAACACCGTCAGTGAGATCGCCGCCTTTTTCCAGTCCAGCGGGGTGTCCTCCACGCCCAGCTCGAACTCCGTCTCCTCGAAGTCAAACCACTTCACCTGAAGATCATACAGGAAAAACCAATAGCACAGGGCAATCACGACCACCATCGCCGCCGCGATGGGCAGGGGCTGGAAGAAGTGCATAGTCTGGGATCCGGTGAGCTCCAAAACATCGTTTGCCAGCAGCGGCGCGGTGGAGCCCGCCAGGGAGCCGGTGCCGCCGATGAGGCCGCCCATCGCCAGAGGCAGATAAATCTGCTTCCGGGAAATGTGGCCCTTGGAAGCTGCGGACACCGAGGAGATCAGGGGCATATACATGGCGACCAGCGCCGCGTTGGTGGAAAACAGGGACAGCGCCGCCGCCGAAATGAACACGATCTCTAAGAAGAGCTTTTCGCTTTTCCCGGCGAACTTGAACAGGACCAGGCCCAGCTTCTCCGCGACACCGCTGTCAAGCAAAGACTCCATGATAATGATCATGCCCAGCACCAGCATCACGTTGGTGCTGGTGAAGCAGGCGAAGGCTTCGTTGAAATTCAAAATGCCGGTGAAGATCAGGGCCAGCATCCCCATGACGGTGGTCACCGCCACGGAGAAGCGCTCGGTCAGATACAGGACACAGGTACAGGCGATAATGATGAGGGTAATGGTGCTCTGGGACATAGGGAACCTCCTTGAAAATGGTCTTACAAACGCGCAATGCCGCCATTGAGGGTAGGTCAATGGCGGCAAAAGTATCTGGATTCCCTATGCTGTTTTTATGTACACACGGTGGATATCCCTCAGTCTACGAAATTAGCTGACGGGTTAGGGGGAGGATTCCCCTTCCGGCTTGCCGGATGCACCCCAAAATTTGGTTCTCCCGCTGTCGCTTCTGCGGAACTCGACATATGCGTTTGTTGCAGATAGGACACCATATTTTCCCTGCTCCGTCAATCGAACGCAAGCGCTTATCCGCCCGACAAAGACGAATGTTTACGGAATGTTCATCATTTCAGGGGCGCTTCAGACCTCCACCAGCTCGTATTCTCTGGTGCCGTAGCCCAGGGCCGCCGCGGCCTCGATGGTGTGGACGCCGTTGCGGCTCTCGATCCGTTCCAGCAGATGGGGCTTGCCCGGGTCAGAGCAGGCGTAGACCAGGTCGATGCAGGCCTGATCGATGGCGATGGGATCGGTGGACACCAGAATGCCGATGTCGGCGATGCAGGGATCCTCGGCCACGGCGCAGCAGTCGCAGTCCACGCTCATGTTCTTCATCACGTTGACGTAGACCAGCTGACCCTTGAAGTATTCCACCACGGAGCCGGCGGCGTCGGCCATGGACTCCAGGAAGGAATCATGGTCCGCGGTCCACAGCTTCGCCGGATCGCCCGCGCCGTGGATATAGGCCTTGCCGTAGGCGGAGCCCACGCCGATGGAAAGCTGCTTCAGCGCTCCGCCGTAGCCGCCCATGGGATGGCCCTTGAAATGGGAGAGCACCAGCATGGAGTCGTAATGGGCGATGTCCTTACCCACATAGTTTTTATGGATGACCTTGCCGTTGGGGATTTCCAGCTCCAGATCCGGGCCCTCGGCGTCCAGCAGGTCCACGGGGAAATACCGGTTCCAGCCGTGGTCCTCCAACAGCCGGATGTGCTTTTCGGTGGTGTTCCGCTGGCCCTCGTAGGCGGTGTTGCACTCCACCACGGTGCCGCCCACATATTCGATCATGGGCTTCCAGAAATCGGGACGCAGAAAATTCTGATTGCCCTTCTCGCCGGAGTGGACCTTCACAGCCACCTTGCCGGGGAGGGTCTTGCCGCAGAGCTTGTACAGTTCCAGAACCTTCTCCGGGGTGATCTCACGGGAAAAATACACAGTCGCTTTCATTGTCATTCCTCCTGTTGGTGTTTGGTTGATGTTTTCAGCCTTATTATACCTTTTTCAGGCCGGATTGTAAAGCGGGATTCTCAGCCGTTCCGCGGTTCCTGAAACAGCGGCAGACGGATCATGCTGGTCAGGATGGCTGCGATCTCCTGGGGCGTTTTCTGAATATCTTCCAGGATCCACTGGCGGAGCAGGCAGTAGCATCCTCCCCCCAGCAGCGCCACCACCACCCGGGCCGTATCCTCGTCTACCTGGGCAAATTGGGGCTCCTGCTTCCGCAGCTCCCAGAACTGACGGAAAAAGTCGTTAAGGCGCTTCATCATATCCTCGTCGGTGTTGCACTGGAACAGGATCCGGGCGATCTCCCGGTTTTCGTGGATGTAGGCGCAGGCGCTTTCCAGCTCCCTCTGGGCGTCGGAAATGGACCCGGGACGCCTGGACAACGGGGCCATCTCCTTCAGGAAGTCCACTTCCAGCTCCAGCAGCACGTCCTGGGGGGTCTGGTAATGGCGGTAGAAGGT
>JBGVDK010000177.1:0-18684 GCA_045119355.1 Faecousia sp.
AAATGCCGCCGGGACCAACCCCGCCCCACCGCTTATTCGTCTTTTTCCCGCAGGATCCTGCCGATGCTCTTCTCGGAGAGGTGGTACTTCTCCGCCAGAGCCGCTGTCCTCGCGCCGGAGCGATGCTCGGCCCGGATGGCCCGGTTCCGCTGTGCCAGCTCCGCCCGGTAGGTGGTGGAATTGCCCCAGACCCGCTTGTTCTCGGGCTTCCGGGGAATGTAGATGTAAGCCCCATCCACATACTGCTGGATCTCCACGAGCAGCTTGCGGGGCAGGATTTCCTCTGCTTTGATATAGCGCATATATGCCTCCTGTTTGTTTCTGAGCCGGGAAGCAATGGCTATACAAGCCTTATTCATGTTTTCTGCATAGTCATCGCTTATGCAGCAAGCACATAACGAATCATATCCGATCCTCCTTGTTGGATGTCATACGGGTTCAGTATATCGTCTTTTCCGCAGGAACGCAAGCTCAGGTTCGTTTCTGAATCATTCCTGTTCGATCTTCTTTTTCACCACGGCAGGAACGCCAGCCGCCACGGAATTGGCGGGAATATCCTTGGTGACCACGCTGCCCGCGGCGATGACACAGCCGTCGCCGATGGTCACGCCGGGCATGACGGACACATTGGCCCCGAACCAGCAGTTCTTTCCCACCACAATGGGCAGCGCCCATTCCAGTCCCTGGTTCCGGCGTTCATAGTCCACCGGATGGGCGGCGGTGTAGAAGCCGGAGAAGGGCCCGATGAATGTGCTGTCGCCGATGGTAATGCCGCCGCCATCCATGAAATAGCAGCCGTGATTGACAAACACGCCCTTGCCGAATTTGGTCAGGGGGCCGTAGTCAAAGTACACCGGGCTCAGCAGGGTCAGTGCCTCCGGCTCATAGCCCAGGATTTCCTTCAGCACCTCCTGACGCTTGGGGTCGTCAGGGCGCAGGTTGTTGTAATCGTAGCTCAGGGACTCCGCCTTCATCCGCTCTTTCAGGATATTGGGGTCAAAATTGGCGTCGTACAGCTCGCCCCGGAGCATCTTTTCGTATTCGGTCATATTCTTTCTCCTTTACAGCACCATGACCAGGGTCCCCGCGGCGATCAGGATACACCCGATCAGGGACTTGGTGGTGAATTTCTCATGCAGGAACAGGAACGCCAGCACCAGGGTCAGCACCGTGCTCAATTTGTCGATGGGCACCACCTTGCTGGCCTCGCCGATCTGCAGTGCCCGGTAGTAGCACAGCCAGGAGGCTCCCGTGGCCAGTCCCGACAGGATCAGAAACAGCCAGCTCTTCCGGCTGATCTCCCCGATGCCATGCTGCTGGTTGGTCAGGAACACCATGCCCCAGGCCATAACCACGACCACCATCGTCCGGATGGCCGTCGCCAGATTGGAATTCACCCCGTCAATGCCGATCTTCGCCAGAATGGAGGTCAGGGACGCAAACACCGCCGATCCCACCGCAAACCAAAACCACATATCAATTCGCTCCTTTTTGTCTGTATTCCGCTTCCAGCGGGTTCCACCGTCCCCGGAGATAGCACACCAGGAACAGCACGAACAGCAATAGATTGTGGGCGATCATGCAGCCCCAGGCCGCCACCAGACCGCCGCCCAGGAAGGTTGTGCAGAGGAAGGTGCCCACGATCCGGACGCCCCACATACCGAGAATGTTGTAGGCGAAGGGCTCCCTGGTGTTGCCGACACCCAGCATCATGCCCTCGAGGATGATGGAGAAGCCGTAGAAGGGCTCGCTCACCGCCACCATCCGGAGCACCGTGGTGCCCAGGGCGATGACCTCGCCGCTTGTGGAGAAAATTCCCATCAGCGCCGGAGCCAGCAGAAACAGCGCCCCGCCGGAGAAGATCATCAGCCCAATCTCGATGGGGATGAACATGGCGGCGAGATCCTTCATCCTCTGCCGGTCCCTGGCGCCGTAGGCGTTGCCCGCCAGGGTCGCCGCCGCAGTCTGCATACCGTAGCCGGGGATATAGAAGGCGGATTCCACGGTGTTGGCGATGGTGTGGGCGGCGGTCGCCACCTCGCCCAGGGCGTTGATCATGGAGGCGAAGGCCACATAGCCCAGGGACGTTCCGAACCGCTGAAGCATATTGGGGAGCGCCACCTTCAGACAGGGCTTTAAGATACCCCAGTCCGGCCGGAAGGCCTGCCCCCTGGGGGACACCATGGGGTGCCGCCAAAGCACCACCGTGATGCAGATGCCGCCCGCCGTGAAGGCCACCGCGCTGGCAACCGCCGCGCCGATGACGCCCCAGCCCAGGCCAAACATGGGAAAGCGCAGGCCGAACAGGCTCAGCTCCCGGGTGGGATAGATCATCAGGAAATTCAGCACCACGTTGATCACATTCACCAGCACGCCGATCTTCATGGGCGACTTGGTGTCCCCCGCCGCCCGGAGGACCGTGCCGAAAATGATGGACGCCGACCTCGGCAGCATGGGCAGGTACAAAATGAAGAAATATTGGGACGCCAACGGCCGGATGCCCTCATCCACCTGCATCCACACCGGGATCACCCCGCTTAAGGAAAGGGTCAGCGCCGTGAACAATGTTCCGGAGAGCACCGTCACAATGACAGCCTGCATCACCGCTTTGGAGGCGGCCTGTTTATCCTTCGCGCCGTAGGCCTGGGCAATGAAGGATAGGAAGCCCACGCCCAGGGCGGAAATGGAGCTGCCAATCAGCCAGTTCACCGTGGAGGTTGCGCCCACGGCGGCGGTGGCCTGGGTACCCAGGGAGCCCACCATGGCGGTGTCGATATACTGCACCGCCGTCTGCATCAGCTGTTCCAGCATCGTCGGCCAGGCCAGGGCCAGGATGGTGGCGATCATCGCCTTGTTGATCCTCGTTTCTTGTCTTTGCATAAGGACCTCCCGTGGTCATTTTTCCTGATTATACCATGTTCTTCCCCCGGATTCAACTCCCCCGGAACGGCAAAAGGAGCGGCATACGCCGCTCCTTTCCGGTTTACTTTTTCTTCTCGCCCACCAGGAAAATCGCAATCAGACTGCTGACCAGCAGCAGATAGGGATAGAACAGACTCCCCATGATCTCAAATGCCGTGATCTGGATGCCCATCTCCGCGCAGGCGGAGATCGCCACCAGCATCTGGGCGCCGTAGGGAATGATGCCCTGGAAAATGCAGCTGAAGGTATCCAGCAGACAGGCCGCCCGCTGGGGGCTGACGCCGTAGTCCGCGCTCATTTCCTTGGCGATGGGGTTGGCGATGACGATGGCAACGGTGTTATTGGCGGTGGCAACGTCCATGACGCCTACAAGCAATCCCATTCCCAGCTGACCGCCCTTGTTGCCCTTGAACACCTTCCGGATCAGGTACAGCAGGGCGTCGAAGCCGCCGTACTCCCGGATCAGAGCGCACATGGCAGCCACCAGAATGGCGACCATGGAGTTCTCGAACATCCCCGCCGCGCCGGTGCCCATGTTGGCAAGCAGATCCGTTACAACGGTTTCGCCGGTAACCAGCATGATCGCCGCGCCGGAGGCGATGCCCGCCAGGAGCACCACAAACACGTTGATGCCCACGATGCCGCCGATGAGCACCAGCAGATAAGGCACAATCTGAAGCAGGCTGTAGCTCTCGCTGATGGCCACAGTCTCCTGGTTCCAGGTCAGGGCCAGAATCAGCGCCAGGGTCGCCAGCGCCGCCGGGAAGGCGATCCAGAAATTACCCCGGAACTTGTCCTGCATGGCGCAGCCCTGGCCGTTGCAGGCGGCGATGGTGGTGTCGGAAATAAAGCTCAGGTTGTCGCCGAACATGGCGCCGCCCACCACCGTGCCCACGCACAGGGCCGCGTCAAAGCCGGAGGCCTGGGCCACCTCCACCGCGATGGGGGTGATCAGGGTAATGGTTCCGACGGAAGTACCCATGGCGGTGGAGACGAAGCAGGCCACCACGAACAGCACCGCCACCGCGAATTTAGGCGGGATGATGGAGAGCATGAAGTACGCCACGCTCTGGGCGGAGCTGCGGCCCACCACGCCCACGAAGGCACCGGCGGTGAGGAAGATCAGCAGCATGGTGATGATGTTCTTGTCCCCCACGCCCTGGCCCATAATTTCCAGCTTCTCGTCGAAGGAGACGGCCCGGTTCTGCAGACAGGCCACCAAAATCGCCGCCAGGAATGCGATGACGATGGGCACTTTGTAAAAGCCCATGGGGATCATCAAGCCGTACTCAAACCACAGGCCGAGACCCAGATACAGCACCAGAAACACCCCGATGGGCAGCAGGGCGATGGGATTGCCTTTTTTCATGAAAATATCCTCCAAACTCTCTCTTTTCAAAACAAGAATAAATTTAACACAGCAGGTCGCCAAAGTCAAGAAAGGCACTTGCGCTTTGGCCCATAACCTGTTACGATAAAAGAAAAACGGAGGTATTCCTATGAACGAAGCCTACAATAATCTCCTCACCCGCCGGGCAGTCCGGAAGTACACCGATCAGCAGGTCCCAGACGAGCTGCTGGACGCCGTGCTGGAGGCCGGTCTCTACGCCCCCAGCGGAATGAACACCCAGGGCGTCCGCTTTGTTGCCGTCCGGGACCGTGAGACCCGGGACCTGCTTTCCAAGCTCAACGCCGCCGTCATGGGCCGGGACGGGGATCCCTTCTACGGTGCGCCCTGCGTCGTCGTGGTCCTGGCGGACCCGGACATCTACGGTGGCTGGGTGGAAGACGGCGCTCTCGCCATGGGCAACCTGATGAACGCCGCGGCAGCCCTGGGCCTGGGTTCCTGCTGGATCCATCGGGCACGGCAGGTCTTCGACGCCCCCGAGGGCAAGGCTCTGCTGAAGAAATGGGGCCTGCCGGAGAACCTCCGGGGCATCGGCAACTGCATCCTGGGCTATCCTGCCGAGGTCCCCGCCGCAAAGCCCCGTGTAGAAGGCCGGGTCGTCAAGGTCGATTGATCCACAAACAACGTTGATCCTCCGTATGGCTTCATACGGAGGATTTTTTATCTTTCCGGAACCAAATCGTAGGGACCGGCGTCCTCGACGGTCCGTCGGCAAACAACGTTTGCCGCTTCGCGGAGCGGACCGTCCAGGAGGCCGGTCCCTACAATTATTCCGCGACCTGTGTGAAGAAATACCGCAGATTCTCCACCAGATCGCCGCTCTTGTCCAGGGCCTTGATCTCCTCAACCGTCATCCACTTCACCTGAGCCACCTCGTCGGTGGTGGCGTTGGCGAGGTCCACCGACCCCTCATACCGGAACAGCCACACATCCATGATGTCGTTGTAGGATTTCCCATTGATGACGCTCCGGACCTTGGTGAACAGAATCTTTCCCTCGCTGGCGTCCAGATCGACGCCCACTTCCTCCTTGGTCTCCCGGAGCGCTCCCGTCAGGCTGTTCTCCCCGGCCACCACAGAACCACCTACGCACTCCCACTTCAGCGGAAACGCAGGACGGCTGGCCGCCCGCTGGGAGATCAGATAGTTCCCATTTCCGTCCGTGATCCACACATGGACCACCAGATGAAAGCTCCCCTCCGGCAGGGCTTCGCCCCGGATGTGGGTCCGGCCCAAACAGTTCCGATTTTCGTCATACAGATCCCAGATTTCCATGATAACCTCCCGTTTTTCCAAAGATTTCCGTATTATACCACAGCCCTTTCTCCAACGCAAGGTCTTTTCCTTGACACTCCCCCGGAAAACCGTTATACTATAGGTAATCTCTAAAAACTAAACTCAATCGCCCAAGTGCAAAAAAGTATGCTAAAATAGAAGCAACAGGAGGGCGAAAGATATGCAGATTGGATTTTGGGATGAAAGCCTGCGGCTGGAAAAGCTCAGCAAACTGGGCGATTCGTTAGAAAAGTTGAATCGCGCAATCAATTGGGAAGTATTCCGCCCCAAGCTGACAAAGGTGTTTAAGAAACAGTCAAAAGGTGCGGGTGGACGTCCACCGTATGACTACCTGATGCTGTTTAAAGTGTTGGTCTTGCAGCGGATCTATAACCTGAGTGACGACCAGACGGAATACCAGATCAATGACCGCATGAGTTTTATGCGGTTTCTTGGGCTGGGGTTGGGAGACCGGGTTCCTGATGCCAAAACTATCTGGTTGTTCCGGGATACGCTGACAAAAGCGAATGTGATTCGGGAACTGTTTGATGTGTTCAATCGCCAGCTGGAAGATGCCGGACTGATCACCCGAACCGGAACAATTGTGGACGCAACCTTTGTAGAAGCGCCTCATCAGCATAACCGCCGGGATGAAACCGAGGAAATCAAGAAAGGAAATATCCCGGAAGAATGGAAAAAGCCGGAGAATGTCCACAAGCTTCGTCAAAAGGACACGGATGCTCGGTGGACCCGGAAAGGTAACCATTCCCATTACGGATATAAAGACCATGTGAAAGCTGACGCAGACAGCAAACTGATAACGGACTATGCCGTCACTCCTGCCAATGTGCATGACAGCCAGCCAATGCCCGCAATGGTGAACGAAAACGATAAAGCCGTATATGCTGACAGTGCGTACTGGGGTAAGGTAGTAGCGGAAGCACTGCCCGAAACCGTTGAAAACCGCATCCACGAAAGAGGAACCAAGAAGCAGCCTTTGACAGAAGAACAGCAGGCCAGAAATAGACAGAAGTCGAAGATCCGGTGCAGGATAGAGCACATTTTCGGTTTCATATCCGGAGCAATGCACGGGATTACTGTGCGTTCTATCGGTCTGGCCAGGGCAGAGTTTAACATTGGCCTGACCAATTTGATATACAATCTCTGCCGGTTTGAATTTCTCAACAGGCCGGTGAAAACCATGGGATAACTATGCCCATTGGGCTTGTTTTCCCGCAATAAACGAAGATAAATCGAAATAGAACTTTAATTCAGCGCAACTTCTGCTTGCTTGTGTGAGTTTTTAGAGGTTGCCTATATTTAATACAGAAAAAGGAGTGTCGGCATTCTATGTCTCAGGAAAATTCCAAAACCTACCTATTTGAATCCATGCCCATCCCCAAGGCCGTGATGTCCCTGTGCCTGCCCATGGTGGTCACGTCGCTGGTGACCATCGTCTACTCCCTGGCAGACACCTACTTCGTGGGCATGCTCAACGAGCCCATCCAGAACGCCGCCGTCACCCTGGCTTACCCGGTGCTGCTGGCCTTCAACGCGGTGAACAACCTCTTCGGCGTGGGCACCTCCAGCATGATGAGCCGGAGCCTGGGCGCAGGCGACCATGAGCGGGTCCGCAGCAGCTCCGCCTTCGGCTTCTATGGGGCGCTGTTCTCCGGATTGCTCTTCTCCCTGCTGTGCACGGTGTTCAAGACCCCGCTGATGGGCCTGCTGGGCGCGGACAGCACCACCTGGGCCGCCACTGAGCAGTATATGTTCTGGACCGTCACCTGCGGCGCCATGCCCGCCATCCTGAACGTGGTCCAGGGCCAGATGGTCCGCAGCGAAGGCTCCGCCCTCCACGCCAGCATCGGCACCATGTCCGGCTGCATCCTGAACATCATCCTGGACCCCATTTTCATCCTGCCCTGGGGCCTGAACATGGGCGCTGCCGGCGCGGGCCTGGCAACCTTCCTGAGTAACTGCGTCGCCTGCGTCTATTTCCTGGTGCTGGCCCGGGTGAAGAAGGGCAAGACCTTCGTCTGCATGGACATCCGCCGTCTGAAGAATCTGGACCCCGGCGTCGTTCCCGGCATCCTCTCCGTGGGCATCCCCGCCTCCATCCAGAACCTGCTGAACGTGGTGGGCTCCACCATCCTCAACAATTTCACCGCCGCCTACGGCGCCACCGCCGTCTCCGCCATCGGCGTGTCCCAGAAGCTGTTCATGATCCCCATGCAGATGTCCCTTGGCTTCTCTCAGGGCATCATGCCCCTGGTCAGCTACAACTACGCCAGCGGCAACCGCAAGCGCATGAAGAACGCGGTGCTCTTCGCCGTCAGCGTGGTGGTCCCCATCATGCTGCTGGTCACTGTTCTCTATCAGTTCAACGCCCCCGCGCTGATCCAGCTCTTCATGAAGAACGAGGAGATCGTGGCTTACGGCTCCGCCTTCCTGAAGACCATGAGCCTGGGCATCGCGCTGATCTTCGTGGACTTCCTGGCGGTGGGCGTGTTCCAGTCCCTGGGCCTGGGCAAGAACGCCCTGATCTTCGCGCTGCTGCGCAAGGTGGTGCTGGAAATCCCCCTGCTGCTCCTGCTGAACCACTTTGTGGGCCTGTACGGTCTGCCCTGGGCGCAGGTCATCACCGAGGCGGTGCTGGCAACCGCCGCCGTGATCATGCTGCTGCGGATCTTCAAATCCGAGCCCGAGGGCAAGAAGCTTGCCAAGTAATTCCCCATAAAATCACCGGCGTCGGAGCTTCCGACGCCGGCTTTGTATTCTTTATTGGCGATTCTTGGATTTTTCGCTGTCAAAGCCCTGGGGATACCGGGCTTTCAGCTTCTCGATGTTCCCCCGGAGGACCTTGTCCAGACTCACATCCAGGGCATAAGCCGTCTCCGCCAGATACCAGGCCACGTCCCCCAGCTCCTTGATCAGCTTCTCCCGGTCCAGCTCATGGCCCTGAGCCAGATGCTTTTTCACGATGTCGATGGCCTCACCGGCTTCGCCGCACAGGCCCATGACGCCGTTGATCAGCACATCCTTTTTGCTGAGCTCCGGGTTCAGGGTCACCATGGCGAGGCGCTGATACTCGTCGGCGGTGATGGATTCCCTTGCGGCGGTGACCAGCTCGTAGCACTCGGCATCCACCTTGTGGCCGTGCTTCTCATACTTTTCCTTGACGGTCCCGGTGTGGACCATGCCGAGCTTGCGCATCACCGCGCCGGAGGCCTCGTTGCCCACCAGATGGTCCGCGGTGATCTTCACGATCTCCATTTTCTCAATGGCGAAGTCGAACACCGCCTTCATCGCTTCGGTGGCGTAGCCCTGGCCCCACCAGTCCTTGGCGAACATGTAGGCAAAGGAACAGCTGGACTCCTCCTCGTCAAAGCGAAGCAGGCTCATGGTGCCGATGACCCGGTCGTCCTCCTTCAGCGCAGCCACCCAGCGGTAATAGCAGCCCTCCTCGTACCGGGCCAGGGTCTTCTCGAAGGTCTCCAAAGTCTCGCCGATGTCCTGGTGGGGCTCCCAGAGCATGAACTTGCTCACCTCACCGTCGCTGCCGATCCGCTCGTAATAGTCGTACAGATCGTCCATGCTAAGCTTTCTCAGCACCAGACGCTCAGTCTCCAAATTTTCCAGTTCCACATATTTCATGGCCCATTCCTCCTCGTTTTCTTATCCGGATTATACCAGCCCTTCCCCAGAAAAGCAACAAAAAACCGGAGACCTTCTTTCGAAGATCTCCGGCAATCGTTATGGAATTACAGGACGAACTGGCAGACGCAGAAGGCTGCGTAGATGCACAGCAGCGCGATGCCCTGCCAGCGGTGCAGCTTCTTGGTAGCCAGAGCGGGGAAGATCATCAGGCTCATGACGCCCAGCATCACGGGGATCTCGAACACCAGGGACATATTCAGGCCGGTGTTCAGCAGCTCGTTCTCGCAGGGAACATCGAAGGGAGCCAGAGACACAGCCACGCCGGAAACCAGCACCAGGTTGAACACGTTGGCGCCGATGACGTTGCCCACACCCAGGGAAGCGTGGCCGCTTCTCAGAGAGGTGATGGTGGTGACCAGCTCAGGCAGGCTAGTACCCAGAGCCACGAACAGCAGAGCCACGACGGTCTCGGGAACGCCCAGGCCCAGCGCGATGATCTGGCCGTGCTCGACCAGCAGGTTTGCGCCCACGGCGATGACGGCTGCGCCGACCACCAGCAGGACCAGCTCCTGCCACAGAGTGCGCTCCTTGGCCTCGCCCTCTTCTTCCTCATGCTCCACGGCGTCGGGGTTTGCCATGCCGTTGCGGACGGTCAGGACCATGTAAACCACGAAGATGCCCAGCATCACGAAGCCCATCCAGCGGGGGAAGGTGCCCAGGAAGTAGGAAGCCACGCAGTACAGGCCCGCGGACAGGAAGAAGAAGATCGCGGGGGTCTTCATGGACTTAACGTTCACGGGACCGGGGTTGCAGACGATGGAAATAGCGGCGATCAGTGAGGTGTTGCAGATGATGGATCCGATGGCGTTGCCGTAGGCCATAGCGCCGGAGCCCTGCAGAGCGCCGGTGGTGGAGACCATGACCTCGGGCAGAGTGGTGCCAATGGAAACCACGGTCGCGCCGACGACGATGTCGGGCAGGTTGAAGCGCTTGGCGATGCCGGTGGCGCCGTCAACGAACCAGTCGCCGCCCTTGATCAGCAGAACCAGGCCCACTGCGAACAGAATAACAGACATTAACATAGTGAGACTCTCCTTTTTATTTCATTGGCTAAGCCAATTGATTACCCCTCAACTGTGATCGGCGCAGACAGGAAAAAACGGCGTCTGTCCCGCCGATCTTCCCCTTTGCTCCGGTTAAGAAATTTGCCATTCCTTTACCGTTTTCTTTGCCAATTCTTTACCAGTAAATGATAACACAAGAGGAAATCAAAGTCAATTGGGCAAAAAAAGATTGGGCATTTTAGTGTAATGCCCAATGCTTTCCTTGTCGAATATCCCGAATTTCCAGTTCCCGGTTCAGTGCGTTCAGCACCCGTTTTTTGTCTCCCGTCCATTTGGGCGCGATCAGGTCCCGCTTGGCCCCGTCCCCGGTGAGCCGGTGGATGACCATATCAGGAGGCAGACGCTCCAAGCAGGCGAACAACAGGTCAAAATATTCCTCCATCTCCATGGTCCGGAAGGCTCCTGCCCGGTATTCCGCCGCCAGGTCCGTCCCCTCCAAAACGTGGAGGAGCTGAAGCTTGATCCCGTCGGGGCGGTTCGCTCCGGCGAGGTAGTCGATGGTGGCAAGCATATCCTCCCTGGTCTCCCCTGGCAGCCCCAGAATCACATGGGTGATGACGGTGATCCCGGCGGCTTTCAACCGCTTCACAGCGTCCTCGTACACGGGAAGCGGATAGCCCCGGCGGATGTATGCCGCCGTCTTTTCGTGGATGGTTTGCAGCCCCAGCTCCACCCACACCGGCTTGACCCGGTTCAGCCGGATGAGCAACTCCACCACATCGTCTCCTAAGCAGTCCGGCCTTGTGCCGATGGACAGCACCGCAACCTCCGGCTCTGCGATGGCCTCGGTGAACAGCCGTTTCAGGTACTCCACAGGTGCATAGGTGTTGGTGTAGGACTGGAAATAGGCGACGAACTTCCGGGCGCCGGTCTTGGCCTGAATCCGCTTCTTGGCCCGTTGAATCTGTTCGTGGACGTCTCCGCAAGCGGCTTCCGCGAAATCCCCTGAGCCTCCGGCGGAACAGAAGATGCACCCCCGGGTCCCCAGGGTCCCATCCCGGTTGGGGCAGGTCATGCCGCCGGAGAGCGCCAGCTTGTACACTTTCTCCCCGAAGGTCTCCCGCAGATATCGGTTGAGGGAATAATACCGTTCCTCCATGATACACCTCCCTGTCAAAAGGAACGGAGTTAACATAACTCCGTTCCCCAATTCATTTCAAATCTTTGCCATAATGGAGGACCAGCTCCCGGCCTTCTCCTTCGGTGGTCACAAAATCGTCGTAGCCCCAATGGAGATAGATGGCCAGATTCCGGCTCTCTGCCGCCTCCGCGCCGATGGTGAGTCGCCGGTATCCCAGGGAACGGGCATAGTCCTCCATCTGCTTCACCAGAGCTGAGACGTGCCCACAGCCCTCAAATTCCTTCCGAATCCGCAGAGCGTTGATGTTGGCAGTGGTTTTCCCGTCCGCCAGCTCCAGCCTTCCCCGGATGGCACGGCACTGGGGAGAAAACAGCAGTGTCCCCTCTCCCACCGGCTCCCCGTCGATGACCACTGCAAAGGTCGCCGCCGCGCCGGATTCGTTGTCGGCGATAAACTGCCGTTTCCAGCGGACCCAGCATTCCTCCCCGGGATTCTCTGCGATATTCCGGTCCCAGAGACGCTCCAGATCGGCCCGGGTGGCTTTGCGGATCTCGGTCATGTCAGGCCTCCGCCTTGGCCTTCTTTGCCAGCTTCCGGGCCTTTTTCTCCGCTTCCCGGCGCTCCATGTGGAGCTTGTAGATCTCCTCGGTGGCAAGGCTCAGCTTCGTCACCACGTCGTTCTTGGTGGGGTAGCAGTAGAAGGAATCCTTGTCCGTGGAAATGTCGATGCAGTCATAGGGCTTGATGTAGCAGTAATCGTACTCGATGTGGACGCCGTACATACCCATGGGATTCCGCTCGATCCTGTAGGGAGCGTCCCGGTACTCGCCCTCCAGCACAAAGCCGTTCTCAAAATCGTGGGTCAGCTTCGCCTTGCCCAGGTGATGGAACCGCATGGTCCGGGGCAGAGAATACACGTCCACCTCATCCTCGAAGGAATATTCCCCGGACTCGATCTGTGCCCGGACCTGGCTGCGCTCCCACTCGTACCAGTCGGGAATGTGGGAGAATTCGGTCTCGCCCTCCAGGGCGTACAGCTCGCCCAGCTCGTTCATCTCCCAGCGCTTGCCGCAGGCCTTGCAGAAGAGCTGAGTGCCCTTGGAGCCCATCTCATGCTCCTTGCCGCAGCTGGGGCACTGATAGAGCACCTTGTGCAGGCCCTCGGCCCGGTAGGGCTCGTCGATGATGATGTGCTGGGCCTTCTGCCATTTGTACTCGTCGTAGGTCATGGCCTGGCGGATGGCCTCGTTGATCTCCTCCACGGACATCTGCTCCACCTGCTCGGCGGTGAGGATCTGGGTCATTGTGGTGTACAGGGGGCACTTCCGGGGCTGACGGTAGTTCCAGAAGGGGGTGTGCAGATAGTTTCCGTGGTGCAGGAGGACCACCACCGGGACCTTGTTCATCTTCACCAGCTTGCCCAGGGAGTCCGGCAGGATGGCGGTAGTTCCCACGGGGGAATACCGGGCCTCGGGGTACATGCAGAGCACGTCGCCCTTCTCCCGGAGCACATGGCGGATGGCCTTGACCAGGTGCAGGTCGGTGGTGAACTTCCGCTTGCAGATGCAGCCGATCAGCTCCATGATCCAGGGCCGGCGGTAATAGCCGTCGATGGTGGCCACATTGTTCACCCGATGGGGGAAAGCAGCAATGGCGCTGAGCTCAAAATCCACGAAATACATATGGTTCGACAGGAGCATATAGGGAGGCTTCACGCCCTCCATGTTGATCTTCTCGATCTTGTACTCCTGGCCCAGCAGCGCCACGCGGCTCAAGCCTGCCATCAGGCCGCCCAGCACCAGCGGCTGCCGGATGGGCATTTTCGCCGTGTTGTAGTAGGACTTGTTTTTGTAATTGACTTCCATAAAAAGAACCTCTCAATATTCGGTTTTCTCTCTTCTTCACTGGAATTATACACGAATTGTGTTCCATTGACAAGCATAAGTTGCTGCCAAGGCCGCCCGCATTCTCAAACGGAGCGGTTCCTTTGAAAAACAGCGGTCCATTCCTCCAACAGGGCTGGCAATCCCCGCAAAACTATGGTATAATGAGGAATCATCCATTTTCCCACAAGGAGGTGCTCCATGCGCCAACGTCAATCCGCCTCCGGCGGAGAAGCCGCCCGGATGCTCCGGGACCATATCAAAAACGGGACCTTCCGGGACCTGTACCGGGATTGGAAGTGGATCCTGTCCTTTGCGAAGGATCACTGGGGCTCCATCGTATTATATACCCTTTTCGGCATGGGGTCCAGCGCTCTGTCTCTGGTCAGCAGCGTGGTCAGCAAATACCTCATCGACTGTATCACAAGCCTGGACCTGGACCGGCTGATCCGTCTCATTCCCCTGCTGATTCTCAGTGCGGCCCTGGGGGTCGGGTTCTCCGCCCTGAACTCCCGGTTCTCTGCCAAGCTTGGCGTCACCATGCAGAACCACGTCCAGTCCACCATTTTCGACCGGCTGATCCATTCCCAGTGGCTGGGGATCTCCAAATATTCCAGCGGCGACCTGCTGAACCGGTTCTCCGCCGATGTGAGCACCGTCTCCGGCTGCGCGGTATCCCTGCTGCCCAGCCTGATCATTCAGCTCTTTTCCATCGTTGCCACCCTGGCCGTGATCCTCTATTATGACCCCATGATGGCCCTGATCGGCTGCGCCAGCACGCCGCTGCTGTTCCTCCTGTCCCACCAGCTTCTGAAAAAGCAGCGGGAGCACAACCGGACCATGCGGCAGATCAGCAGCGAGCTGTCCTCCTTCCAGTCCGAGACCTTCCGGAACATCGACACCCTGAAAAGCTTCGGCATCGAGGACCATGTTTCCGGTCAGCTCCACAGCCATCAGAGCAAATACCGGGACGCGGTGCTGGAATTCAACCGGTTCAACATCCAGACCCAGGCTTTGCTCTCCTCTGTGAGCACCCTGGTCCAGTACATCGCCCTGGGCTACTGCCTGTGTCAGCTCTGGAACCGGAACATCGTTCTAGGCACCATGGTCTTCTTCCTCCAACAGCGCTCCACGCTGCAAAGCGCCTTCTCCGGCCTGATCAGCCTGGTGCCCAAGGCGCTGTCCGGCTCGGTGGCCGCGGAGCGGCTCCGGGAGCTGACGGAGCTTCCTCCCGAGGAGCGGGACCCCAGCGCCACCGAGGCACCCTCTCCCCTCTGCACCATCCGGGTGGAAAACGCCGGGATCTCCTATGATCCGGACCGTCCCGTGCTCCGGGACGTGAATCTCCACGCCGGTCCCGGCGAGGTGGTGGCCCTCATCGGTCCCTCCGGCCAGGGCAAGACCACTTTGCTCCGGCTCCTGCTGGGGCTGATCAGCCCCGTCAGCGGCAGCGCGGCTTTGGAGATCCCGGAAAAGGGATCGGTTCCCCTCAGCCCCTCCACCCGGCATTATTTCTCCTACGTTCCCCAGGGAAATACCCTCCTGGCGGGCACGGTGGCCGAGAATCTGCGGATGATCGACCCCGAGGCCACCGACGAACAGATCATCCGTGCGCTGAAGAGCGCCTGCGCCTGGGAGTTTGTGGAGAAGCTGCCCAACACCATCCACTCCCGGCTGGGCGAGGGCGGCAAGGGCGTCTCAGAGGGCCAGGCTCAGCGGATCGCCATCGCCAGGGCGTTGATGCGGAAGGCTCCGATTCTCCTGCTGGACGAGGTCACAAGCGCTCTGGACATGGCTACCGAGGAACGGGTGCTGAAAAACCTGATGGACCTGGGCCTCACCTGCATCGTCACCACCCACCGGCCCTCGGTGCTCAGCATGTGCACCCGGGTTTATCGGGTGGAGGCGGGGGAAGTCGCTCAGCTCTCCCGCAAGGAGATCGAGCACATCACTGTGAAGGTTCAATAAAATATCCGCCCGGGGAATCCTCTTTGGAGGCTCCCGGGCGGTTTTTTGACTTCCTGCGGACCACGCAGAAAACCGGCCGGACTTGCGTCCGGCCGGTTCTGATTTGTTTTATGAAGGTTATTTCACAGTGATGTTTACTTCCGCAGCCGCCTTACCGTCTGCTTTGATCACGTAAGTATATTCGCCCTTTGCAGTAGCCTTGAAGTTGATCATCCAGACCCGAACTTCCTCGCCGTTCAGGGTCTGCACATTGTTAATGCAGAGGGTCAGATCGACCTCCGTGCCATTCAAATACAGCTCCAGGGTTTCTACGTCGGTGGTGGTGTTGATGACCAGACCGACTTTCTTGCCCACGGGGGTGGAGGCGCTGATCTTCCGGACGCTGAGGACACTGGTGTTCTCGGCAATATTCTCCTTCAGGGCATTTCTCGCAGAAGTCAGATTATCCAGAGCCTTGTTGACTTCCGTCTGAGTTGCGTTACCATTGGCGAGCACTTCCTTCGCAGCGTCAAGTGCGGTGGTATAGGCCGCCCAGGTGTCTTCGGTGTAACTACCCTGCTCGGTGATGGCATTGCTGACAGCAGTGTTCAGCTCGGCGATGTTGACCAGAGCAGCTTCCGCATTCTTCAGATCAGCCAGTGCGTCATTCACATCCTCCTGAGTCGCGCCTTCGTCTTCAATGACTTCCTTTGCAGACTCGGCAGCGGTCACATAGGTACTCCAGGAGCTGCTGGTGTAGTCATCTTCGTTCTTGCTCTCATATGCTGCATATGCAGTCTGAAGGGCGGACTTGTCAACCGCGACGTACACAACCAGTGCTTCTGCTGCGGCATTGAGGTTTGCAAGGGCCTTCGCGACTTCCGCCTCAGTAGCGGCGTGGTTTGCGTTGACGGTCTCGGCAGCTTCGTAAGCCTCCTCATAATCCGCATAGCTTTCGGCAGTGTAGGTACCGTCCGCGTTGGAGATCTTATTTTTCAGAGCCTCGGTCAGCGCGCTGTGGTCGGCGAGATAGGCCTGAGACATGGTGTCGGCAGCGGGCAGACTGGCAGCCTTGGAGCAGCTGGTGAATCCGGGGAACCATCCAAACTTGCTGGAAACCTCCGCAAATTCATCGTAAGTAACGGTGCCATTGTAAGTTACAGACGAAACATTTCCGGACTGCTTATAGGAATAAGTAACTGTGCTCTTGTTGATATCGGAATTCCACATCTTCATGATGTTAGCAGCCATAATATCAAACAGATAATAGGTACGATCCTTATCCCATCCATCGACAGCGCCGTTCCAGACTTCACTCTCGGTGTTCAGGGCAGCATAGTCGTTCCAGATCAGGAAGTATGCGCCGCCAAGCTGATCTTCAGGCACATCGGCGGCATTTTCTGCATAGACACCCTTTTCGCTCATATCTGCAGGATACCACTCGTTAAAGATCGCCTCAGCGTTGGTGTGGTAGAAGGTCCAGTTGCGATTATCAGGGTCACGTGCGTCTCGATTATCACCGGAGGTGCCGATACGCAGAACATAGTAGGAGTTCGTCTGGATGCAGTTGTACATGGTTCGGCCGCCGTCGCCCCAGTTATCTGTGGTGCCGGTGTTGTTCTCCCAGAAGAACTTGCAGTGCCAGGTGGCTTCGCTCCAGGTGCCAGTGGTAGGCTGGAAGTCGGATGTCCAGTAGCAGATTTCGATGTTGTCATCGAACTTGTAAACCGCCGCAGAATTGCTCTGGTTATAGGTGGTAGAGCCGATGAAGTCATTGTATGCGCGGACGGTGTAGTCCTTTTCATTCAGCATCCGGTTAAGGTCATTGATATAGCCGGGGAAAGCGGAATAGCTCCACTTACGAGGCCAGGAGCTTGCGGAAGAAGTCAAATTGACCTCGTCCGCACCGATATTGAACTTAGTAGATCCGGCATACTCCTTGAAGAAGTCGGCCATATCCTCATATAGGGCAAAGACGAAAGCCTTGGCCATGGTACCATCAGTGATGTCGATAGTGGTGTAGTGAGGCCAGGTGGGGCTGGGCCGACCAGTTCTGCCGGTATAGTTGATGCAGCCGCTAGTGGAGCTGGCCTTATACGTGGTGCCATCGTAAGTGAAGGAATAGCTCATGTTGGACTTGTAGTTCTGCTCGAACTTCCAGGTGATGTAGTCCATATGGGCAGGGCTGTCGAATGAGGGAATGATCTCGATGTGGTACTCCTTGGCAACTTCGCAGATCTCGACCAGCTCAGCGGTAGTCAGGTATTTACCCGCATCGGGGTCATCAGTATAGGTGCCAGTGGTGCCATCAGGAAGAGTCTCGTCATAAACCCAGGACTGAACATAGCTGCCGCAGAGCCAGGAGAAGTCATTTTCGGGATCGTAATTATCGGTATAGTAGTCTTCATCCCAGAAGTCAGCACGGAAGCCGCCGTCCTCAGACAGATGCAGCTCCAGAGCGTTATAACCCATCCAGGACATCTGCTTGATAAAGTTCTTGACCCACTCGACGGTGTAATACTTACGGGCCAGATCCAGATGGACGGTGCGCTCCTTGGTATCGGGAGTGTCATAACCGGTAAAACCGGAAATGGAATTACCGCCAACCGCCCGGAAGCACTTCATCAGATTGTTGGTGCCGTAGATCAGGCCGTCGGTATCGGCTGCGGTGACAGTCGCGGTGGTGGAGGTCACGTTGAGCTTATAGCCGTCAGCGCCGGTGCCGCTGGAGGAATCCAGGTTCAGGACGATATCGCCGGTCTTGGCCCAGGACGCTTTGCCCCAAACCAGATCCGTAAAGCAGCCTTCAAAATCAGCCTGCAGCTGACGCTGAAGGAGCTCGGCAGTCTGAAGCAGAACGCCGGAGGGCTCGCTGTCAGCCACAACAAACACACGGCTGCTGCTGGTGACAGTGAAGGTGCCGGAGCCAGCGGTAAAGCTATCCCAAAGAGCACCTACATCAGCAACTTTCACGCTGGCAGCAGAGACCGCGGGGGAAGATACTGTGAAAATTGTAATCACTGCTAACATCAGAGCAATGATATTTCTAATTTTTTTGTTCATAAAACACATCAATTCTCAGGAAAACCCGTATTTTATTTAATTTTTTCCAAAATATTCCATTCCGGAATCCAGAAAAATCCCGCCAGAGGAGGGATCTTCCTGTCCCGGAGGCCGAAGCCTCCGGGAGCCATGTTCAGTTCTTCAGGGAATCAGGGACGCATCCAGCCCTTCAGCCAGGACAGCAGCTTCTTCAGAGCTTCCGCTCTGCTGTTCTCGTAGCTGTCCTCGTGGTCGTTGCCGGGCTTCGTCTCCTCAGGCTCGGAAGGCTCGGTGCCCTCGGGCTCGCTGGTTTCGGGGACGGACTCCTCGGGCTCGGTGGTTT
>JBGVDK010000178.1:0-5180 GCA_045119355.1 Faecousia sp.
ACTTTGACGGCTTTGGCGGAAGCCCTGGGCGCGGATATCAATGAACTGATCTACGGCGTGAAACCGGGGGAATATCCGAAGTTCCAGCGGAAATATGTGATCTGGTGTGCGGTCTGGGGCGGCGTCGCGGCGGTGATCGTACTCTACACGCTGCTGATCGAGCCCTATGTGAAGCGCTATTGCAATACGTTTTACATCGCCTGGCCGCTGATTTTGGGCTATTACATTCTGCCGGTCATCGGTTCCTTTACGGGAGGAATGTTTCTTCCGGCGCTGCTGTCCCTGTTCTCGCCGGTTCGGCCGGGGGAGCGCTGGCGGAGGAGATGCCAGTGGCTGGGACTGCTGGTTGGTGTGCCGTCCCTGATGGCCCTGTTTGGAATCTTTGGGGGAAATCGTTGGTACGGACTGCTGCTTTATCCCGCCGGCCGGGGGATGCTGTCCTGTATTCTACCTTTCCTGTCCGGGCTTCTGATTTTCCTTGGGACGAACAAAGCATAAAAAACGACCTCCCGCTTTCCCGGCGGGAGGTCAATATGTTACTTGGATAGGTTCTGTTTTTTACAGGTATAGAAGTAATAGGGCGCCTCGAACAGCAGCATGGCCGTCCAGCCGATGCAGCAGCAAAAGGCGATGCCGGTGATGCCGAGTTTTGGCGCGAGAATGTAGGTGCTTATCGTCCGCAGGGCCGTCTGGATGAAGGTGCCCAGCATGGTGGTGTACATCCTGCCCATGCCCCGGAAGAAGCCTTGAACGCCGTTGGTCATGGCGGGCCAGAGGTAGAACAGCGCCATGTACCCGAGGTACTGACTGCCAAGCCGGATGACCTCGGCGGCGTCCTCGCCGGTGACGAACATACTCATCACCGGGGTCCGGAAGAGAATGGTGAACCCGCCGATGAGCACCCAGTACCCCAGCTCCAAGCCTATCCCTGCCCGGAAGCCCGGACGGATCCGCTCCTGCTTTTTCGCGCCCCGGTTTTGGGCGATGTAGGTGGAGATGGAGGCGGAGATGCCCTGTTCCGGGATGCAGGCGAAATCGTCCACCCGGGTGACGGCGTTGAAGGCGGCGATGGAGCTGACGCCCAGGGCGTTAACCTGACCCTGGATCAGCACCTTGCCGATGGGCTGGACCGCCTGCTGGAGGGCCGTGGGGCCGCCATAATGGAGAATCATCTTCAGCAGGGGAGGGCTGATCTTCCACTGATCCTGTTCCGGGCACAGCTCCGGCACCTTCCGGGCCATGAAAACTGCCGCCAGCAGCGCGGAGACGGCCTCGGCGACCACGGTGGTGGTGGCGCTGCAGATGATGCCGAACCGGAGGACGCCCAGGAAAATCAGGTCCAGTCCGGCGTTCAGCACCGCCGAGAAGGCCAGGAATTTCAGCGGCGCCTTGGAATCGCCCACGCTTTTCAGCCCCGCCGCCAGGGCGTTGTAGAAGAAGGTAAAGGGCGCGCCCAGGAAGGTGATCCGCAGATACGCCACGGTGATGTCAAAGATCTCCTCCGGCACCTCCAAAGCGGCGAGAATCATGGGCGCCAAAACCACGCCCAGGCCAGCCACACAAACCGTCAGCAGAAAGCCGAAGAGCAGGGTAGTAGCCAGCGTCTGTTTCAGCTTCTGGAAGTCCTTCGCGCCGAAGGACTCGCTCATCAGCACCCCCGCACCGATGCACAGTCCGGAGATCGCTAGGATCACCAGATTCATCACCGGGCCCGCGATGCCCTCCGCCGCCAGGGCTTCGCTTCCGATGAAGCGCCCGGCGATGATGGAGTCGATGGCGTTGTAGCTCAGCTGAAGCCAGTTGCCCAGCAGCACCGGCAGGGCATACCGCCAGAGATGGGACAGGGGAGAGCCGGTGGTCATGTCACGCATAAAATTTCCCTATTTTCCTGGAAACACCCCACCGAAAGCGGTGGGGTGTTGGTGGTTACTTTAGATGCCGGTCATGGCGGCCAGAACATCCACTTCCATCTTCTGGATGCTCTTCTTCATGTTAAGACCCTCGTCGATGTCCACGTCAACGTAGCCGCCGTCATGGGTGCAGACGATCCGGTTGTTCTTACCTGCCAGCAACAGCTCCACGGCCAGATAACCCATCTTGGTGGCGTTGACCCGGTCACGGCCGGAGGGCACGCCGCCGCGCTGGATGTGGCCCAGAACGGTGACCCGGGGATCCAGGTCGATGGCGTCCTTGATCTTCGCGGCGATGTCCGCGGCGGAGCCTGCGCCCTCGGCCACCACGATCATGTAATGGGTAAAGCCGTTGAACCGGGCCTGACGGATCTTCTCGATGACGTCCCGCTCGAAATCAATGGGCTCGTCGGGGACCAGAACGGCGGTAGCGCCAACGGCCAGGCCCACGTACATGGCAAGGTAACCGGCGTTGCGGCCCATGACCTCCACCACGGAGCAGCGCTCGTGGGACTGCATGGTGTCCCGGAGCTTGTCGATGCACTCGATGGCGGTATTGGCGGCGGTGTCGAAGCCGATGCAGTAATTGGTGCAGGAGATGTCGTTGTCGATGGTGCCGGGGATGCCGATGACGTTGATGCCATACTTGCTCAGGGCCCGGGCGCCACGGAAGGTACCGTCGCCGCCGATGGCTACGATGCCGTCCAGGCCAAGGAACTTGCAGGTGGAGACGGCCTTGCGCTGGCCCTCCTCGGTCATGAATTCCTTGCTCCGGGCGGTGTAGAGGATGGTGCCGCCCCGGTTGATGGTATGGGAAACGCTGCGCTCGTCCAGGCGGACGATGTCGCCGGAGATCAGGCCGTTCCAGCCTCTGCGGATGCCGTAGCACTCGACGCCGTGGTACAGGCAGGTACGGACGACGCTGCGGACACAGGCGTTCATGCCGGGGGCGTCGCCGCCGCTGGTGAGCACACCGATACGTTTGATACTCATATGGATTCCTCCTAATAAAGGTAAATTTTGATTCCGATATGATTGTAGCGAATCTGGAAGGAAATGTAAAGAGGGAAAGTTTGAAATATCTTAAGAAATTAAATCATCGGATAATCCATTGCAATCAGGCGATCATTATGTTATGATGATTTCAGAAAGAAAGGAGGGTGATGTGGTGCGGAAAAGACTGATTTTTCTTCTTTTTGGAGCAATGATCCTGGCGGGATGCGGCGCGTCCTCCGAGGCGGCTCCCATGGAAAACAACATGGCCCAGGCGGATGAGGCCGGGGGGGAGGAAGCCCTTGTCGGTTCAAGTGTCTATGGACTTTCTCCCGCCGACGCGGAGACGGAGGCTGCCGCATCGAAGCACCCGGAGGATCCCGGCGAAGGAATCACTTTCGACGGGGCGTCCGCAGAGACGCTGCCTCCCTCGGCAGCGGCCGAGGGAGACTGGGTGGTGAGCAACTATTTCGTCTTCACCCGGGACAGCGCCATCTCCACCGCCGACGACGGTACGGAGCTTTTGTATGAGTATACCTGCGACACGTCCTTCTATTCCATGGACCCGGAGCAGGAAGCCTGGGTGGACTCCATCCTGGTGGAGATCCGCCGGGAGTATGTTTCCAACAGCGAGAATCTGCTGCAATATGCCCAGGAGCAGCACCTCTCCGGCAGCGAGCCGAATTTCTACAGCTATTCCAATTATCAGGAGCTGGGCGTGGGACGGCATGACAGCCGACTGGTCTCCCTGATGGTCCTCAGCTCGGTGTATTCCGGCGGAGCCCATCCCGGCACGGTCCAGACCGCCTGGAACCTGGACATGGAGAACCAAAAGATCCTGACCCTGGAGGACGTGATCTATGAGGAAGGCGCTCGGGAACTTGCCAACATGGTCCAGCTTACCATCGAGGACAAGTTCCTGGACCTGGGCGAGGGAGCGCTGTTTGAGGACTACGCCGACACCATCCAGAGCGCTTTTTCCTACGGCTCCATGACGCCCTATTGGTATTTCAACGATACGGGACTGGTGATCTTCTTCAACCAGTATGAGCTGGGTCCCTACGCTGCCGGCATCATCAAGGCGGAGGTCCCCTATGAATCCCTGAACGGCATCCTCCGGGAGGAATATTTCCCGGGCAATTACGGAACGATCCCCGGCGATCTGCTCCTGCGGGGGGACTGGGACGGCTACCGGAAAATCCCCATCACCGTGGAGGCTGACGGTGAGCACATCCTCATCGGCGTGGAGGGGGAGGTCTACCAGGTCCAGCTTTCCGAGGTCTCCTGGCTGGAGGGCACGGCCATCGGCCAGCGGATGCTGTTTTCCGCCAGTAATCTGACCCAGAGCGATGTGTTGGAGCTGATCGGCGGATATGACGACGAGAGCCGCTCCTTCGCCGTGGAATTCACCGACGGACAGGGAAATACCACCGTCTATTATATCCATCCCGAGGGCCTTTCCGAAGCGCCCTGAGAAAAGGGGAGAGGCAATGCTGACAAGAATGGAAGCGGAGCGGGAGCTTTCCGAAGCCCTCCGCCGGAATCCTGGCCCCTGGGGCGACCACAGCCGGTCCGTGGCAGACAATGCCCGCCGCATCGCGGAGAAAACCGGAACGTTGGATCCGGAGAAGGCGTACATCTTGGGCCTGATGCACGACATCGGCCGCCGGGAGGGGGTCACCGCCATGGCCCATGTGCTGGATGGATACGATCATATGATGGCCCTGGGCCAGCCGGAGATCGCCCGGGTCTGCATGACCCATTCGTTTCCCGTCAAGAGCATCGAGACCTTCTTCGGCAGGATCGACGTGAGCCAGGACCGGGTGAATTTTCTGGACCGGTATCTGAACGAAATCCAGTACGATGACTACGACCGGCTGATCCAGCTCTGCGACGCCATCTCGCTGCCGAACGGCGCCTGCATCATGGAGAAGCGGCTGGTGGACGTGGCGCTGCGCTACGGCTTCGCGGAAGGGACCCTGGAAAAGTGGCGTGCCTTCCTGAAGCTGAAGAAGCACTTCGATGGGCTCTGCGGGTGCAGCATCTATGACCTGCTGCCCAACGTGGTGGAAAATTCCAAAGCAGACTTGTTCTGAAATGAAGAAACGCCCCTCGGCTGAAAGAACCAATCAGCCGAGGGGATTTTTTGAGCGGGAGGATATATGAATCGCCGCCCGGGGGACTGGGAACAGGCAGCCAGTTCACCATTGTCCGCGACCCATGTCCCCATAGCCTTGAACAGAACGAACGCAACAAAATAAAAATTTTGTTGCGTTC
>JBGVDK010000179.1:0-47311 GCA_045119355.1 Faecousia sp.
CCCAGAAATTCTTACATTGCCTCGATCCGTTCCAGCAGCGCGGGCAGCAGCTCCTCATAAGGCCGCTTGTCCACCTGCTCGCCCTTCTCGAAGATCATGCCCCAGCCGTCGCCGCCAGCGATGCCGATGTCGGCCTCCCGGGCTTCGCCGGGACCGTTGACCACGCAGCCCATGACCGCCACGGTGATGGGCTTCTCGCAGTTCTTCAGGGCAGCCTCCACCTGGTTCACCAGACCGATCAGGTCGATCCGGGTCCGGCCGCACGTGGGGCAGGAAATGATGTTCACGCCCTCTTTCCGCAGGCCCGCGGCCTTCAGGATGTCCTTGGCGGCGTAGATCTCTTCAATGGGGTCGTCGGTGAGGGACACCCGGATGGTGTCGCCGATGCCGTCCAGCAGCAGCGTGCCGATGCCCATGGCGGACTTCATCAGGCCCTGGCGCACAGGGCCGGTCTCGGTGACGCCGATGTGCAGGGGGTAGTCGCACTTGCCCCGGAACAGGCGGCAGGCCGCCACCATGGTGGGCACAGTGGAGGACTTCATGGACACGCAGGTATCATAGAAGCCCTGCTTTTCCAGCAGTTCCAGGTGCTCGAAGGCGCTCTCCACCAGGGCCTCGGCGGTGGGATGGCCGTACTTTTCCAGCAGCTTCTTGTCCAGAGAACCGCCGTTGACGCCGATGCGGATGGGGATATGCTTATCCTTGCATACATCCACAACAGCCTTCACCCGGTCCTCGCCGCCGATGTTGCCGGGGTTGATGCGGATCTTGGACGCACCGCCCTCAGCCGCGGCGATGGCCAGCTTGTAATCAAAATGGATGTCCGCCACCAGAGGCAGGGGGCTCTCCTTGGCGATCTCGGCAAAGCCTCTCGCGCCCTCCATATTGGGCACCGCCAGCCGGACGATCTGGCATCCGGCGTCCTTCAGCGCGTTGATCTGGGCCAGGGAACCGGCCACATCGGTGGTTTTGGTATTGAGCATGGACTGGATGGCTACGGGGGCTCCGCCGCCGATGGGCACACCGCCCACAATGATCTGTCTTGTCATATCTCTCACCCTCTGAAAATGTTGAAAATGTCTTTAAAGGTAATAAACGCCATCAGTCCAAGCAACAGGACCATGCCCGCGCCGTGGAGGTAGCCCTCATATTTGGGGTCGATCTTTTTCTTGGTGACGCCCTCCCAGGCGGAGGTGAGCACCACGCACAGCGCCCGGCCGCCGTCCAGCGCAGGAATGGGCAGCAGGTTCATCACCGCCAGGTTCACGGCGATGAAGCCGGTGAAATACAGGATGTTCAAAACCGCGTCCATGGTGGAGGCGGAATTCTCAGCCGTCTCGGACATGATCTGGACGATGCCCACGGGACCCGACATATCGGAAACTCCCGCCTTGCCAGTGATCAGCATCTGCAGGCTCAGCCGGATGTTCCGCACATTGTCCAGGGTCACATCCCACACCAGCCCCAGCTTGTCGGCGAAACTCGCCTCCCGGGCGACGCCGAAGCCGATGCCGTAGTGGGAATAGGTCTCCCCGTTCTCGTCCACATGGGTATGGGTCATGGGCAGGTCCTCAAACCGGACCTCCGCCCCGTCCCGGAGGACCACCAGGTCATGGACGCCGGTGGAATTCAGGCTCAGCAGGGTGGAAATGTCGCTGTTCAGATAGACCTTCTCCCCGTCGATCTCCAAAATCTCGTCGCCCAGCCGCAGGCCCTCCTCGTTGTTGAAGGTACAGCAGTCGGTGAACTGGGTGATTACAGGGGCCACAATCTGCTGGGCAGGCAGATACAGGATGCAGAAGATCAGCAGGCCGAACAGGAAATTCATGGCAGCACCCGCCACCAGAATGATCAGCCTTTTCCACCAGGCCGCGTGGCCGAAGGACCGGGGATTGTCGGATTCCTCGTCCTCGCCTTCCATGGCGCAGTAGCCGCCGAAGGGGATGCAGCGAATGGCGTACAGAGTCTCCCCCACCTGTTTCTTCCAGATGGCCGGACCCATGAACATGGAAAATTCGTTGACCTGGACTCCGAAGAGCTTGGCGGTGACGAAATGGCCCAGCTCATGGACGAAGATCAGGATGCTGAACATGAGAATTGCCAGAAGAATATACATTCGCGTTCCTCGCTTTTAATGAAAGAAATTACTTTGCCGCCTTTTCCCGAACATAGGCACGGGCCTGAGCGTCGCAGGCCAGGATCTCCTCCAGCGTGGGATCAGCGATGAAGGGAATGGCGTCCATAGCGCCCTTAACCAGCTCGTAGATGTCGTAGAAGCCGATCTCGTCCCGGAGGTACATGGCGACGGCCTCCTCGTTGGCGCCGTTCATCACCGGGCAGGCGGTGCCGCCCTGCTTTGCCGCCTGCATCGCCAGAGCCAGGCAGGGGAAGGCTTCCAGGTCGGGATGTGAGAAGGTCAGGGGCTGGGCGGTCAGGTCCAGCGCGTCCACGGGGCACTCCATCCGCTCCGGGTAAGTCAGGGCCAGCTGGATGGGCAGGCGCATATCCGGCGCGCCCATCTGGGCCATCACAGCGCCGTCCACATATTCCACCATGGAATGGACGATGCTCTGCCGGTGGATCAGCACCTGGATCTGTTCCAGGGGCACGTCATACAGCCGCATGGCCTCGATGACTTCCAGGCCCTTGTTCATCAGGGTAGAGCAGTCGATGGTGATCTTGGCGCCCATCTTCCAGTTGGGGTGCTTCAGGGCGTCGGCCCGGGTGACGGACTTCAGCTCTTCCTTGCTCTTGCCGAAGAAGGGACCGCCGGAGCAGGTCAGGATAATCTTCTTCACCTGCCGCTTGTGGTGGTTGCCCATCAGGCACTGGAAAATGGCGGAGTGCTCGGAGTCCACGGGGACGATCTCCACCCCCTCCTTCTTTGCCTCCCGCATCACCAGCTCACCGGCGCAGACCAGGGTCTCCTTGTTGGCAAGACCGATCCGCTTGTGGGCCTTGATGGCGGCCAGGGTAGGCTTCAGGCCCAGCATACCGACGACGGCAGTGATGACGCAGTCGGCGCTTTCCAGGGTCGCGGCCTCGATCAGGCCCTCCTCACCCCAGGACACCCGGATGGCGAGATCACTGATCTTTTCTTTCAGTTCACGGGCGGCCTCTTCGGTGGACATGACGGCAAGCTCCGGCAGGAACTGGCGGCACTGCTCCGCCATCCGGTCCACGCTGGTACCGGCAGTCAGAGCGACCACCTTCACGCCGTCCAGCTTCGAAATCACGTCCAGGCTCTGGCGGCCGATGGAGCCGGTGGAGCCGAGAATGGATACATATTTCATCATAATTGGTTACCTCAATTCACAGCCAGGGGGATCAGCAGGACCAGCGCCTCTGCCAGAGGTCCCACCACCATCATGGAATCCAGCCGGTCCAGCACGCCGCCGTGGCCAGGGATCAGATTGCCGTAGTCCTTAATGCCGGTCTGCCGCTTGATGACGGAGAAGCTCAGGTCGCCCATCACAGAGCCGCCCGCGGCGGCAATGCCATAGACGATGGCGTAGATGTAATTCACTTCCATACCAAAGGCCAGGTCCATCACCAGGGCGTAGAGCATCATGCCCACGATGCCGGAGACCGCGCCGCCGATGACGCCCTCGATGGTCTTCTTGGGGCTGATGACCGGAGCCAGCTTGTGCTTGCCGAAGAATTTACCGGCGAAATACGCGCCGCTGTCCGGCAGGAAGGCCATGATGAAGGGGATGATGATGTAATGCCGCCCCAGCCGTAGGGAATGGATGCGGACGAGGCTGGTCAGCAGGTAGGGCACGATCAGCGCCGCCACCAGGCACATGGCGATCTTGTCGAAGGTCAGCTTCACGTGGGACGCCATCATCTCGCCGAAGTAGACACAGAACACGCCCACCACCAGCAGGGTGCCCCAGGCCTGGCTCTGTCCGGCGTAGCTCCACATGGACATCAGGAACGCGGATACCGCCGCATAGGCCACCAGCCGGGGATGCTTCACAAGACCAGTCTGATGGAGCAGCTCATAGGCTCCGATGGCCGCGATGACGCCGCAGGCAATGGCCGCCCAGACCTTCGGCAGGGCCAGCACGATGATCAGCAGCGGAATGAGCATAGCCACCGCCGCAATGACTCGGGTTTTCATGTTTGATTAAACGCCTCCAAACCGGCGGTTTCGCCGGTGATATTCTGCAATGGCCTCGTCCAGGTCCTTTTCCCGGAAATCGGGCCACAATACATTCATATACACAAACTCCGAGTAAGCCGCCTGCCACAGCAGGAAATTGCTGATGCGCATCTCGCCGGAGGGTCTGATGATCAGCTCCGGGTCCGGCACACCGGCGGAGTAGAGATAGCCGTCAAACAGCTCCTCGGTCAGCTCCTCGGGATTTCGCTTGCCCTCCGCCACCTCGGCGGCGTAGGCTCTGGCTGCCCGGACGATCTCGTCCCGGCCGCCGTAGTTCAGGCAGAAATTCACCTGGACTTCATAGTCCTCGGACTCACTTTCCGCCTTCCGGCACAGCGCCTGCAGCTCCGGGCTCAGCCGGGTCAGGTCGCCGAAGAATTTGAATTTGACATGGTTCTTCTCCATGTCCTGGAGCGCCTCCATCAGATAGTTGTGGAGGAGCTTCATGATGCCCGCGATCTCCTCTTCGGAGCGCTTCCAGTTCTCCGTGGAGAAGGCATAGACCGTCAGATACTCCACACCCAGGGTGCGGCAGTAATTGGCGATCCGGCGGAAGGTCTCCGCGCCGGCTGCGTGACCGGCGGTCCGGGGCAGGCCCCGATTTTTGGCCCAGCGGCCGTTGCCGTCCATAATGATGGCGATGTGCCGGGGCGGCGCCAGCTCAGGGGTCTTCTTTTTCTCAAAAAATGCCATAATTCTCTCCCAAAATCGCAAACAAGGGGCGCGCCGCGCCCCTTGCAATGAGCGAATCAGATCGCCATCAGTTCCTTTTCCTTGGCAGCCAGAGCGGCGTCGACCTTCTTGATGTTCTTATCCAGCAGGTCCTGCAGATCCTTCTCTGCCTTCTTCTGATCATCCTCGGTGATCTCAGAATTCTTCTTCAGCTTCTTGACGTAGTCCATGCCGTCCCGGCGGATGTTCCGCATGGCGACCTTGGCTTCCTCGGCGTACTTCTTGACCTGCTTGACCAGATCCTTACGGCGATCCTCGGTCAGCTGGGGGAAGACCAGACGGATGACACGGCCGTCGTTCTGGGGGTTGATGCCCAGATCGCTGGTCTGGATGGCCTTCTGAATGTCCTTGAGCAGCTTGGTGTCCCAGGGGGAGATCACCAGGGTGCGGGCGTCGGGGGAAGAGATGGTAGCCACGCCGTTCAGGGGCGTCTCGGAACCATAGTATTCCACAGTGATCCGGTCCAGAACCTTTGCGTTGGCACGGCCGGCGCGGACGGCGCCGAACTCCTCCTGCAGGTGCTCCAGAGCCTTGTCCATTCTTCTGCTGTAATCCTTAAAATCAACTGCCATTGTTTCGTCCTCCTCAAAAGTTGTTTTTCACGGTGGTTCCGATTTCCTCGCCGCGAACCACGCGCAGAATGCTGTTTTCCTCGTCCAGGCCGAAGCAGACCATGGTCATATCGTTGTCCATCGCCAGAGCCATGGCCGTGATGTCAGTGGCTCTCAGGTTCTTCTCCAGCGCCTCGGCGTAGGTCAGGTGGGTGTAGCGGACCGCGTTGGGGTCCTTGTTGGGGTCGGCGGAATAGATGGCGTCCACGTTCTTGGCCATCAGGATGGCGTCCGCCTCGATCTCCACGCCCCGAAGCACCACGCCGGTGTCGGTGGAGAAATAGGGGTTGCCGGTGCCAGCCGCGAAAATGACCACCTTGCCCTCGTTCAGGTAACGGTCGGCGGTGTCACGGGTGAAATACTCGCAGAACTTGTGCATCTCCACCGCGCTAAGTACCCGGGCGTCCACGCCGTGCTTTTCCAGGGCGTCGGCCACGGCGATGGAGTTCATCACGGTGCCCAGCATGCCCATGGCGTCGGCATGGCTGCGCTGCATCTTGTCAGCGCCGTCCTTGACGCCACGCCAGAAGTTGCCGGCGCCAACCATAAGACCAACCTGCACGCCCATATCCACACATTCACGGATGGCCGCGCAGACAGAATTGATCACATCAAAATCAAGGCCGCGGTGCGCAGGGCCCGCCAGGGCCTCGCCGCTGACCTTCAGCATGATTCTCTTGTACTTGATTTCAGACAAGTGTTACCACTCCTTTCATATCCTTTCCTATTTTAGCGTAAACCAAGCCAATTGACAACCACAATTTCTCCAAAATCTGAAATTGTTTTCGGTTTTTTCATAATTGGTCCCCCCGATGCTCCGCCGGATGGGATTATTTTGAAAAAAGTATTGCGAAATCCGGGGATATGCGCTATAATCCATCTATTCTGTTATTATATTCACTATCACCCAAGAGAGGATGTTATCATAATGGCTGAAATCACGGAAAGCAAAAATTTCATCCACGCCTTCATCGAGGAAGACATCGCTGAGGGCGGCCGCTATGCCGGTCAGACTGTCCACACCCGTTTCCCCCCGGAGCCCAACGGCTACCTCCACATCGGCCACTGCAAGGCCCTGACCATCGACTTCGGCACCGCCGAGAAGTTCGGCGGCATCTGCAACCTGCGCATGGACGACACCAACCCCACCAAGGAGGACGTGGAGTTCGTCGAGGCCATCAAGGAGGATATCCACTGGCTGGGCTTTGACTGGGACGACCGGTTCTACTACGGCTCCGACTACTTCGAGAAGGACTACGAGTACGCAGTGGAGCTGATCAAGAAGGGCCTGGCCTATGTCTGCGAGCTGACCCCCGAGCAGTTCAAGGAGTACCGCGGCGACACCGAGACCCCCGCCAAGTCCCCCTACCGGGACCGTCCCATCGAGGAGAGCCTGGACCTGTTCGCCCGGATGCGCGCCGGTGAGTTCGAGGACAACAAGTACACCCTGCGGGCCAAGATCGACCTGGCCTCCGGCAACTTCAATATGCGTGACCCCGTCATCTACCGGATCCGCCATATGCACCATCACCGTCAGGGTGATAAGTGGTGCATCTATCCCATGTACGACTTCGCCCACCCCATCCAGGACGCCCTGGAGGGCATCACCCATTCCCTGTGCTCTCTGGAGTTCGAGAACCACCGTCCCCTGTACAACTGGGTTGTTGAAAACGTCTCCGTGCCCCATCAGCCCCGTCAGATCGAGTTTGCCCGTCTGGGCATCGACCACACGGTGCTCTCTAAGCGGAAGCTGAGAAACCTGGTGGAGAACGGCTACGTCTCCGGCTGGGACGATCCCCGGATGCCCACCCTCTGCGGCCTGCGCCGCCGTGGCTACACCCCCGCCTCCATCCGCAACTTCTGCGAGCGCGTGGGCGTTGCCAAGTCCCCCAACACCATCCCCTACGCCTTCCTGGAGTTCTGCCTCCGGGAGGACCTGAACGAGACCGCGCAGCGGGTCATGGCGGTTCTGAAGCCTGTGAAGCTGACCATCACCAACTACCCCGAGGGCCAGTCCGAGACCATGATCGTGGAGAACAACCCCAACCGTCCCGAGGACGGCACCCGTGAGGTCACCTTCTCCCGTCATCTGTGGATCGAGTCTGACGACTTCCTGGCCCAGCCCATTCCCAAGTACAAGCGCCTGTATCCCGACGGCCCCGAGTGCCGCCTGAAGGGCGCGTACCTGATCCGCTGCACTGGCTGTGTCACCGACGAGAACGGCAACGTGGTGGAGGTCCTGGCGACTTACGATCCCGAGTCCCGGGGCGGCGATCCCGCCGACGGCCGGAAGGTCAAGGGCGCCACCATCCACTGGGTGGACGCCGACAACTGCTGCGACGCCGAGGTCCGTCAGTATGATAATCTGTTTGACGATCCCGATCCCGACGCCGCTGGCAAGGATTACCTGGCCTGCATGAACCCCCACTCCCTGGAAGTCCTCACCGGCTGCAAGGTGGAGAAGAGCCTGGCTTCCGCCAAGGCCCCTGCCAGCTATCAGTTCATGCGTCTGGGCTACTTCTGCCCCGACTCCAAGGACTGCGCGCCCGGTCATCTGGTGTTCAACCGCTCCGTCAGCCTGAAGGATTCTTTCAAACCTGCAAAATAACCTCATAACTGCGAACAGCCCCGCCTTTCGGCGGGGCTGCTTTTTTGCGTTATTCGGTTTCTTCCGGTTCAACCGTTTCTTCAGTAGGTTCAGCAGACTCCGTTTCCTCCGGTTCAGAGGGTTCCACCGGCTCCTCCTCGGGAGTCAGGGACTCCTCGTAGTCCAGCATCCGGGACAGCACTGTAGCAACCTCCGCTCTGGTGGCATTGCCGCCGGGATTCACGTTCTTCCCGTCGCCCTGGATCAGACCGGCGGAGACCATGGCCTCCACGCTGGAGAGCGCCCATTTCTGGATCTTGCCGTAGTCGGCAAACTTCCCCTTGCAGCTTTCTCCCCTGGGCAGGGCATTGCCCCGGTAGGTCAGATAGCCGTCGATGACCTTGCACAGCTCCTCACGGGTGATGTTGCCGTCTGGCTTGAAGCTCCTGGCGGAGTAGCCGTTGACGATGCCGTTGCGGTAGGCCCATTCCACAGCCTCGGCGTAGTATTGGCTCTTCACCACATCCGTAAAGCCGCTGGTCTGGGTCCAGCTGTCCCCCAGGTCCTCGCCGCTGGCCCGGAAGAGCAGAGTCACCAGCATGCCCCGGGTCAGCTTGTCATTGGGCGCAAAGCGGTGATCTCCAACGCCGTTCATCAGGCCCTCGCTGACCAGCCGGTCGATGGGCTCATAATACCATTTGTCCGGGGTCACGTCGGCGAACAGATTTCCCCGTTCGGAGCAGTAGAGCACAATTTCCTTGCTCATCTTGTAGAAACCGCCGCCAGCCACCGCCCGGATATAGTGGCCGCCAGCCACCTCCACAGGACCGGTGTAGAGGGTGCTCTTGGCGGTGGCGGTGGAGCCGTCCAGGGTGAAGTACATCTCCATGTCCTCCACCTCGTGGCTCAAGGTCAGAACCATATCCTCCACCTGGACCGTGGGCGGGTCGCAGGGGGTAACGCCGAAGGCCAGGACCGCGGTCTCGGACCGGCTGCCGTTGAGCGCGTAGGCAGCCACCGCCCGGATGTCGCAGGGATAGTCCACCGTAAACGGCCCGGTGTAGACCTGGCTGGTATTGTTTGGCGAGGAGCCGTCGGTGGTGTAGTAGATGGGCGCGTCGGTGTCGGCAGTGATGGTGATCTCCATGGTCTGCTTGTCGGTGGTATATGTAATCTTCGGAGTGGGGATGGGACCCAGGTCCGTGCCGGTGGGCTTGCACTGGTAATAGCGCACGCCGTCTTCCAGCTCCACGCCCCGGCGGCGGAACAGCTCGCTGACGGTGACCAGCTCATAGCCCCGCTTCAGCAGAGTATCGATGGCCAGCAGGGCGCCGTCCACGCTGGTGCCGTGGATGTCGTGGAGCAGCACAATGGCGCCGTCGTAGGCCTCTTCCAGAATGGCGTCCCGGACGGAATAGGTGTTCAGGGTCTCCCAGTCCCGGGTGTCCACGGACCAGTGGATCAGAGGCGCGCCGATGTTCGCCCGGATGGCCTCGGTGGTGTTGCCGTAGGGCGGACGGATCAGGTAGTCCGTTCCCGCGCCGCAGACCTTGTCCAGCACGGCGCAGCTCCGCTGGAACTGGCTTTCCACCTCCGCCAGGGACAGATCCGGCAGATTGGGATGGTCCCAGGTGTGGGAGCCGATCTCGTGGCCCTCGTCATAGGCCCGCCTCACCAGGCTCGTGGCGTTCTTGACATACTGTCCCTGCACGAAGAAGGTCACATGGACCCCCCGCTCCTTCAGGCCGTCCAGCAGTCTGGGGGTATCCTTGGTGTCCGGACCGTCGTCAAAGGTCAGGGCGATCAGCTTCCCGCCCTTTGCTGCCGTGACCTGGAAGGGCATCAGGGTCAGCACCAGCGCAAGGGCCAGCACCAGAGAGAAAAATCGTTTCATCTTTCAGCACCTCTTTCTCTTTCAGTGAGGTCATTGTATCACGGCCCGGAAGGATTTTCCAGATGTTATGTAAATTTAATATCTTAAGAAATTTTCAGCTTGAAGGGCCGTCCCCGGGTTTTCCCCGAAGGCGGCCCTTTCTTCATATTCCGCTGTTCAGCCCGAAGCTCACCGCGATGGCGTTGTCCACCTGGGACATCTGCGCTTCGTCCAGCCGGCCCATGTGCTCCTTCAGCCGGCGCTTGTCAATGGTGCGGATCTGCTCGAGCAGGATCACCGAGTCCCGGCTCAGGCCCACGCTGCCCCCCGCGATGTTGATGTGGGTGGGAAGCCTTGCCTTGCCCGTCTGGCTGGTAATGGCTGCGGCGATCACCGTGGGGGAATGGCGGTTGCCCGTGTCGTTCTGGACGATGAGCACCGGGCGGGTGCCGCCCTGCTCGCTGCCCACCACCGGGCTGAGATCCGCATAGAAGATGTCGCCCCGTTTCACACTGCTATCCATCATGTTTTCACGCTCCGTGAGAAATCTTACCGGCGCTACCGATTTTCCTATGTAACGCGGCTGATTCTATTTTCCCACGTCCACAGGAAAATTATACGGTCTGCCTGTGGTTTATCCTATGCGCCGTTCCCGCAAAATTCTACAGGAGCCCAAAGCCCTCGATCTCCATCGTCATCTGCCGCTTCCCCTGCCAGCTGATCTCGGCGGCCACGATCTCCTGCCCCGACAGCCACACCTCCACCGTCAGGGCGTCGTCTTCGTAGCTGTCGTCCACGGTGACCCGGAGCAGCTCCCCCTCCTGCCCGCAGGAGGTGATGCAGCCGGAGCGCAGGGCCTTCATCATCACCCAGGGACCGCTGACCGGGCTGAGCCGCTCGTCGGCCATCAGGGGGAAGGCCAGGATGGTGTCATCAAAGTTCAGCGTCCCCTCCGTCCCGGCGACGGTGCCGGTGATGCCGCTGATCTCCTCCGGTTCGGCCACCTCGAAGGTCACCGCTCCGGCGGAGTCGGCGGTGCAGTTCAGCGTAAACTGCTCCACGTGGTCTATGTAATCCGCGCTGATCTGTGCCTGAAAGCTGACCTTTTGCGCTCCCAGGATGGCGCTCCGGAAGGCCAGCGCCTCCTCCAGCTCCGCGCTTCCCGCCGAACAGCCCGCCAGCGCCAGCACCAGCACCGGCAGGCATATGAGTTTTTTCAATTCGCATCCGCCCTATTTCAAGAGTCGGGGCAGTACATTCACCATATCCGTGGGCAGAAGTCCCCGCTGGCCGATCTCCTCGGCACAGAGGTCCCCGGCCCTGCCGTGGAACCAGGCCGCGCAGGCGGCGGCTTCCAGAGGCGGCACCTTCTGGCCCAGCAGGGAGACGATCATTCCCGCCAGTACGTCGCCGCTGCCGCCCACCGACATCCCCGGATTCCCGGACCGGTTGACATAAATCGTTTCCCCATCGGTGATCAGCGTCCTGTGGCCCTTCCGGAGGAGAATGACCCCCAGTTCCCGGGCAAAGGCCATGGTGGCCTCGGCCTTCTCCCCTTCAGGAGGACCCAGCCGGGCCAGCTCCCCTTCGTGGGGCGTCAGGATGGTTGGGTAATGCCTGTCCCGCAGGATATCTTTATGCTTCGCCAGGAGGGTTATGCCATCGGCATCGTTGACCAGGGGGCATTTTGCCTCCGCAAGCAGCAGTTTCAGAACCGCCTCCGGCCCCTTCCCCAGGCCGCTGCCGCAGCCGAAAAGCACCGCGTCCATTTTGGGAAGCAGCTCCCGGATTTTCCCGCAGGCCGCCTCCGAGAGCATCCCGTCCCCGTCCGGCAGGGGCATCACCACCGGCTCATTCAGCTTCACCGCCTCGATGGCGTAGATGCTCTCCGGGACGGCAAGATACACCAGTCCCGCGCCGGACCGCAATGCGCCCATAGACGCCAGCGCCGCCGCTCCGGTGAAGCCCCGGCTTCCGCAGAGCAGGAGGATCTTGCCGTAGTCCCCCTTGTGGGAATCGGCCCTCCGCTCCGGGATCAGGGCCAGGGCAGTCTCGTCGTTCAGGTATTTCATGCTTCATTCCCTCTTTTCTCAAACTCAAAAAGGCTGACCCTGTCATTCTGAGCGAGGCGCAGCCGAGTCAAAGAATCTACGCATTTAGATTCCGATATGCAGCAGAATCGGTGCGAAGATCCTTCGACGCGCTTCGCTTGCTCAGGATGACAGATCTGTAAAACGTTTTTTCTTTATTGTATGTACTTTTCTCTACTGTTTCAAGTTTTTTCTTCTCCCCCATTGACATTCTCTTCCGGATATCATACAATATCGTTAGATGATATCACGTAACGATATTCCAAAAGGAGGGAAACACCATGCCGAAGAAATCCATGGAGATCCTGACCGAATCCATGTTCTACTGCCTAATGGCGCTACACCGGTGCCCTATGTGCGGCATCGACATTGCCGCCTACGTGGACGGCAAGACCCGGGGCCGGGTCCAGCTTGGCCCCGCCACCCTGTACACCATCCTGGGCAAATTCGAGAAGGAAGGCTACATCCAGGAAACGGAGGTCACCGGCCGGAAGCGGACCTACGCCATCACCAAAAAAGGCACGGAAGCCTACGAAGAGGAGCTGGCCCGGCTGAGGCTCTGCATCGCCGACGCGGAAGCTCCGGACGGCGCCTGGCTGGAAGAACCCGCGCCCCGGGAGCTTCAGGCCGCGCCTTCCACCGGAATGTAAGGAGGTGTCCTTATGAACGAACTGCAATATGCCTACCGCATCCCACCCTGTTCCAAATATGACATCGCCGGGATGGAAAGCTGGCTGGAAGATATGGCGGCGAAGGGCCTGTTTCTGGACAGGGACGGGCTGTTTCTGGGCGTCGCCACGTTCGTCCGGGAGGAACCGGCGGCGCTCCGGTTCCGGCTGGAAGCCACGGGCACCGTGGGCGGAATGTTCTCCGAGAAAAACGCCCCGGAGGACGAGGTCATCGAGCTTCACCGGCAGATGGGCTGGGATTACCGGGGCCGCTGGGGCCAGTTCCACATCTACGCCACCGGCGACCCCGACGCGCTGGAGCTCCACACCGACCCCCGGGTTCAGGCGCTGACCATCCAGGCCCTGAACAAATTCCAGCGGGAAAACCTGTTCGAGATGTTCTTCTACACCCTGCTCATGTTCCTGTTCCACGGGAGCATCGTCTGTTCCCTGACGGCGCTGTGGGGCGTGGTGCGGACGGTGCTGGCGATGGGGGTGCTGCTGTCCTTCCCGGTGATGGAAACGGTGCATCTGGTACAGATGATCCGGCTGAAGCGGCAGCTGAAGGCAGGAATCCCCATGACCCACCGGGCCGACTACCGCAGGCACACGGCGCTGAACTACTCCGCCCGGGCGGTCCGGTGGATCGTCAGCGTTTTCCTGGTCTGTTCCCTGCTCAGCCTGTGGAGCGACGACGTCACCGGGGACAATACCGTTGCCCTGGAGGACTGGACCGCTCCGCTCCCCTTTGCCACCGTGGAGGAGCTGTTCCCGGAGGGCTCCCAGTTCCAGGAGGAGGGCTTCATCTCTGACGAGGTGATCTATTGGTCCAACTGGATCGCCCCGGAAAACTACGACTTCGACGAATACCGCTGGGTCACCTTCCCCGACGGCAGCGAAACCAGCGGCTACATCCACATCATCTATCACAAGGTCCGCTTCCCCTGGTTCGCCCAGGCCCTGGCCCGGGAGGAGGCCATGCTCTACTCCGGCAGCCTGATGGACCGGCTCTTTGGCGATGGGAGCGTTCCCGAGGAACTCGAAGGCGTGGACGCAGACTACGCCGCATCCTATTACAAGTACAATCCCGGCATCATCCTCTGCTCCGGGGACACGGTGATCAACGTCCGCTACAGCCGGGAGATCGGCAGCTACTACACCCCGGAGGAATTCGCCCAGCTCATCCTCGACCACCTGCGCTGAAAGGAGGCGTCTTTATGGAGGTCAAACGCATCCCGCCCTGCCCGGACTACGACATCCGGGGCACCGAAAAATGGCTGGAAGACATGGCGGCTCAGGGTTACATCCTCTGCCGGGGCTACGCCTTCCAGTACGGCTTCGCCTACTTTGAAACAGGAGAGCCCCGGCGCATCCGCTACCGGATCGCCCCGGCGAAGAAGGTCCCTCAGCGGATCATGAGCCCCAACTCCTACCCGGAGGAGCCGGACGAGGAGACGATGGCGCTTCACGAACAGTTCGGCTGGCGCTATACCACCTTCCGGGGCCAGTTCTGGATCTTCGCCTGTGAGGACCCGGAGGCTCCGGAGCTGAACACGGACCCCCAGGTCCAGGCCATCGCCCTGGAAATCGCGGAGAAGCGGCTGCGGGAGCATCTTTTCTGGCTGCTGGTCTACGGCGTGATGAATATCGTCTGCCGCTCCCCGCTGTTCTGCACCACCTTGGTCGGGCAGGGCCTCCGGCATTACTGGACGGTTCCTGTGTTCCTGATGCTCGCCTGCATCGCCTGGCTGCCGGGAGTGCTGCACATCATCCGGTTCCGGAAAGAGCTGAAACAGGGCTGCTTTCCCGAGAAAACCACCTATCCCTCCCCGTTCAAGGCCCACGCCCAGTTCCTCGCCCGGTTTCTCCCCATGATCTGGCTGGTCTTCGGAATGTGGAACGCAATGCAGACCGAGTCCCGCTACGGCGACAACCTCACCCCGGAGCTCGCCCTGGAACTGCCCTATGTCACCGTGGCAGACCTGTTCCCGGAGGCCGGGGTGGAATACACCGACCGCTATAACGCGATTTTCCAGTGGGAAACGGACTCGGCGGACTGCGTGGAATTGACCGAGGATTTCCGGCTCACCTTCCCCGACGGCACCACCGTCACCGGCTACTGGGAGCTGAACCGATATGAGACCGCCTTCGGCTGGATCGCCGCTGGCTATGCCCGGGAGACCCGGTTCATCGAATGGCTCCGCCGGGACACCACCCTGCTTCCCCTGACGCTGGAAGACGCCGACTGGGTCAGAGCCTACCATGTGAACAGCTCCCGCTGGCACCGGCTCCCCCATGATGTGCTCCTGATCCAGAAAGACAACGTGGTGTTCCAGTGTACCCTCTATCTCTGCGACGAACTCCCCGACGCCCCGGGACTGGAACAAATCGCCGAAGCACTCCTCGCAAATGAGCGCTGATGACAAAATCACAAGGAGGATGATTCCATGAAACGAAAAATCAAAGTCAACTGGATCGGGCTGTTCCTGGTTCTGTGCGTGGCAGCCGCCATTGTCTTCTGGCTGGGCGTGGGCCCGTATTCCAGCGGTTCCGCGGTTTCGGACCTGTATGCGGAGCTGGAAAGCGTCTACGGCCCGGAATACACCGGAAAAGTTGTGGAAAACGGCACAGAGGATATGGTATTTGAAATCGAACCCAAGACCTGGTTCCTGACGAACTGGGACTTAAGAAACGCATTGGGGCTCGCCTATCAATACGAATGCCGGGTGATTATCACGACCCACTTCGATGGCGCTTCCGACCAGGTACAAACCATTATCTATCAGGCCAGTGATCCCATGGGCGACGAACGCCAGACCCAGCGGGCAAAAATCGACTGGGACAGTGAAACAGAACAGGTCCAGTAAAAAGCCCCAAGGGGATTTGTCAGATCCTGCTCAATTTTTGGTTTTTCCTCTTGCAAAATGAAAATCCCTGTGCTATACTGCACTTATCGTATAAAAATTCGGAGGCACAGCCGATATGAGCCATAATGTATTTGCAAAGGCATACTTTTTTGGCTACTATTACTTTTTTAGCAAAAGGTAATAGCGATTTGTGCTGCTGCAAAAGGGTTTTACGAGCCGGAAAAGGTAAGTTTTTCGCACCGCACGAATCATCGTGCGGTGCTTTTTCTTTTCGGAAAACCCGTCCCACTTATTTTAAGGAGATGTTACTATGATCGCAGTACTCAAGCATGGAACCACCCCCGACCAGATCGACCATCTGGTGGACTGGCTGAAGCGCATGAACCTGGACGTCCACGTGTCCCAGGGCCAGGAAGTCACCATCCTGGGCCTCATCGGCGACACCAGCAAGGTGGACATGGAGCTGCTCTCCTCCCTGGAGATTGTCCAGAGCGTGAAGCGGGTTTCTGAGCCCTTCAAACAGGTGAACCGGAAGTTCCACCCCAAGGACACCGTCATTGAGATCGGCTCTGGGGAGAACACCGTGAAGATCGGCGGCGGCTATTTCGCCATGATCGCCGGTCCCTGCTCCGTGGAGACCGAGGACCAGATCATCGAGGTTGCCACCCGGGTCAAGGAGGCTGGCGCTCACATCCTCCGGGGCGGTGCCTTCAAGCCCCGTACCTCCCCCTACGCCTTCCAGGGCCTGGGCGAGAAGGGCCTGGACCTGCTCCGGGCTGCGAGAGCCGCCACGGGCCTGCCCATCTGCACCGAGCTGATGAACATCCACCACTTAGACCTCTTCGAGGACATCGACATCATCCAGATCGGCGCGCGGAACGTCCAGAACTTCGACCTTCTGAAGGAAGTGGGCAAGACCAGAAAGCCCATCCTCCTCAAGCGCGGCATCGCCGGCACTCTTCAGGAGCTGCTGATGAGCGCCGAGTATATCATGAGCGAGGGCAACGAAAACGTCATCCTCTGCGAGCGGGGCATCCGGACCTACGAGACCTACACCCGGAACACCCTGGACGTCAGCTGCGTGCCCGTGCTGCACCAGCTGACCCACCTGCCCGTAGTGGTGGACCCCAGCCACGCCACCGGCAAGGCTTATCTGGTTCCCCCCATGGCCGCCGCGGCCGCTGCCGCCGGTGCTGACGGCATCATGATCGAGGTCCACAACAATCCCAGCTGCGCCCTCTGCGACGGCGCCCAGTCCCTGACCCCGGACCAGTTCGCGGACCTGAACCGCCGGGTCAACATCATCCGGGAGGCCATGCGATGAAAGTGGGAATCCTGGGCCTGGGCCTCATCGGCGGCAGCCTGGCCCGTGCCTACGCCATCGCCGGACATACCGTCTACGCCTGCGAAAAGGATGAATCCATGCTGGCCTTTGCCCAGCTGGCGGGTGCGGTAGATGGTGCGCTCACCGAAGAAAATATCGGCTCCTGCGACCTAATTTTGCTGGCAATTTACCCCGAGGGCTCCGCAGGCTGGCTGGAACGGAGCGCCCATCTCATTTCCAAAGAAACCCTCGTCATGGACTGCTGCGGCGTGAAGCAGGCGGTGTGTGAGCGGTGTTTCCCTCTGGCGGAGCAGTATGGCTTCACCTTCATCGGCGGACATCCCATGGCGGGCACCCAGTTCTCCGGCTTCAAGTACAGCCGGGCGAACCTGTTCCAGGGCCAGCCCATGGTGCTGGTGCCTCCCCGGTTCGATGACATCGACCTCCTGGACCGGGCGAAGGAAGCATTAGCCCCCTGCGGCTTCGGCTCCTTCTCCGTCACCACCGCCGCCGACCACGACCGGATGATCGCCTTCACCAGCCAGATGCCCCACATTTTGAGCAACGCTTTCATCAAATCCCCCACCGCTTCCTCCCACAAGGGCTTCTCCGCCGGATCCTACAAGGACCTGACGCGGGTCGCCTGGCTGAACCCTCAGATGTGGGCGGAGCTGTTTATGGAAAACAAGCAGTTCGTGCTGAATGAACTGAACACTTACATCGCCTCCCTTCAGGAATACCAGAAGGCCATCGAAAGCGATGATATGGACACCCTCATCCGTCTGCTGGACGAGGGCAAAAAACGAAAGGAGGAGGTGGACGGATGACCATCATTGAAGTCAATGCCTCCAAATCTTACAACGTGGAGATTGGCCGGGGGCTGCTCCCCCAGCTGGGCGAGAAAGTCGCCGCCCTGGGTAAAGTCAAAAAAGTCTGCATCGTCTCGGAGTCCAACGTCTGGCCCCTGTATGGCGCGGCGGCAGATGCCAGCCTCCATGCGGCAGGGCTGGAGACCTGCCATTTCGTCTTCCCCGCCGGGGAAGAGAGCAAATGTGGCGCCACCTTCCTGGAATTGCTGAATTTCCTGGCGGAGAACCATCTGAGCCGCTCTGACATCATCGTCGCCCTGGGCGGCGGTGTGGTGGGAGACCTGGCGGGCTTCGCCGCGGCCTCCTTCCTCCGGGGCATCCGGTTCGTCCAGGTGCCCACCACCCTCCTGGCCGCTGTGGATTCCTCCGTGGGAGGAAAAACCGCCATCGACCTGCCCGCGGGCAAAAATCTGGCGGGTGCCTTCTGCCAGCCCAGCCTGGTCCTCTGCGACTTGGACTGCCTGGATTCCCTGCCGGAGGACATTTTCCGGGACGGCTGCGCCGAGGTCATCAAGACCGTCATTCTCTTCGACGAACCTCTCTTCATGGAGCTGGTCCGGGACGGCCTGGACTTTGACCGGGAAAAGGTGATCGCCGCCTGCGTCGCCCACAAGCGCGACGTGGTCAACGCCGACGAATTTGACCGGGGCGAGCGTCAGAAGCTGAACCTGGGCCACACCATCGGCCACGGCGTGGAGGCTATGAGCAATTTCACCCTCTCCCACGGCAAGAGCGTTGCCATCGGCACCGCCATAGTGGCCCGGGCCTCCGCGAATCTGGGCATCTGCGACTACGGCGTCTCCGCCCGGATCCAGTGGCTGCTGCGGCAGTTCGGCCTGCCCACCTTCACCGGACACTCTGCCGAAGAGCTGATGAACATGGCGCTCTCCGACAAGAAGCGCTCCGGCAGCACCGTGAACCTCATCGTTCCCGTGGAGATCGGCCGGTGCGTCATCCGGCCCACCCCCGTCAGCGAACTCGAATCCTTCATCCATGCAGGTCTTTGATATGGACATCACCATTCAGCCCGGACGCCTGCGGGGCACCATCCGGGCCATCCCCTCAAAATCCCAGGCTCACCGCTACCTGATCTCGGCCGCCTTCGCCGACGCTCCCACGAAGCTCATCTGCCCGGAGACCAACCGGGACATCGAAGCCACGGCGGACTGTCTGAACGCCCTGGGCGCTGAGATCGTCCGGTCCGTGGACGGCTACACCGTGGAACCCATCCGGGAAATTCCAGAGAAAGCCACGCTCCCCTGCTGTGAAAGCGGCTCCACACTGCGCTTCCTGCTCCCCATCGCGGGAGCCCTGGGCGTGGACGCCACCTTCCGGATGGAGGGACGGCTCCCCCAGCGTCCCCTGTCTCCCCTTTGGGAGGAGATGGAGCGGATGGGCTGTGTTCTCACCCGACCCACAGCAGATACGGTGCGCTGTACCAGGAAGCTCCTTCCCGGAGCGTACTCCATCGACGGCGGCGTTTCCAGCCAGTTCGTCACGGGGCTGCTCTTCGCCCTTTCCCTGCTGGACGGGGAAAGCCATTTGGCCCTCACCGGGAAGGTGGAATCCGTCCCCTATATTGAAATGACCCTCCGGGCGCTGGAGCGCTTCGGCGTAGAGATTCCCCATTCGATCTCCGAATACGCCATCCGGCCTGCCCGGTTCCTGACCCCCGGAACGCTGGAGGTGGAGGGCGACTGGTCCAACGGCGCGTTCTGGATGGCGGCAGCAAACCTCGGCTCCGACCTGACCATCCTGGGCCTGGACCCCACCTCGCCCCAGGGCGACCGGGCCGCCAACTACTGGCTCCCCCGGCTGATGGAGCATCAGACCATCGACGCCTCCAACATCCCCGACCTGGTCCCCATCCTGGCCGTGGTCGCCGGAGCGAAACAGGGCGCGGTATTCACCAACGCCGGACGGCTCCGGATCAAGGAGACCGACCGCCTGCAGACCACCGCCGATATGATCCACAACCTGGGCGGCCGGGCGGTCATCCAGGGCGACAGCCTGATCGTTGAAGGGACCGGATACCGGGGCGGCACCGTCGTTGCCACGGGAGACCACCGGATCGCCATGGCAGGGGCCATCGCCGCCACGGTCTGCACCGAGCCCGTGACCATTGTGGGCGCGGAGGCTGTGAACAAATCCTATCCCGCCTTCTGGCGTGATTATGGTAACTTAGGAGGTAAGATATGAGCTCGACCTACGGAACCATGCTCAAACTCTCCATTTTCGGCCAGTCCCATGGGGCGGGCATCGGCATGACCCTGGACGGTATTCCGGCGGGCCTGCCTGTGGATTTGGAGGCGCTTCAGACCTTCCTGAACCGCCGTGCTCCCGGCCAGAATGACTGGTCCACCCCCCGGAAGGAGGAGGACCGTCCGGAATTTCTGGCGGGTCTCGTGGACGGCTGCACCTGCGGCGCCCCCATCGCCGCCCTGATCCGCAATTCCAACACCCGGTCCAGGGATTACTCCAATCTGAAGGACTGCCCCCGACCCGGACACGCCGACTACACCGCTCAAGTCAAGTACAAGGGCTACCAGGATGTGGCGGGAGGCGGCCATTTCTCCGGACGGCTGACGGCTCCCCTGTGCATCGCCGGAGGATTATGTAAACAATGGCTGGAACAGGAGGGCATCCGCATCGGCGCTCACATTGTCCAGATCGGTTTGATGAACGGGGAATATTTTGACCCGCTCAATCCGGAATTTGATAAGATCGGATCCATTTTTCCAACTTTGACAGCGGAATCCGCCGAAGCTATGCGGGAAACCATCGCCAAAGCCCGGGCCGAAGGCGACAGCGTGGGCGGTGCCATTGAATGTGCCGTCACCGGCCTTCCTGTGGGCCTGGGCGAGCCCATGTTCGGCGGCATGGAGAGCCGCATCGCCCAGATCGTCTACGGCATCCCGGCGGTGAAGGCCGTGGAATTCGGCTGGGGAGACTCCTTTGCCATTGTTCCCGGAAGTGAAAGCAATGACGATTTCGCCATTGAAAACGGACAGGTCAAGACCGTCACCAACCATTCCGGCGGCATCTTGGGCGGCATCACCAACGGCATGCCCCTGATCTTCTCCGCCACCTTCAAGCCCACCCCCTCCATCGCGAAACAGCAGCAGAGCGTATCCCTCTCCCGGATGGAAGACACCACCCTGGAAATTAAGGGCCGCCACGATCCCTGTATCGTCCCCCGGGCCGTGCCCGTGGTGGAAGCGGCCGCCGCCATCGCCATTTATGACGCCTTCCTGGAATGGAAGGCCAGACAATATTAAGAGAGGTAATCATCATGGAACTGAATGAACTGCGTGAACAAATCGACGGCATCGACAAGGAGCTGGTGGAGCTGTTTGCCAAGCGGATGACCATCTCCGGCCAGATCGCCGACTACAAGCGCTCCCACGATATGCCCATCCTGGTCCCCGCCCGGGAGCGGGCCATCCTTCAGGAGGTGGCCGACATGGCCGGTCCCGAAATGGGCAACTATGCCCGGGTGCTCTACTCCATGATCTTCGAGCTGAGCCGGAGCTATCAGGGCAAGCTGAACAACAAGGAGGCCGAGCTCCATCAGCAGATCGAGCGTGCCATTGAATCCACTCCCAAGCTCTTCCCCCAGAACCCCATGGTGGCCTGCCAGGGCGTGGAGGGCAGCTACGCCCAGATCGCCTGCGAGAAGATGATCAAGAACCCCTTCATCATGTACTTCAAGAGCTTCGAGGGCGTGTTCTCCGCCATCGAGAAGGGGCTGTGCCAGTACGGCATCCTGCCCATCGAAAACTCCACCGCCGGCTCTGTGAAGAAGGTCTACGACCTGATGATCACCCACAATTTCTCCATCGTCCGGACCTTCCGGCTGAAGGTGGACCACAACCTGCTGGTGAACAAGGGCACCAAAATGGAGGACATCCGGGAGATCTACTCCCACGAGCAGGCCCTGGGCCAGTGCACCGCCTTCCTGGAAAAGTTCCCCAACGCCAAGGTCATCGCCGTGGAGAACACCGCCGTTGCCGCCCAGATGGTGGCCGAGTCCCACCGGAAGGACGTTGCCGCCCTCTCCAGCCGGAGCTGCGCGGAGCTCTATGGCCTGGACACCCTGGCCTCCTCTGTCCAGGACAAGGGCAACAACCGGACCCGGTTCATCTGCATTTCCAAGAATCTGGAAATCTACCCCGGCGCGGACAAGACCAGCATCATGATGGTCCTGCCCCACCGTCCCGGCAGCCTCTACAAGGTGCTGGCACGGCTGTACGTGCTGGGCATCAACGTGACCAAGCTGGAATCCCGTCCCATCCCTGACCGGGATTTCGAGTTCATGTTCTATTTCGACCTGGACACCTCCATCTATTCCGAGGAATTTGTCCAGCTGATGTGCGAACTGGACGACCTGTGCGAGGAGTTCAAGTATCTGGGCAGCTACAGCGAGGTGGTTTAAGTGAAATTCGGACTTCTGGGCGGTCACCTGGGCCACAGCTATTCCCCCATGATCTTCGACCTGATGGGCGGGTACGAGTACCTGCTCCATGAGCGGGAACCCGACGGCATCGAAGACCTGCTGCGGAACGAACCTTTTGACGGTCTGAACGTGACCATTCCCTATAAAAAGGATGTTTTTCCCTACTTAGACGAGGTGGACGAGCTGGCCCAGCGGCTCCACAGTGTCAACACCGTGGTCAAGCGGAACGGCCATCTCACCGGGCACAACTCCGATTACTACGGCTTCTCCTCCATGGTCAAGCGCAGCGGCATCGACATCACCGGCAAAAAGGTGCTGGTCCTGGGCTCCGGCGGCGCTTCCGTTACAGTGGTGGCAGTTTTGCAGGATATGGGCGCGAATGTGGTCATCATCTCCCGCTCCGGCGAGAACAACTATGACAACCTCCACCTCCATCACGATGCCCGGGTCATCGTCAACACCACTCCCGTAGGCATGTACCCCAACACTGGTAAGGCCCCCCTGGACCTGGCCCAGTTCCCCCATTTGGAGGGTGTGCTGGACCTGATCTACAACCCCGCCCGGACCCAGCTGCTGCTGGACGCGGAACGCCTCGGCATCCCGGCGATGAACGGCCTGTGGATGCTGGTGGCCCAGGCGAAGAAGAGCGCCGAATGGTTCATGGACACCCAGCTGGATGACGCCATCATCGCCGACATTCACCACCGGCTCCGGGACAGGATGGAGAATGTGGCCCTCATCGGCATGGCAGGCTGCGGAAAGAGCCGCATCGGCGCCATGCTGGCGGAAGCAACGGGCAAGACCTTCGTGGACGCGGACCATGAGATCGTGAAGCTGGCGGGCAAAACCATCCCCGAGATCTTCGCCGAGGACGGCGAGGAGGTCTTCCGGGCCTACGAAACTCAGGTTCTGGCGGAGCTGGGCAAGAAGTCCGGCCTCGTCATCGCCACCGGCGGCGGCTGTGTGACCCGGGAGCGGAACTATCCCCTGCTCCACCAGAACAGCCGGATGGTCTGGATCCAGCGGGACGCGGCGCTGCTGCCCACCGAGGGACGGCCCCTGTCCCAGAAGACGGACCCTGCCATCCTCTACGAACAGCGCAAACCCCTGTACGCCGCCTTTGCCGACGCCTCCATCGTCTCCGACGGAACGAAAGAGGAGTGCCTCGCCAAGGTGATGAAAGCACTGGAGGGCATCTGAATGAAACTTCTCGTCATCAACGGACCCAACATCAATATGCTGGGCATCCGGGAGCCGGGCGTCTACGGCTCCCAGAGCTACGGGGAGCTGCTCCGTCTGCTGGATGTCTGGGCCAAGGACCTGGGCGTGGAGATGGAGCATTTCCAAAGCAACCACGAAGGTTCCATCGTGGACAAGATCCAGGAGGCCTACGGCGTCTTCGACGGCATCGTCATCAACCCGGCGGCCTACACCCACACCTCCATCGCCATCCTGGATGCCCTGAAGGCGGTGGCCATCCCCGCGGTGGAGATCCACATCTCGGATGTGAAGTCCCGGGAGGACTTCCGGCAGATCAGCTACGCGGGCAAAGCCTGCATCCACACCGTCATGGGTCAGGGGCTGGACGGGTACCGTCAGGCGATGGTGTATCTGAAAAACTACCTGGAAAAATAAAAATTTGCTTGCACTTTCCAAATATCCATGCTAGAATATTCAGGATATTTGAAAGGCATTGATCGGGCCGTCTGGATATCGTCAGGTGTTCGCAGAGAGAGCGTGCATGGTGTGAGCCGCTCAGCACCGGTATTCGGGCTTTCTCCCGGGAGCCGCCGCCTGAAATGGTTTCCAGACTAGGGCGCGCCGGTGTGACCGCCGTTACCGGGTCAAGGGCGTAGCTGCGCCTGATTGAGTGCGCTTGGGTTTCTAAGCGAATGCGGGTGGTACCGCGGAAGATTTTACGGTCTTTCGTCCCCATAAACCGGGGATGAAAGACCTTTTTTCGTTCCCTTCACCGGGTTATACCGGTGATCCCAAAACGTACATTCATTTCAAAGGAGAGAATTCCATGAAACAGCAACTGGAAGAAATCAAGCTGCGTGCCCTTGCTGCTCTGGACGCCGCGGACGCTCCCGCGGCCCTGGAAGAGCTTCGGGTCAAGCTGCTGGGCAAGAAGGGCGAGCTGACTGCCGTCCTGAAGCAGATGGGCAAGCTCAGCCCTGAAGAGCGCCCCGTGATGGGTCAGGTGGCCAACGCCGTCCGTGCCGAGATCGAGGCAAAGCTGGAAGAGCGGAAGGCCGCGATTAACGCCGCCGTTCTGGAGGCTAAGCTGGCCGACGAAGCCATCGACGTCACCATCCCCGGCGAGGCCGTGGAGATGGGCCATCAGCACCCCATGAACATGGTGCTCCAGGAGATCAAGGACATCTTCGTGGGCATGGGCTACACTGTGGTGGACGGCCCCGAGGTGGAGCTGGCCGCCTACAACTTCACCCGCCTGAACATCGAGGAGGGTCATCCCTCCCGTGACCGGTCCGACACCTTCTACTTCGACGACAAGGACGAGGTGCTGCTGCGGACCCAGACCAGCTCCATGCAGATCCGCTTCATGGAGACCCACGAGCCTCCCCTGTGCATGCTGGCCCCCGGCCGCGTGTTCCGAAAGGATGAGGCCGACGCCACCCACTCCCCCATGTTCCATCAGATCGAGGGTCTGGTGGTGGATGAGCACATCACCATGGGCGACCTGAAGGGCGCGCTGATCACCATCATGAACAAGATCTACGGCCACGATGCCCAGGTCCGGTTCCGCCCCCACCACTTCCCCTTCACCGAGCCTTCCTGCGAGATGGATATGCGGTGCCACAAGTGCCATGGCACCGGCGAGGTGGACGGCCAGGTCTGCTCCACCTGCCACGGCGAGGGCTGGATCGAGCTGCTGGGCGCGGGCATGGTCCATCCCGAGGTCCTGCGCAACTGCGGCATCGACCCCGAGAAGTACTCCGGCTTTGCCTTCGGCATCGGCCTGGAGCGTACCGCCATGGGCCGTCTGAAGATCAACGACCTGCGTCTGATCTTCGACAACGATATGCGGTTCCTGAACCAGTTCTAAGGAGGGATTAACCATGAAACTCAACAGAGAATGGATCAACAAGGAGTTCGTGGATCTGTCCCACATCTCCGACAAAGAATACGTCGAGGCCCTGACCGTCTTCGGCCAGAAGGTGGAGACCTACGAGCGGATGGACGCCGAGATCAAGAACGTCAAGGTGGGCAAGGTGGTCTCCATCGTCCGCCACGAGAATTCCGACCATATGTGGGTCTGCCAGATCGACGTGGGCGAAGAAGAGCCCGTCCAGATCGTCACCGGCGCTCAGAACGTCCACGAGGGCGACCTGGTCCCCGCCTGCCTGCACAACTCCTGGCTCCCCGGCGGCGTCCACATCACCAAGGGCAGGCTGCGCGGCGTCAAGTCCAACGGTATGCTCTGCTCCTTCGCCGAGCTGGGCCTGACCCAGAACGACGTCCCCGGCGCCTACGCCGACGGCATCTGGATCCTGAACGACGAAGACTGCAAGCCCGGCGATGACATCAACGACGTCATCGGCAACCGGGACACCGTGGTGGAGTTCGAGATCACCAACAACCGTCCCGACTGCTACTCCATCATCGGCCTGGCACGTGAGTCTGCCGCAGCTTTCGGTATGACTATGAAGCATCACGAGCCCGTGGTCCACGGCTCCGACGCCGGTTCCATCTATGAGCATCTGGACGTGGAGGTCCCCGCCGAGAATCTGTGCAACCGCTACACCGCCAGAATGGTGAAGAACGTGAAGATCGGCCCCTCCCCCAAGTGGCTGCGCCACCGTCTGAGAGCCAACGGCGTCCGTCCCATCAACAACATTGTTGACATCACCAACTACGTCATGCTGGAGTACGGCCAGCCCATGCACGCCTTCGACCACCGCTACGTCGGCTCCGGCAAGATCGTGGTCCGGGAAGCCGCTGAGGGCGAAGTGCTGACCACCCTGGACGGCGTGGTCCGGAACCTGAAGCCCGGTATGCTGGTCATCGCCGACGGCGACAAGCCCATCGGCCTGGCAGGCATCATGGGCGGCGAGAACTCCGAGATCATGGACGACACCACCACCGTGGTCTTCGAGTCCGCCAACTTCGACGGCACCTCCATCCGTCAGACCGCCCTGGCCCTGGGTATGCGTACCGAGGCCTCCGGCAAGTTCGAGAAGCACCTGGATCCCATGATGACCATGCCCGCGGTGCAGCGCGCCTGCGAGCTGGTGGAAATGCTGGAATGCGGCGACGTGCTGGACGGCGTCATCGACATCCTGAATTACGTTCCCGAGGCAAAGCAGCTTCCCCTGGAGCCCGAGAAGATCAACCGCCTGCTGGGCACCCAGATCCCCGAGGCCGACATGGTCAAGTATCTGGAGCTGCTGGAAGTTTCTGTTGTGGACGGTATGATCCAGGTTCCCTCCTTCCGTCCCGACCTGAACCTGATGGCGGACATCGCCGAGGAAGTGGGCCGCAGCTACGGCTACAACGAGATCCCCACCACCAATTTCAAGACCTCCACCCAGGGCGGCTACTCCCCCGTGATGGTGGCCGAGAACAAGGCGGGCCAGCTCTGCCGCGCCCTGGGCTACAGCGAGATCATCACCTATTCCTTCGTCTCCCCCGCCATCTTCGACAACATCCGCCTGCCCAAGGATTCTTCCCTGCGGAACGCTCTGAAGATTCAGAACCCCCTGGGCGAGGACACCTCCATCATGCGGACCATCGCTCTGCCCTCCATGCTGGACATCCTGTCCCGGAACAACGCCTACCATAACAAGAGCGCCAAGCTCTATGAGCTGGCCAAGATCTACCTGCCCGTGGAGGGCCAGGCGCTCCCCGAGGAGCCCAAGATGCTGGTCCTGGGCACCTACGGCGCCGGTGAGACCTTCTTCACCCTGAAGGGCGAGCTGGAAGCGGTGTTCGCCGGTCTGCGCCTGCCCAAGGCAGAGTATGTTGCCGCCAAGACCAATCCCAGCTACCACCCCGGCCGCTGCGCCGCTGTGTCCATCAATGGTGTGCACCTGGGCTACATGGGCCAGGTCCATCCCCTGGTCGCCAAGAACTACGGCCTGGACTGCGAGGTCTACTGCGCCGAGATCGACTTCACCAAGGCCTTCAGCATGATGCTGCCTGAGCCCACCTTCACTCCCCTGCCCAAGTACCCCGCCGTCACCCGTGACCTGGCGCTGGTGTGTGACGAGGCCGTCACCATCGCCGAGCTGGAACACGTCATCGAAAATGCCGGCGGCAAGCTGCTGCGGAGCATCAAGCTCTTCGACATCTACCGGGGCAAGGGCATCGACGAGGGCAAGAAGTCCGTGGCCTTCTCCCTGGAACTCCGGGCCGACGACCGGACCCTGACCGACGCCGATTCCGAGGGTGTGGTGTCCAAGGTTCTCTCCGCCCTGGCCGAGAAGCTGAACGCCCGTCTGCGCTGATTGAAACCCACGAAGGGGAGCGGCGAACCCGCTCCCCTTTGAAAAAATTTTTCATGGATATACCCTTTACATATTCGAATATTTGGGCTATAATAAAGGAAATATGCAAAGGAGGTCGATCACATGACGGACAACAACACCATCAAGTTTACAGTTCCCAGTGATGATAAAGAAAATATGCGCCGGATCCTGCGCAGTGTATTCGACGCTCTGAGCGAGAAGGGCTACAATCCCATCAACCAGATCGTTGGATATCTGCTCACCGAGGACCCCACCTACATCACCAACTACAACGGCGCCCGCAGCATGATCTGCAAGCTGGACCGGGATGAGCTGCTCCAGGAGCTGGTGCAGTGCTATCTGTTCAACAAATAAGCTGAACAAAGGGGCTTTTGCCTGGCAAAAGCCCTGTTTCCATGAATTTTCCCTTTCGTTATCCACCCCCGGCCGGGCCCCCTCGGCCATCCGTTTTTCTCACAGGAGGTACCCATGGCAGAACAGAAGGTTTTAATGTACAAGGACCGTCCGCTGATGCGCAAGGACAACCTGATCTACTACGGCTCCATGGCGGATTCCCACGTCGTCGTACTTCAGATCCTGGAATCCAAGAAGGTGGGCGACGCCGATATCGCCACCAAGGTTTCCGTCCAGCTTCAGCTCACCGATCCCAACGCCCGTCCCCGGGACCGCATCGTCAAGAAGGCGGAAAAGCCCGGCGTCTACAGCGCCCTGGATGTGGGCTGCGTCTGGCTGCAGCGCGCTCTGGCTGGCAAATAAAACAGAAAATTTTCCGGAAGTCCTGGGACTTCCGGATTTTTTTGCGCGTTTCGCGCATACTACCCTCACAGAAATGAGGGATCAACTATGGCACAAAACAAAGTGGGCCGCCGGAGCTTCCGTCCAGAGCGCCCCGCCTATATCGCGAACTGGGCCAGCGTGGCCGGGAAAAAGGAGAAGGAAGGGCCGCTGGGCCATCTCTTTGACATCACCTCCACCGACACCAAATTCGGGGAAAAGACCTGGGAACAGGCGGAAAAACGGATGCAGCAGATCGCCCTGGACACCCTGATCGACAAAAGCGGGCTTCAAAAGGAGGACATCGACCTGGTGTTCTCCGGGGACCTGCTGAACCAGTGCATCGGCTCCTCCTTCACCCTGCGCAATACGGGACTTCCCCATCTGGGGCTGTACGGGGCCTGCTCCACCATGGCGGAGAGCCTGCTGCTGTCCTCCATGACCGTGGGCGGAGGCTACGCCGACCGGGTCATTGCTATGACCTCCTCCCATTTTGCGTCTTCTGAGCGGCAGTACCGCTTCCCCCTGGGCTACGGCGGCCAGCGGACCCCCACCGCCCAGTGGACCGTCACCGGCAGCGGCGCGGCGCTGGTCACCAGCGCCGAAAGCCCCATCCAGGTCACTGCGGCCACCATCGGCACCGTCACGGACCTGGGCATCACCGACGCCAACAACATGGGCGCGGCCATGGCTCCCGCGGCCTTCGACACCATCCGGGCCCACTTTGACGACTTCCACTGTGGGCCGGAGGACTTCGACCTGATCGTCACCGGGGATCTGGGGAGCCTGGGCAAGGAGGTCCTTCTTCAGCTCTTCCGCCGGGAGGGAATCTCCATCGGCGGGAAACTCACCGACTGCGGCGAGCTGGTCTTCGACGCCGAGAAGCAGGACGTCCACTGCGGCGGCTCCGGCTGCGGGTGCAGCGGCATTACCCTGTGCTCCGACCTTCTGGGCAAGCTCCACAGCGGCAAGCTGAAGAAGATCCTCTTCTGCGGAACCGGTGCCCTCCTCTCCCCCACATCCACCCAGCAGAGTCTGCCCATCCCCGGGGTCTGCCACGGGGTGTGCATCCAGTCCCGGAGGTAAAACTATGGATTATGTAAAAGCGTTCATCGTGGGCGGTCTGCTCTGCGTCATCGCCCAGCTCCTCATCGACTACACCAAGCTGACCCCCGCCCGAATTCTGGTGAGCTATGTGGTCATCGGTGTGATTCTGGGCGGAATCGGGGTGTACCAGCCCCTGGCGGACTTCGCGGGAGCAGGCGCGGGCGTCCCCCTCACGGGCTTCGGCAACACCCTGGCCAAGGGCGTCCGGAAGGCCGTGGACAAGGACGGCTTCCTGGGTGTCTTCACCGGCGGACTGACCGCCGCGGCCGGGGGCATCACCGCATCCATCATCGCGGGATTGCTCGCCAGCCTGATCTTCAAGCCCAAGGATAAAGCGTAAAAATCGCCCCGGTTCTTGACGAACCGGGGCGAAATCCTTATATTTCGGCCAGCTTTCTCAGGTGGAACAGATAGAGATATCGTCCCTTGATGGGCTTCTCATAAATCCGCTCCATGGCCTCGGCATAGATCCGGACCTGGTTCCGGTAGCGGGAACACACCGTCTCCACCGTTTCTTCCGTAACATAGTCCGTCTTGAAGTCCACGATGGTGATGCCGTCCCCTTCCACCAGCGCGCAGTCCACCACGCCCTGTAGGAGAATCTGTTCCCCTTCCAATCCTTCGCCGTATTTGGCGGCATCGTCCAGAATGGAGAATTTGAACTCCCGGAGGACCTCGCCCTCCGTCATCTTCCGGCCCAGCTCCGTCTGGAAAAAGGCCAGGATGCCCTCCCGGTCGGCGGTCTCCGCCTGCTCCGGTTTGAGCAGGCCCCGTTCCACAATCCGACAGATTTCCGCTTCCAGGCCTTCGGCGGTTCCGCATTTGTCAAAACGGAGGTACTGCATCAGTGCGTGGATGGCGGTGCCGTATTCTTTGCCGCTCCTGCGCCTGGGCTCCATGGTCCGCCAGGTGCGGCTCATGGGCGCGGGCTTGGCGGATTCCGCGGCTTCCTGATCCTTTTCCTGGCCCTTCAGCTGGGTGGCCGTCTGCTTGGAGGGGGTCTGGGTGGCGGCGATGTGGCCGTAGCGGAAGGACAGATGGGCTTCCAGCTTCTCCTTCATGCCCCCGGGCAGCTTCCGCTGGGGAGCCGTTTCCTCCTGGACCGCGCCCTCCACCGGCTCCGCCGCTTCCACCGTCTCGATTCGCCAGGGATATTTGCTGGTCCTCGTGCAGTCCGGCTGTGCCCCGGCAAGCTGGAACAGCGCACCACCCTCGGTCCGGCACATGGCCTCCATCAGCACCCACTCGCCGGGACAGGAGACCTCCCCGGCCAGCAGCTCCGCGCCGCCAGGTTCCAGACACCGGGCGATCTGGGCCAGCTCCTTCTCCGGCGTTTTGGCGGCGTAGGTCATGATCAGCCGATCCCGGGCACGGGTCATAGCAACGTAAAGCACCCGCATTTCCTCGGACAGGCTCTCCCGGGATGCCCGGGCCACGATGGCCCGTTTGGCGATGGTGGGATACCGGGTCCGGGTGGTGTGGTCCACCGCCGAAAGACCCAGCCCCAGCTCCCCGTCGCAGAGCACCGGAGCCCGGAGATTTTCCCGGTTGAAGCTCCGGCTCAGGGCGGACAGAAACACCACCGGGTATTCCAGGCCCTTGGACTTGTGGATGCTCATGATGCTCACCGCGCCGCCGGAGGCCGCTTCGCCCATGGTCAGGCCCTTCTCTTCCAGCAGTTCCAGATGCTCCAAAAACTGGCTCAGGTCCCGCCGGGCGGATGCCTCAAAATCCATGGCGATCCGGTAGAACTCCCGGAGGTTCGCGGTCCGCTCCACCCCGGAATCCATGGCGGCGTAGATGCTGTCCAGCTTCGTCAGGCAGAAGATGTGCTCTAAAAGCTGAGCCAACGTCGCGGTCCGGGACAGCTCCCGAAGCTGTTCCAAGGTGGCCGCAAAATTCTTCGACTGCTCCGTCTCGTCCAGCAGGAGGGCGTCGTAAAAATCGCAATGCTTGTTCCCCGAGCGGATCCGTGCCAGATCGTCGGCAGTGAAGCCGAACACCGGGCTTGCCAGCACCGCCAAAAGGGGAATATCCTGCCGGGGATTGGAGATGATCTGCAGCAGAGACCGGAGGAGGCTGATCTCCCCGGTTTGGAGCAGGTCCCGGCCGCTGCCAAAGGCGCTGCGGATTCCCCGGGCGGACAGGGCGTCCTGATACTCCTGCCCCACGCTGCCGGGGGACCGGAGGAGGATCACAATGTCCTCCGGTTCGATGGGCCGCAGGCCCTCCTTCCCCCGGACCAGATGCTTCCCGTCCAGCAGAGCGACGATCCGGTCTGCCACGTAAGCCGCCTCCTGGGCGTAGGAATCCTCCCGGGTGGTGAGCACATGAAGTTCTACTTCCGGCTCGCCGAGCGGTTCATGGGGCACGCCCTCCCGGAGTGCTTCCGCGTCGCCGTAGTCCAGGCCGCCTACCTTTTCCGTCATGCACCGGCGGAACACGTCGTTGCAGCCCTCCAAAATCGCCCCGCCGGAGCGGAAATTCCGGCTGAGAAGCACCTTTCTGCCCACGCCGGGTTCCGCTTCCTCCGCGTCGGCGTAGGTGTGGTACTTTTCCAGAAAAATTCCGGGGTCCGCCAGCCGGAACTGGTAAATGGACTGCTTCACATCGCCCACCATGAAGCAGTTTTGGCTTTCCTCGGTCAGCGCGGAGAAAATGGCGTCCTGGACGGCGTTGGAGTCCTGATATTCGTCCACCAGCACCTCCCGGAACCGCTGTCCCACCTCCCGGGCGATCCGGGTGGGACCGGAGCGGCGTTTGCCCACCAGCAGGTCCAGGGAGCTGTGCTCCAAATCGCTGAAGTCCAGCACCCGCCGCCGGCGCTTCAGGCTCTGATACCGCTCCCCGAAATCCCGAGCCAGGCTTACAAGGCCCCGGACTGCGGCGCTGGTCTGGCCGAGGTCCGAAAGTACCTGCTCTGAATGGTCGCAGAAGACCTTCAGCCGCTTCTCGAGATCTTCTTTGCAGCCGTTGCGGATGGCCTGAATCTGGGCTTTCAGATCCTCGTCGGTCTTTTTCGGGAAGCGCATGGTGCCGTAGTTGATCTTCCGCCGGTCCACCACCTCGTCCCAGGTCCGGGCTTCTGCCAGGAATTGCAGGAATTTCAGCGCCTGCTCCAGCAACACCTCCACCTTTTCCAGCCCCGGCTCCGACCGGGCCAGGGACACGGCGCTTTCCATGGCGTTCATCTGCATGGCGAGATATTCTTTCAGGTCCTCCACCAGGTATTTGCCCCAGACGGTCTGGGCGGCGTCCTCCACCTGAGTCAGGTCGGCGCTTTGTACGCAATGGTCCAGCCATGCCTCCGGATCCAGGTGGCACCGGGCGGAGTCGTAGACCTTCATCACGATCTCCGGCACCAATCGGTCCGTCCGGCCCAGGCCCTGAGTGTCCACAAAGGCCCGGAAATCCGGGTCGTTCAGCCCGTTTGTATAGGCGTTTTCCAGGGTCTCCTCCATGGCCTGCTCCCGGAGCTGGCGGCACTCATTTTCATCCGCCACCCGGAAATCTCCGGGCAGGTCCAGCTCATAAGCGTACTCCCGCAGCAGGTCCGTGCAGAAGGAATGGACCGTGGAGATCTTCGCGAGATACAGCCGCTGCATCTGTCGCTGGAGATGCCGGTTCTCCGGCTGCTCCGCCAAATGCTCACTGAGCTTCGCGGCGATCTTGCCCCGAAGCTCCGCCGCAGCGGCCTTGGTGTAGGTAATGATGAGGAAATCGTCGATGTTGCAGGGGGACGCCGGGTCCATGATGTACAGCAGCAGCCGGTCCACCAGCACCTTGGTCTTGCCGGAGCCAGCCGCCGCGGAGACCAGGAGCTTGCCGCCCCGGTTCTCCACAGCCATTTTCTGTTGGGGAGTCAGATTATTTTCCATGGCGGCTCACCTCCTTGTCGATCTCGTCCCAGAACCGCTGGGCGGTCATAGCTTTGTAGTTCCGCCGTCCCTGGTCCCGGTCCCGGGCGCAGACCGCGCCGTAGGGGCACCAGGCGCAGGCGGAATGGGCGGAGCCTCGGGTATAGGGATTTGGGTTTACATAACCTTCGGCAATATCATCCACCAGCGTTCCGATCAGCCGGAAGACGTATTTTTTCAGCTTCCGGAGCTGACCCGCGTCCGCCACATCGCCTGTAATAGTCCCGTCGGCCTTTCTCCGGCAGGACAAGCGCTTCAGCTCGTCCCCCGGCTCCATGGCCCGAATGACCTCCTCGTCGTTCAGGATCAGACCCCGGCGGCGGGTGATGGAGGTCCGCTCCTTGGCGGCTTCTTCTTCCGTCAGCTTGCCGTCCTCGGTCATGTAGGGGAACCGGGCCGGGAAATACTGGACGCCTGCACTGACGGGCCTGTCCCCCAGTACCGCCTCACCCTCCTGCTCCAAGGCAAAGAGGTAGAGGAGCATCTGCAATCCCACGCCGTTGTACACGTCGCAGTAGTCGAAGTCCTTTTTGCCGGTCTTGTAGTCCACCACCCGGAAGTAGTTGTGGACCCCGTCGTCGAACTGGTCCACCCGGTCCACGAAGCCCTGCAATACCGCGTCCATCTGCTTTCCCGGGACGCTGACAGCAGGCATGGCCCCATCCCGGCCGAAGTGGAGCTCAAAGGCCATGGGGGCAAATTGGGATTCCGACAGCTCCTGCCACAGCTCCTTCACCACCGCGTCCAGCTCCAGGGCGTTCCGCTGGAACAGGTACACCAGCCGCTCGGAGTCCAGCTCGGAGAACCGCTCCTCGGCGTATTTCTTTGCATATTTGTGGGCGATTTTCAGGGTTTCTTCCAGAGAAACGGTGTGGAAGCCGCCCTTTTCCATAATCTCTTTCGCTGTCTGTTCCAGCACCGCGTGGACGAAGGTGCCGAACTCCGCCGGGTCGATGGCGGCTTCCTTCCGCTCCTTCGCCCGGAGGCCGTATTTCATGAAATAGGCCAGACGGCACTCCGCTTGCTGATCGATCTGGGAAGCGGAGAGAGTCAGCTTCTTTCCGTAAAGTCCCCGGGTGTTCGCCGGGGTCACATTGCCCAACGCAAAGGAAGCCTTATCCTTTGCCTGCTCATATCCGGAAGCCACGCCCAGCGCCCGGGCCGTTTCCTTCTCATCCCACTGGGCAAGGTACGCGCCAGCCTCCCAGGGATCGGCCAGGCCCGGACCGGGACCGGGTTCGGCGTTCTCGCCGTCCTTGATGTCCAGCAGGCTGCACAGCCGCCGGTAGACGAAGGCACTCTGCCCGGTGGGGCAGGACACGTAGACGGTTTCCGTGGCGCCGCAGAAACAGCCGTAGATCTCGGCAAATTCCGCCGCCACACCCTCCATGGCGCCGCCGGTGAGCGGCACCCCCAGCTTCCGCAGCTCGGTCCGCTCCTGGTCGGTGAGCACACCGGCAGAACCGGCGTAGCTGGGCAGACACCCTTCCTCCGCGCCCAGGATCATCAGATGCTTCACCTGCTGGCACCGCATGGCGCTGACCGGACCAGCCATCACCGCGTCCAGCACCGGCGGAATGGTGCCCACGTCATACTGGCTCAGCAGCAGCCGGAACAGCCGGGAAAAGGCCTCCGGGTCCCAGGACAGCTCGCCCAGGACGCCCTTGAGCTGCTCCATGGCGGAGAGCATGATCTCCCAGAGCTGGTTGTATTCCTGAGCCGCCCGGTTGTCCCCCCGCTCCTCCGCCCGGACCGCCAGGGCTTCCAGGCCCTCGGCCAGCTTAATCTCCTCCAAAAAGGCGTAGAGGGCATCCACCTGTTCCGCCAGATTCTTCCCTTCCCGCAAACCTCGCCGAAGGTGGACCAGCGGTTCGATGCCCCTGGCTCGGGCCTCGTTCAGCATCGCCAGCCGTTCCCAGGAAGCGTCGTCCCATTCGCCGCCCAGGCCGTCGGGGTGGAAGGTCCATTCCTTATTCCACTTCTCCCCCCGGATGCCCCAGAGGACGGCGTAATTTTCCAGAACGTCACATTCCTCCGGGGTCAGCGGGGAAAGGACGGATTTTAAGTAACGCAGGACCGATTTCTGTTCCAGTCCCTCCATGGCCGCGTCCAGGGCAGTGAGCACCGTGGCCACGGCGGTTTTTTCCAGAATGTCGTCGGTGCCGGAGAGATACACCGGGATGCCGCACCGCCGGAACACCAGGGACAGGATTCCCCGGTAGCCCTCGTTCGCCAGCACGACGCCGATGTCCCGGTAGCGGCAGCCACCGCGCACCAGCTCCCGGACCCGCTCCGCGGCGGTGAGGCATTCGTCGAAAATGGAATCGCTGCGAATGAGCTTCACCCGCTGCCGGAGGGCAGGTTCCGGGGTGATCTGGCCCTGAAAGAGCTTGTCCCGGAGGTCTTCCAGACCGTCCCGGCGTTCGGTGACGGGAACGATCTCCACAGGAACTCCCGCCTGCTCCGCAATGCGGAGGATGTCGGCGGCGGTCTGGCCCGCCTTCTCGAAAGCGGCGCGGCTGGACTTCACCCGGTCCGTGTTCAGGCTCACCGTCACCATGGGACTGTGGGCAATCAGATGGGCCAGGATCGCCATATGCTGCCGGGTCAGATCCGGGAAGCCGTCTATGTAAAAGGTATGGTTTTCGGCGAAATCGCAGACTTCCAGCTGCTCCAACAGCCAGTTCATCTGGTCCCGGGGGTCCTGACTTCCCTGGGCGCAGACGCTGTCGTAGCCCTCCAAAATCAGGGACAGCTCCCCCAGCTTCTGGGCCAGGGTTCCGGAGGTCTGCTCCGAGGCGGCTTGCAGGTCCTCCGGGGTGATGCAGCAGCGCTTGAACTCGTCCACCACGTCCACCAGACCGGAGAGGAATTCCGGCCGGGTCTCCACAGAGGCGTAGGATTTTAATTTGCTCGCCAGCATCCGGGTGGCCGACGCCATGGCGATCAGCCGTCCGCCGTTGTCCAGGCACTCCGGCACCGCCAATTGCTCCGTCTCCGAGACCCGGCGGAGGAGCCGGGTGAAGGACAGCACCTCGGCGTACCGGCTGGCGGTGTCTCCCGCAGCGGCGCAGAGCCGACGCTCGGTGTCATGGCTGATCAGCTCCGGGACCATCAGGATCTGCCCGGGCCGTTTGTTCTTCACTTCCTCCGCGATCAGGGAGAGCACTTTCTCCCGGTTCGCGATCCAGTCCGTGCCCAGGATCAATCGCAGCATATCGGGCACCTCTCTTTCTGTCAAAGGCTTATAATATTGTATTATACCACATCTCACGCCCCATCGGAAGCGCTGTGGAAGAAATTCTCGATCTGGCCCAGCTTGTCCAGCAGCCAGAACCGGATCTCATACTGCCCCGTCAGTGTATCATTCATGGTGTCCGAAAAATTGGACACTTCCGCGAATTCCTCCGCCGTGGCGCTGATGCAGAGCTGGGGAAACACCACGCACCACCAGTTGTGGCCTTCTCCCTCCCCGATGACCACCCGGAGGGCGTTGTACACCCCGGAGGGCAGGGTGAAGGAATCATACTCCCGGACCGGAAATTCCTCCTGGGTCAGGGTGACAGTGGCTTTTTCGTCGAAACCAGCCTCGGACAGGACCTGATTGGCCGCCTCTTCCAGTTTTGGAAGCATTTCCAAAACATATTCCTTCGCCTTTTCCACATCCGTCAGGTCGGAAAGTCCCTCCTGCAAACTCCCCAGGATGGCGTCCCGGACCTGAAGCTTCACCGCCTGATCCTCCTCGGAATCCGACGCCGCCACCACATGGAGCCGGAGAATGTCCTCCCGCAGGGCCTGCTTATCCGCCAGAAGCCCGCCCAGCCAGACAAAGGCCACGATAAATAACACGATTTCAATACATTTCAGCTTCTTGCCCACAAAAAATCACCGTCCATCCTGTTTTTTCTCAGGATGGACGGTTTTGGCAGATTTTATACGGGTTTGCAGATATAAATGTCGGGATAATTCTCCTTGAGCATGTTGCACACCACCGCGGCGTACTCAAAGCTGGGCAGGATGGCGAACACCGCGCTGCCGGAGCCGGTCATCTGGTAGGCGATGGCGCCGTAGGAGTTCATGATGGACTTGATGTAGTTCATTTCCAGGTGCTCCGCCGTCACCAGGGGATCGAAGACGTTGTACACCTGCTCGCAGACCTTGCCCAGATCGCCTTCCAGCAGGGCGCTCTCCATGGCCCGGTTGTCGGGACGGTGAGGGATGGCGGTCTCGTCAATCTTCTTGTACAGCTCAGGAGTGGACACGCCGAACTCGGGCTTGCACACCACGATGACGCAGTCCTGGGGCATATCCGGGAGCTTCCGCAGCCGCTCACCCCGGCCCTCCACCATCGCCGTACCGCAGAGCACGCAGAAGGGCACGTCGCTGCCCACCTCCGCGCCCAGCTCCGCCAGAGCCATGATGGAGAAGGGATAGTCGTAATGCCGGTTCAGGGCTCTCAGCACCGCGGCGGCGTCGGCGCTGCCGCCGCCCATGCCCGCCTGGGAGGGGATGCGCTTGACGATCCGGATCTCGATGCCGCCGAAGTCCACCTTGGCTGCATCTTCAAAAACCTTTGCGGCCTTCCAGGCCAGGTTCCGCTCGTCACAGGGGATGTTTTCCTTATCACAGGAGAGGACCCAGGGCTTGCCGGTGCCCACGTCGATCTCGATGTCGTCCCGGATGGAGACGGTCTGCATCACGCTCTGCAGGTCGTGATAGCCGTCCTCCCGCTTGCCCAGCACATCCAGGGTCAGATTGATCTTGGCAAATGCGCCTTCATACAGTGTGGTCATAGGTTGTTCCTTCCTTTCGTTTCACCTTTGGGGCCATTATACATCGAATCGTCAGAAAAAGCAACGAAACCTTTTTGCTTCAAGCATATTCTCCCGGCTTCTGGAAATACTACACCCAGCACACCCAAAGATTGGAGGTAATTTCATGGATACCATCGCATTGATCCTGAGCATCATCGGCGGATTGAACTGGGGCCTGGTGGGGCTGTTTGAGTTTGACCTGGTGGCCTGGCTCTTCGGCGGGCAGACCGCCCTCCTCAGCCGGATCGTGTATATCCTGGTTGGCCTGGCCGCCCTGTGGAGCATCACCTTTCTGTTCCGCCGGAGCTTCGGCAGCGACGACTGATCAAAGCGGGGGAGTCCAGCGGGCTCCCTCTTGCTTTTTCCCCGGCTTTCGGCTATCATAGTCCCAGGAAGTGATACATATGTCAAACGTTGAAATTCAGATCATCGCCCGGATGCACAGCGATTTCCCCACCAAATTCGGTATCCCCCGCCAGCCCAGCCTGGTGGAGGGCCTGCGGTCCACCATCGTCTTCGAGCCGGGCTTCCGGAATCCGGACACCCTCCGGGGCATCGAGGGGTTCAGCCATCTTTGGATCATCTGGCAGTTTTCCGAGGCCGTCCGGAAGGATTGGTCTCCCACGGTCCGGCCTCCCCGGCTGGGGGGCAACACCCGGATGGGCGTTTTCGCCACCCGCTCCCCCTTCCGGCCCAATTCCCTGGGCCTCTCCTGCGTGAAATTGGAGGGCGTGGAGTACGACACAAAGGACGGCCCGGTGATCCACGTCTCCGGCGCGGATCTCATGGACGGCACCCCCATCTTCGACATCAAGCCCTACATCCCCTACGCCGACGCCCATCCCGACGCTCTGGGGGGCTTCACGGACACGGCGGAGGATTTCCTTTTGAATGTGGAATTCCCCGAAGATCTCCTCTCCCTCCTGCCGGAGGAGAAGCGTCAGGCCGCCATCGGCGTCCTCAGCCACGATCCCCGGCCCAGCTACCAGCGGAAGCCCGAGCGGGTCTACGGCCTGCCCTTCGCGGGCTTCGACATCCGCTTCCGGGTGGTGGAGGATACCCTCACTGTCTGCGAAGTGGTGAAGCTGTAAAAAAGCGGCCGCTCCCCCATTGCGGGAGCGGCTTTCCCGTACCCGGCGATTGTGCCGGGCGGGTTCGTCCTTTATGATAGACCCGAGGTGAAGCATATGAACACACAGACCATCGGAAAGAACATCCGCCGGCTCCGCATGGAGCAAAACATCACCCAGAGCCAGCTTGCCCAGGCCCTGGGGGTGGCCTTCCAGACGGTGAGCAAATGGGAGACGGAAGCCACTCTCCCGGACACCATGCTCCTGCCGGAGATCGCCGCTTTCTTCGGCGTCTCCATCGACGAGCTGTTCCGGGGGAAGCAGAGCCGCTGCGGCAATGCCGCCCCAACCCCCATACCGGAGGATACGGGCACGGATAAGGACTTCCTCCTGAAAGCCTACTCCCAGATGTACGCCCCGGAGGCCGGGCCCTGGAATCTGTCGGCGGAAAACAAGTATCTGGAATACCGGTTCGCCCAGTTCTTCCGGGACCATTTCCCGGTCCGGGAGGGGGAGTGCATCTGCAACATCGGCATCGGCGCCGGGGCCTGGGACCGGTTCCTCTCCTATCAGCTCAAGGGCGGCACTCTGACTTCCATCGACATTGATCCCCTGTGCTGCCGCCAGCTCCGGGAGGGACTTCGCTTCGAGGGGAACCCCAACGCCGTGGAGGTCCTCTGCGCCGACGCCATGGCGCTGGATTTGAAAGAACAGTTCCATATCGTCACCATGGTAGGCACCACTGTAGAGGAAAGCGGCCTGGGACTGCGGCTACTGGAACAAGCCATGGACTTCCTGAAATCCGGCGGCAGGCTGTTCTACCAGTCCCTCGGCCCGGAGCCGGAAAAGATGGACGACGTGATCCGCCTGGCCCACCGGATGGGGCTATCCATACAACATTACGAGGCCGAAACCCTGGACGATCTCCACTGTGCCTATTGGTGCCTCGCAAAACCATAGAAAAAACGCCCTCCGACGGAGGGCGTTTTTATCATACAGTTCTTACCGGACCCGGACGATGCAGCTGAAGGTCTGGCCGTCCACAGTCGCGGTCAGCGTGGTCATGCCGGTGGTCAGACCGGTGACGGTGTTGCCGCTGACGCTGACAATGCCCGCGGTGGAAGCGCTCCAGGTGACGTTGGCGGTCTCGCCGGAGGAATTGGTAATCTTCAGGGTGAAGGACTCGCTGACGTCGATGGAAACATCGGTATGGCTGATGTTCCAGGTCTCGTCGGAGCTGCTGCCCTCGGTGGGCTTGGTGGTCTCCTCGGTGTCGTCGAACCGGCAGCGGACGATGCACTTCTTGGTGGTGCCGTTGTAGGTGGCCACGATACTGGTCATGCCGGAGCCCACAGCGGTGACTTTGCCGTTCTCCACGGTGGCGACATCAGGATCCTCGGTGGACCACACCACATTGGCGGAGCTGACGTATGTACCGTTGTTGGTGACGCTGATGCTGAAGCTCTCTCCGGCGGAGAAGAGGCTCACATCCTCGTGGCTCAGCTTCACGCCATTGTTGTTTTCGGTGGGCTTGGTCGCCTCGGTGGTCTCTTCAGGCTCCGTGGTCTCCTCGGGCTCGGTGGTCTCTTCCGGCTCGGTCTCCTCGTCGAAGTTGCAGAAGACCTGGCATTCCTTGGTGATTTCGCCGCAGGTGATGGTGATGGTGGCGGTGCCGGGACCCACGGAGGTCAAGCGGCCCTCAGGGGTGACGGTGACCACGCTCTCGTCGCTGGACGCAAAGACCAGCTCCTCGGTGGTGTCGGCGGGGGTGGTGCTGACGGACAGCTTCCAGCCTCTGCCCGCGCCCAGGAACTCCACGGAGGTGTCGCTGACGGTCATGCCCACGCAGGGGACGCCGGTCTCGACAGGCAGGGTGGTCTCGGTGGGGACGGTGGTCTCGGCGGTGGACGGGTTGGTGCCGATGACCGGGGCGTTGGGGTTGTCATAGGCATCCCGGCCCGCGAAGAACCGGAAGCCGATATAGGCGCCCACCAGCAGCACCGCGATGGCCAGCACGACGACCGCGATCACAAGTCCCCGGCTGCCGCTCTGCTCTTCGGGCTCGGGGTCAGGCTCTCTCCGGCGGCGCTCCCGGCGGGTCTCCCCCTCGGAATCGGCCTGATTGCGCTTTTTCACATTCTTATTGGAAAAACGTCCGCCCTTGACCTTGCCGGACGCGGCGGCAGCGGCGGCTGCGCCGGTGACAGCGGCAGTTTCTTCCTCGGCAGCCTTCTCGCTGTCCTTTCTGGGGTAGCCGCAGATGGGGCAGGCGGTGGCGTTGTCCGGATAGCTGGTGCCGCAGATATCACAGATAATCTTACTCATATTGCTCCTCCAATCCAATGCGGACCCGGGTCCGCATCCTTAATCTACCCTATCATACCACTTTCTTCAAAATAAAACAACTGGTTTGCATCACAATCCTGTTGCATTTTTTGTAAATTTATTTTATCATATAAGGGTATAACCAAAAGGAGGTGATCGTTTTGTCAGAACCGAGACTCGTGTCCCCCATGCTGGATAACTTCGCATTGGGCGGCGCTATCTCCAATCACAGCGGCGTCTGCTGCTACCCCGCCATGCGTGCGGATTCTGATGAACGATATATTGTGAAAACCATCTCCGTCCCCGCCTCCCAGGTCCAGCTGGAAGCATTGCTGCTCACCGGCGCGTACCCCAACGCCGAGGCTGCCAGAGAATATTTCAAAGACCTGGCAAAGGGGATCCGGAGTGAAATTGAGATATTGGATAAGTTGGCCGCCCGCCGGGGCTTCCTGCCCTTTGTGGATTCCCAGATCGTCCCCATGGAGGAGGGCGTGGGCTACGAGATCTATCTGCTGAGCTATTACAAGCGCACCCTGGAGCGCCACCTGAAGAAGGAGCCTCTGACCCATCTTTCCGCCGTGAATCTGGGCATCGACCTGTGCGCGGCCCTGGAGCTGTGCCGGGAGTCCGGATACCTGTATGTGGACTTAAAGCCCAGCAATATCTTCATCAACACCGCGAATCAGACCTATCACCTGGGCGACCTGGGCTTTATGGCCCTGGACTCCCTGAAGTACGCGTCCCTGCCGGACCGCTACCGCAGCGACTACACCGCCCCCGAGGTGGAAGACGCCTTCGCGACCCTGAACGACACCATGGACACCTATGCCCTGGGCCTGGTGCTCTATCAGATCTACAACAACGGTGCGCTGCCCTTCGACTCCGCCGAGAGCAAGGCCGCGCTGATGGAGCAGCTTGCCGCCGGCGAGCCGCTGCCGCCCCCCGCCTACGCCGACTACGAGATGGCGGAGATCATCTGCCAAGCCTGCGCCTATAACCCCGCCGACCGCTGGCAGACTCCCGCGGAGATGGCCCAGGCCCTGATCAGCTACATGAAGCGCAACGGTGCCAACGACGTGCCCATCGCGCCCCCCGTGATTCCCGAGCCGGAGCTTCCCGTGGAAGAGCCTGTGGAGGAAGAGGCCCCCGACGGGGAAACCACGCCCGAAGAAGCCGCCGAGGGCGCTTCCGTGGAGGAGGCCGAGGACGCTCCCGAGTCCATGGAGCCTGCCGATCCCGAGCAGGCCGAAGATACCCCCGTGGAAGCTGACTGGATCGACCGGATGGACGCCATCCTCTCTGAGGATCAGGAGGATTCTGACGCCGACGCCAGCGGCGAGGACGAGCCCAGTCTCCGGGAGCTGCTGGAAAACGACAGCCACTACACTCCCGTCGGCGACAGCGATGCCGAGGTGAACACCGACGAGCTTTCCGACGAGACCGCCAGCTTCCTATCCCAGGTCCAGGACCTGATCGACCACGAGGCCCCCGCTCCCGCCGTGGCTCCCGAGCCCATCGATATTCCCATGCCCGAGCCCATCGTGGTGGAGGAGCCCCAGGAGGAGCCTCTGACCGACGCTGGTCCCCTGTTCCGCGCCGACGATGACGAGGACGAAGAGGACGAGGACCCCGAAGCCGACGACGAGGAGGACGTGGACGACCTGACGCCCCACCGCTCCCGTACCTGGAAGCGGATCCTGACCGTGATCGTGCTCCTGCTGTTCCTGGCAGGCGCGGCCTTCGCCGGTTATTACTACTATGAGAATTACTATCTCCAGGAGATCCAGGACATGACCGTTGACGGCCAGGCGGATGTGCTCACCGTCACCGTCCTCACCGACATGGACCAGAGCCTGCTGACCGTGGTCTGCAAGGACATCTACGGCAACATGGTGACCAGTCCCCTGGTGAACGGCCAGGCCACCTTCGAGAAGCTCCAGCCCGGTTCTCAGTATACCATCAGCCTGGAGGTCTCCGGCTTCCATGAGCTGGTGGGCGCCGCCCCCGCCATCTACTCCACCCCCGAGCGGACCCAGATCGTGGATATGAACGCCGTCACCGGCGCGGAGGATGGCTCCGTGATCCTGAGCTTCGGCGTGGAGGGTCCCGAGAGCGAGGAGTGGAAGCTGACCTGCTCCGCCGAGGGCGAAGAGGACAAGGTATACACCTTCACCGGCCATAGCTGCACCGTCACCGGCCTGACGCCCTTCGCCACCTATACCTTCACCCTCACCGGCGGCGAGGATGTGTACCTCATCGGCGAGAACAGCCTTCAGTACACCGTCAGCACCGTGGTCTACGCCCAGAACCTGACCGTCACCGGCTACCGTGAGACCAGCATGACCATCAGCTGGGAGGCTCCCGAGGGCGTCACCGTCAACAGCTGGACCGCCCGCTGCTACAACGAGGAGGGCTATGACCAGGTCCTGGTGGTGGACGAGCCCAGCGCCACCTTCACCGAGACCTCCGCGTCCTCTCCCTACACCCTGGAAATCACCGCCGAGGGCATGACCCAGAGCATGCGGACCTTCATCACCAAGAACCCCGTGACCATCACCGATGTGGAGGTCACCGTCAGCGACTTTGAGATCGACATCTCCTGGACCTTCGAGGGCAGCGAGCCCGCCAGCGGCTGGCTGGTGCTCTATACCGTGGACAAGGGCGCCACACAGCAGGTCATCGAGAGCGACGATCCCTACGTCACCATCGCTCCCGCAGCCCCCGGCAGCCACTACGACATCATCATTCAGTCCGCCGACGCCACCACCGTCTTTGGCGGCACCGCAATGGCCAACGTCCCCGCGGCCTCCGGCGATTTCTCCGGACATGGCCTGAAGTCCTCGGACATCGAGGTCTCCCTGTACGTCGCTCCCGAGGGGACCTGGACCCGGAAGGATCTGAAGGCAGACGCCAAGACCACCACCTTCGCTCCCGGTGACAGCGTGGCTCTGGTATACTACACCAGCCATGTCTATCAGCTGTCCAGCGACCCCATCACCACCCTGATCGTGGTCCGGGATTCCGAGGGCAGACTGGCGGCCATCACCTCCAATACCCGCTCCTGGGACGATATGTGGGACAGCGGCTACTGTGAGGAAGAGCTGCCCCAGCTCCCCTCCACCCCCGGCGACTACACCCTGAGCATTTACCTGAACGGCGCGCTTCTGGCGAATCGGAACATCACCATCAGCGAATAACCCCACACGCCAAACCGGCTGGCCCATTGGACCAGCCGGTTTTTTGTGATATTGTCACAGAATTTTGCTGCGTGTTCCGGTTATAATGACAGTACAAAAGGACGAAAGGAGTGCTGTCTATGAAGATCGCATTTTTTGATACCAAACCCTATGACATTCCCGGTTTTGACCGTTTCTCCCAGGGCACCGGCCTGGAGATCAAATATTTCGAGACCAAGCTTAACGAGGACACCGTCTCCCTGGCCGCGGGCTTCGACGGGGTGTGCGTGTTTGTCAACGACACCGTCAACGAGTCCGTCATCAACCGGCTCCATGAGCTGGGGGTGAAGGTCATCGCCCTGCGGTGCGCGGGCTTCAACAACGTGGACACCCGGGCGGCCTTCGGCAAGATCCATGTGTTCCGGGTCCCCGCCTACTCCCCCTACGCGGTGGCGGAGCACGCCATGGCGCTGCTGCTGACCATCAACCGCCGGACCCACAAGGCCTACATCCGGACGAGAGAGTTCAATTTCAGTCTTTCCGGGCTGGCGGGCTTCGACCTCCACGGCAAGACCGTGGGTGTCATCGGCACCGGCAAAATCGGCCGGATCTTCGCGGATATCTGCCGGGGCTTCGGGATGAAGATCCTTGCCTACGACAAATTCCCCAACCCCAACGCCGGACTGGAATACGTGGAGCTGGATGAACTCTTCGCCAAGTCCGACATCATCTCCCTCCACTGCCCCCTGACCGCCGACACCCACCACATCATCGACGCCGACTCCATCACCCGGATGAAAAAGGGCGTCACCATCGTCAATACCTCCCGGGGCGGCCTCATCGACACCGACGCCCTGATCGAAGGTATCAAGTCGAAGCAGGTGGGCGCGGCCTGCCTGGACGTGTACGAGGAGGAGGGCGACCTGTTCTACGAGGACTACTCCGGCCACATCGTCCGGGATGACAAGCTGGTCCGGCTCATCGCCATGCCCAACGTCATCGTCACCAGCCACCAGGCCTTCCTCACCGAGGAGGCGCTGAGCAACATCGCCGAAACCACCGTGGACAATCTGGTGAAATTCGCCAAAGGCATCCCCAGTCCGGACACCGAGGTCTGCTACCACTGCCCCCGGAAGGACGACTGCCGGAAAGAACGGAACCAGAAGTGCTTCTGAAATCCCCCGAGACGCCGCAGAAAGCGGCGTCTCTTTTTTGCAGTTTTATTTTGATATTCATCAAATCAGTTCTTGACAATTAAATCCATTTCGATTATAATCGAATCAAATCAAGAAAGGGAGGGATTCCAAATGAATCATCCGAACAACGAAGCATTCCGCTCCTGGCTGGACGGGCAGGTCCAATCCTGCGAGGACCAGCGCCAGGCCCTCTTCGCCGACCACCGGGTGGACGAATCCAATTTCGAGAAGGTCCGCGCCAATGTCTATGGCATTTTCCGCACCGTCTTCGACGCGGCACACAAGGCCCACGACGACGCAGAAAAAGCCCACCTCTTCTTCCTGCAAAAGCTGGACGAGATTCCCGCAAACTGGCAGACATCCCTGGACAACGCCCAAGCTCACGGAGATGAGACCAAGGCGCACCTGGAACGGCTCAAGCTGGACGCGGCGGGGCAGATCAAGGCCGCGTATCTCCGGGCGCAGGAGGACGCGCTATGACCGAGACCGAAGCCATCGCCCTGTTCAAATGCCTGGCGGACAAATCCCGGCTCCAAATTCTCAAATCTCTGGCCATCGAGGATATGTATGTGGAGCGCCTGGCGGAGCGGCTGGGCCTCACCGCCCCCACCATCTCCTTCCACCTGAAAAAGCTGGCGGAAGCCGGGGCCGTGACCTCCTATAAAAACCAGTATTACACCATGTACTCTCTCCGCCGGGAGGTCTTCGAGACCACCATTCTCGCCATCATCCAGACCGAATCCGACGAGGCCCGGCTCCAAAAGGAACGGGATGACGCCTACCGCCAGAAGGTCATCGACAGCTTCTTTGAATACGGCCGTCTGAAATCCATCCCCGCCCAGCGGAAGAAGGAACGGATCGTGCTGGAAGTCATTGCGGAGCGGTTCGCCTTCGACCGAATGTACACCGAGCCGGAGGTCAACGCCATCATCGGCCAATTCCACGACGACCACTGCACCCTCCGCCGGGACATGATCGGCGAGGGCCTGATGGGCCGAGAGAACGGAACCTACTGGCGCATCCGGCAGAAATGACAAAAACCGTGCTGCTCCCAAGAACAATGTCATTAAGTTAGTGACATTATCCATGTAGCAGGAAAGCAAATGAATGAGTGCATCCGGCAACGGATGCACTTTTTCTGTATAAAGGGCATACTAAGTAAGCGGATTGGAAAATCCGCTTAAAAAAGGGTATTCAA
>JBGVDK010000180.1:0-5511 GCA_045119355.1 Faecousia sp.
TCCCGCCGAGGGCGCGGCTCTGGCTATTGCCATCATCGAATTCTGCCGCACTATGGGCAGCCGTGTTGTGGCCACCACCCACTACGCCGAGCTGAAGCTCTACGCCATGCGGACAAAGGGCGTCATCAACGCTTCCTGCGAGTTCGACGTGGAGACCCTGCGGCCCACCTACAAGCTCCTCATCGGCATCCCCGGCAAGTCCAACGCCTTCGCCATTTCCCGGAAGCTGGGTCTGCCGGAGCATATCCTGAAGGAAGCCGATGACCTGGTGGGCAAGTCCGACAAGGACTTTGAGGATGTCCTGTCCCAGCTTGAGGCCCAGCGCCAGCAGATGGAGCAGGCCCGTCACGAGGCCGAGCGCCTCCGCCAGGAGACCGCCAAAATCAAGCAGCAGTCCGAGGAATACAATGCTCAGCTCCAAAAGGAGCGGGACAAGGCCCTGGCTGAAGCCCGGAAGGAAGCCCAGCAGATTATCGAAGACGCCCGGATCACCGCGAACCGGGTCAGCGAGGAACTGAAAGCCCTCCGCAAGCAGCTTCAGGATTCCGCCGACGCTACCGGCATCAACCAGAAGCAGTCCGAGCTGCGGCGGAGCCTGAACGAGGCCGAGAGCAAGCTCCGGGTGGCCCAGCCCCAGGAGAAGCGCCCCGAGCCCAAGCGGGACATCCTGGTGGGCGACACCGTGGAGCTGCTGAAGCTGGGCACCAAGGCCAGCGTCATCGCCGTCAACAAGGACGGCACCTACGAGCTTCAAGCGGGCATCATGAAGCTGAAGGCCAGGAAGGACGAGATCTACCTGCTGGAAAACGAGAATCCCTACGTCCAGAAGGGCCGCCCCAAGCACTCCGGCCGGGAGATGAAGGTTGCCGCCATGAATCCCGAGGTGGACCTCCGGGGCATGGACAGCGTCGAGGCGATCTGCGTGCTGGACCGGTATCTCGACGAGGCCATGCGCTCGAACCTCAAGCAGGTGCGCATCATCCACGGCAAGGGCACCGGCGTGCTCCGCAAGGCGGTCCACGATGACCTGAAGCGGAACAAGTTTGTCAAGAAATACCGCCTGGGCGTCTATGGCGAGGGTGAGGATGGCGTGACCATCGCGGAATTTGATTAAATCGACACAAATTTTACCTCTTTCGATGATATCCGTTTTGTGAATATTTGGATAATTGTTAACAATTGCTGAAAAATGGTTGACAATTTTTACAAATTTGCTATCATATACAAAGAGGAGCCGCACAACCTAGCGTGCGGTAATGAAGGAGTGTAAACATTATGTACAATAAGGAAGTTGTTGTCCGCTGTGATTCGGGCCTGCACAACAAGCAGGTTACATACTTCGTCCAGAAGGCCAATGAGTTCAGAAGCAGCATCTGGCTGGAATCTGAGAACCGTCGGATGAACGCAAAGAGTCTGCTTGGCATCATGTCCCTGGGCGTGGTCACCGGCGCTGTGGTCACTCTGAGCGCAGAGGGTCCCGACGCAGAGGAGGCAGTCAACGCTCTGGAGGTCCTGCTCCAGCGGGACGTGTACTGATCAAGTCTCCATCACCGCCTCAGTGCCGCTTTTGGCATTGAGGCGGCTTTTTTATATTTTAGGGGATGAAAAACGCCCTGATCTGTGATATAATACATAAGTTACGAAAGGGAGGCGGGTTTATGACCTTTGAGGAACTGAAAAACAAGGCGCTGAGCCTGCCCTATGAGCCGGGCGTGTACATCATGCGGGACAAGACCGACAAGGTCATTTACGTGGGCAAGGCCAAGAAGCTGAAAAACCGGGTCAGCCAGTATTTCCAGGACACGGCCTCCCATACCCCCAAGACCCGGATGATGGTCAGCAAGATCGACCACTTTGATGTGATCGTCGCCCGGGACGAATTCGAGGCGCTGGTGCTGGAATGCTCCCAGATCAAGCGCTTCATGCCGAAATACAACATCCTGCTGAAAGACGACAAGGGCTATCCCTACGTCCGGCTGGATATGCGGGAGCGTTACCCAAAAATGACCCTGGAAAGCAAGCTGGCGGACGACGGCGCGGAATACTTCGGTCCCTTCGGCAGCCGCCATATCACCGGCCAGGTCATCACCGCTATCCGGGAGACCCTGAAGCTCCCGGGCTGCACCCGCCAGTTCCCCCGGGACATCGGCAAGGACCGGCCCTGCCTGAACTACCACATGAACCAGTGCGAGGGCTGGTGCCAGACCAACAAGACCCGGGAGCAGTATATGGAGACTATGGCCCAGGCCCGGGCGCTGCTTCAGGGAAATTACAAGACCGTCGCCGCCCAGATTCGCGAGCAGATGCTCGCCTGCGCGGACAACCTGGAATTTGAGCGGGCCGCACGGCTGAGAGACCGCCTGAACGCCGTGGAGGCCCTGGGCAAGAAGCAGATGGTCATTGCGGGAGCTCAGGCGGATGCCGATGTCGTGGGCTACGCCGAGGTGGGAACGAAAGCCTGCTTCACGGTGCTCCATTTCTCCGAAGGGCGGCTGCTGGACAAGGAATACGAAATTTTCCCCATCCCCGACGACAAAAACGAGGCGGTTTCCAGCCTGCTGAAGCAGTTCTACCTGAGCCGTGGCTTGGTCCCCAAGGTGGTGCTGCTGCCCTTCCCGTTGGAGGACAGCGAGCTGTTCGGCGAAATGCTTCAGCAGCAGTTCGGCCGGAAGACCAAGCTACACGTTCCCCAGCGGGGCGACAATGTGCGGCTTTTGGAGCTTGCCATGAAGAACGCCGGGGAAGAGGCGGAGCGGGTGACCAGCAAGGAAGAGAAGACCTCCGGTACCATCACCCTCCTGGGAAAGATGCTGGGCCTCGAGCCTCCGAAGCGGATCGAGAGCTACGACATTTCCAACATCTCCGGAACCGACATCGTGGCCAGCCAGGTGGTCTGGGTGGACGGAAAGCCCAGCAAGGGCGATTACAAAAAATACAAGCTCCAGGGCCTTCAGGACCAGGATGACTACGAATCCATGCACCAGGTCCTCTACAGGCGATTCTCCCACTACATCGCGGGAGACGAGGGCTTCGAGAAGGCCCCGGACCTGCTGCTCATCGACGGCGGCGTCAACCACGCCAATGTGGCAGTCCGAACGCTGGACGAAATGGGCCTCCATTTCCCGGTCTTCGGCATGGTCAAGGACGACCGGCACCGGACCCGGGCGCTGGTGACCCCGGAGGGGGAGGAGATCCGCATCGACAACAACCAGGCGATTTTTTCCCTCATCGGCCAGATCCAGGAGGAGACCCACCGCTTCGCCATCACCTACCACCGCCAGCAGCGGAGCAAGCGGCTCCAATATTCGGAGCTGGACAACATCCCCGGCATCGGTCCCAAGCGGAAGCAGGACCTGCTGAAGACCTTCAAATCCCTGGTGGGCATCCGGGCGGCCAGCCTGATGGAGCTGGAACGGATCCTGCCCCGGGACACCGCCAGAGCGGTCTATCTCCACTTTCACAAGGAGGACGAACAATGAGAGTGATCACAGGAAAAGCCAAGGGCGTGGCGCTGAAGACCCCTGACGGGATGCTGACCCGTCCCACCGCCGACCGGGTGAAGGAGGCGCTTTTCAGCGTCATCAACTTCGACGTGCCCGACGCCGTGGTTCTGGACCTCTTCGGCGGCACGGGACAGCTGGGCATCGAGGCCCTGAGCCGGGGCGCGAAGAGTGCGGTGTTCGTGGACCACCAGGCCAAGGCCTGCGAGCTGATCAAAGAGAACCTCCGCCGTACCAAATTCGAGAAAGAGGGCCGTGTGGTCCGGTCTGACTATCTGGAATACCTGAAGCGGACGAAAGAACTGTTCGATATCATCTTTTTAGACCCCCCTTATGCGGAAGTTTTCTTGGAAAATGCACTAAAATGCATCACAGAAATTGACATTCTGCGTTCTGGTGGTATAATAGTCACGGAACGGCCTGTGGGTAAGGAACTGAGCTATGAATTTCCCGGATTTACCCGCTCCCGTGATTACAAATATGGAAAGACCCTGATCGCCATTTACCGAAAAGAAGATCAGACAGGGGATGAATGAATGAAAATCGCCATCTATCCCGGCAGCTTCGACCCTATCACCACCGGGCACTTAAACATCATCCAGCGTGCCGCCAAGATCTTTGATAAGCTCATTGTCTGCGTCATGGTCAACGCCGGCAAGCGCAGCCCCATGTTCTCCCAGGAGGAGCGTGTGGAGCTGATCCGCCGGGTGACTAAGGAGATCCCCAATGTGGAGGTGGACTGCTCGTCCGAGCTGCTGGCCGACTACGCCCGGCGCAAGGGCGACTGCGTCATCGTCAAGGGCCTGCGGGCTGGCTCCGATTTTGAGAACGAATTCCAGATGGCCTTGATCAACCACAAGATCAATCCCAATCTGGATACCATGTTCCTCACCGCCGAGCACCAGTTCACCTATCTCAGCTCCAGCATGGTCAAGGAGCTGGGCAGCTACGACGTGGATCTGACGGACTTTTTGCCGGCGGAGATCATCCCCGATTTTCAAGAAAGAATAAAGAACATTCGTTAAGGAGGATAACAAGACTATGAACAGCAACATTGAAGAACTGATCACAGCCCTGTATGATTTGATTCAGGACGCCAAGGCTCTGCCTCTGGGCGCCGACAAGTGCATTGTGGAGCGGGACCGTGTGCTGGATATGCTGGACGAAATCAGCGCCCAGATGCCCGGCGAGATCAAGCAGGCTCGGACCATCGTCCTGTCCCGTGAGGAGATCGTCAGCCAGGCCCGCCGGGAGGCGGAGAGCATCCTGCGCAACGCCCGTGCCCAGGCCGACGCGCTGGTGGAGAAGGAGAACATCTATCAGGAATCCAAGCGCCGCTGCGAGGAGATGGTCGTCAAGACCCAGGCCCAGATGGACGAGCTGAAGCGTGTCAGCGCCGCCTACGTGGACAACTCCCTGCGGGAGACCGAGGACGTCATCAACAAGGCTCTGGCCGAGGTCCGTCAGACCCGGAGCCGTTTCACCGCCCTGACCGTCAAGGAGACCGCCGCCACCGCGCCCTCTTCCTTCGACCAGGATCTGGACTAAGCGCCAAAGAAAATATCATCGGATCCCCTCCGGCTCATGCCGGAGGGGATTTTTGCGTTCTACCGAAGCGGCGACCTCATAGGCTGTAGGGAAAGGGGAGGGAAGCTATGAAGACGAAAAAGGATTGGAATTTCGGGGAGCTGGACTGGCGGCGGCTGGGGCTGAGCCTGGGAATCAGCGTGCTCGGGATGCTTGCGCTGACGGCGCTGTGCGCCTGGCTGATGGACCGGGAGACGGTGAGCCGGGATTGGGAGAATTATCTGGCGGCGCTGATTCTGCTGCTGTCGGGCTTTGCCGGGGCGCTGACGGCCCGGAGCCGGGAGGACCGGTGGAAGGGACCGCTGGTGGTGGCCGGAGGATTCTGGCTGGTGCTGCTGACCATCAACGCCCTGCTCTTCGGAGGGGATCTGAGCGGCGCGGGCGCCACGGCCCTGGCGATCCTGGGCGGCAGCGGTGCCGGGAT
>JBGVDK010000181.1:0-33264 GCA_045119355.1 Faecousia sp.
GGTATGTCCATGTGAAGGAGGAACCATGGGAACTAGAAGTCTCATTGCGAAGCAGACAGGCCCGGATACCTACCGTGCAATCTTCTGCCAATTAGATGGTCATCTGGAAAGCCAGGGTGCCATGTTGCTGGAACACTTCAATACCCCGGAGCAGGTGAATAAGCTCCTCGCTCTGGGTGACCTGTATCTCCTGCATCCGACCTTGGAGCCTGATCCTGCATTGCCCCATAACTTTGAAAGTCGACAAAAGGATGTGACCATTGCGTTCCACCGGGACTGGGGTATGGATGGTATGGAAGCCAAGGACTACACCCTGGAAGGTCTGGACAGTTCAGACGAGCTCATCGAATTCATCTACATCTTCAATCAGGACAACGAATGGAAGTATTTCCAGGGCTGTTATCTGGATGAAGGATTGCGGGATGTGAGAGAGGATCTGGAACTGTTGGATCAGGGTGTGGATGTAATCAAACCGCCTCCCTTTGATTTGGACGATCTGCTCGACCCGGATGATTTGGAAGAAGCCCCGCTGTCCGGAATGAGTATGGGCTGACTGCAACAAATCCGTAAACTAAAACCGAAAATCTATCTGAATGGAGGAAATGTATGACAAGAGAAGAACAACGAAGGGCGGCGATGACCAGCCTGAACTATCCACCCGGCACCCGGCTGGAGCTGATCTCCATGGGCAAAGATCCTGACCCTGTCCCTCCCGGAACTCGTGGTACCGTCGAGCGTGTAAACAGTTATGGTGATATCGAGATGAGTTGGGATAATGGCAGGACTCTGAGTCTTATCCCCGGCGAGGACAGCTTCCGAAAGCTGACCATGGAAGAACTGGAAGCCGAGCAAGCAATCACCGCTGAACAGGATACCGGAGGTATGCAATGGCAAACTTTGTAACCAACATCGTCCACTTCGACGGCGACCCTGAACGGATCTTGGATCTGCGAGGTGCCGTGCAGGATGATCAGTATGGTATGTCCGGCATCGACTTCAACAAGATCATTCCCATGCCCAGCGGCTTGTGGATGGGTGGTATCAACCCTGACACCAGGGCTAAGTACGGCAAAAACAACTGGCTGGACTGGAGTATTGCCAACTGGGGTACCAAGTGGAATGCATTCCGCTTTGACGATGATGATCAGTACTCCGACAGTCAGATCACCTTCGTCACCGCCAACAACGCCCCCGCACCTATCATGCAGAAGCTCTCCGAAATGTACCCGGATATCACCATGCGCCACCAGTGGGCAGATGATAATGTGGGCTATAACTGTGGAGAGCGGGTCTACAAGGCTGGTTCGGTCATTGAGGAATTCAAGCCCGAACCCGGTGTCCAGGCTGTGGACTATGCCTGCAAGATCATGGGTACCACACCGGCAGACCACTGTCTGAAACTGAACGATGATGGCACGGAATATATCTGTGCCGAGGAAGAAGATGAGGAAGAAAGTATGGAAGAAGGGATGCATTTATGATCATCAAAAGCATTACACCCGGCGACCTGCGGCATATGCACGATCAGGAAGCCCTCATCCTACAAGGCTGCGGCGGTGACCTCACCGAATGGGTGGAGGGAATCAACGGCATCCTCACCGAGGAAGAAATCCTGAAAGACGGATTCCGTTTTGAGGAAGCCTATACCTTCAAGAACGAGGGTCTGACCTGTCTCATGTTCCCCCTGGAAGATGGGTCGAAAATCAATATGGGCAAGCTGGCTCTGTGGCGCATCGGTACCCACCACAACTTCGGCGGCACTTGGCTCAGCGACTATGTAGAAAACCGTCTTGGAGGGTTTGCAAGGGATCAGCCTGCCCAGCAGAGTAACGGCAAGCCCGACTGTCCCCTCATTGGGCAGGACAGCAATATCTTCAACCTTGTGGGCATTGCTTCCCACACCTTGAGAGAACATGGTCTTGCAGACCAGGCACAGGAAATGCGATCCCGCATCACTCAGTGCCAAAGCTATGACTCTGCCCTGGCGATCATCGGTGACTATGTGAATATCACATCCACTGATGACCAGATTGAGGGCTTTGACGAAGGGATCTCAATGCAATAGATCTCTTGCGACTAATCAAACAATTCAAGAATTGAGGTGATAAGCATAAACAGTTTTATGTCCTGGGTCGGTGGAAAGAAAGCGCTCCGGGACGAAATCGTATCTCGTTTCCCCCTGGACTATAAGCGGTATATCGAAGTTTTTGGCGGTGGTGGCTGGGTCCTGTTCCACAAGAACCCCGGCAAGGACTTTGAGGTATTCAATGATTTCAATGGAAATCTTGTAAATCTATATCGCTGTGTCCGTGAGCATAAGGAAGATCTCATTGACGAACTGGAATTCATGCTCAATTCCCGTCTGGATTTTGAATACATGAAATACACTTTGCACTCTCAAGCTGTCCTCCCTGACATCAGGAGGGCGGCTTATTATTATGCGCTCATCCGCTACCGATGTGACCTGAAGAAGGTTATCACCATCAACTTCGACCGCAACAAGGTCAAGAAGTTTGCCGCCAGCCTGAACAAGCAGGCCGACACCATCTCTGCGGAGCTGGATAAGTGCCTGGTCAACACTGAAGTAGCTTTCGAGCCTCCCTTCGATGTGAACGACACCTTCGCTGAGGTGCTGGCTTGGCACACCGAAACCGTAGCAGCGGACAATGCCTAACAGCTTTGTCCGGCTGTTTTGGGTACGGTAGGATAAGAGAACATCATCATCGGTTCAGATGCAGATGAACTATGATGCTGCATATTTGCTTATGCTGATTGGACAGACCAAAATCTGTTTTCAAATACGGTCTTGTGAACCGGGAAAGAAGATCTATCTAACACCGATTCCTTCACCCACCAGCGCCAATGCAACCTGCGCCAGGACGCACACTCATCCTATCTCCCTCTCAGAATGACATTTCCATCATCGGGCTGATAACCCTCCGACATTTAATGATTTAAAAACCTTAGATGGTAACTCCTCGAAGAAGCAAGGAGCAGCTCCATACCCGGCTTGCCGGTCAGGACGCCATGCGAATTGCCAATCGAGTAAATTGATGATATGGACTTGGACTTCTACCGTATTCAAAACAGCCGGACAAAGTTGATGGGCAGCAGGTTGAACCCAGCTGCCCATTGCTCACGATATTCAGTTTGGGCTTGCTCTGCACCAGGATTTCCTCCATGGGAACATCCAACAGCGCACCGAGCGCGTACAGGTTGTCAACGGTCGGCAGACTTTTTCCTTTCTGCCACTTGTAGATTGCCTGGGGTTCTTCGAAACCGAACCAGGACTGGAGATCCCGAACAGTCAGACCCTTGGCTTTCCGCAGGCGCATGATGTTTTCGCCGGTGGCGATGGGATCAATGACAGGAAACTGTTTCACCATATCTTCGATTCCTCCATTCATATTCAGTAGGAAATAAGCATACTTGATTTTTTGCAGAAATTCAAGTAGGAATGCGAAATCATAAGAGCAACAGCCGAAATCATATAAATTGCAATCAAGCTAAACAGGAGATGATCACACTATGGAAGGAAGAATTCTCTATAAAGATGGCGATATTCTTTCACCAAATCACACCGGCCATGAATGTGTCGTGTGCCACCAGGTCAATTGCCAGGGTGTCATGGGCGCAGGACTGGCAGCTCAGATCCGCAGAATGTTTCCAGGTGTCTATGAAGATTACCGCAGGGAATGCGAAAAGGTAGCTAAGCCTTCTGATCTGTTGGGGAAAGTTCTGTTCTACGGAGTAAAATACAACGGCTATGACTACAACATTGCCAGTATCTTTGGTCAGGAGTATTACGGCAGAAACGGCTGTTTTACAGACTATGATGCTCTGCGCAGAGCTATGGAGCCGATCCGTGTAATGGCAACACCATTTCCTGCATACCCACTGACAACGGTAAGAATTCCCTATAAAATGGGTTGTGGTCTCGGCGGTGGTGACTGGTCAATCGTATCAAGAATCATTCAGGAAGAACTGGTTGATAAAGGCATTCCCGTAGAAATATGGAGATTATAATATTGGTTCGCAAAATGAAAGCCTGAGAAAGTAAGTAGAACCACATCCTCAGGCTTTGATCAATATAAATGTCAGACTGCTGTAGTTCCGTTCTGGTGCTGCAGCAGTTTTTTCCATACCTCCACATCCGTTTCCAGAATAGAAATCTTCAGGCTAGAAAAGGCAAACTTCTTATCACTAAAACTCTTAACAATAAGAGAATCGACTTCGGGGTTGGGTTCCAGGATCTCAATGCCCTCTGACCGTAGCTTGTTCAAATCGTCAGCGCTCTTATTCGAGTTGTGGATATGGCCCCGTTCAGAAACCACACGCCAATAAGGATAGAATTCCTGTAAGCGCATGTCTACATCAGCCGAAGTATGCTCCAGCGGCAACTCCACACCATATGCATCCGTCAGGCACTTCATGATTTCTTCTACGGAAGCTACCTTTCCGGCAGGTATTTCACATACCAGCATCATATAGGCATGCCAGGAAAATACATAGTTTCCGCCCATATCCACCTTCACAGGCGGGAGAACAACATGCTTTTGGTTCACTATCTGGTCGCTCATATGGATGCTCCTTTGCAATAGAATCTAAGAAAATTATATTCTTTCCTGTTATTCTGTCAAGCCAGTTTGCCAAAATGGAAACTGCTTCAGCGAAAATGTAAGCGTAACCTCCTGTTTTTATATGCGCCGCTTCTTAGGACCATAATACAACCTACGACCTGCACGACCCAGAATCTGCTGCACGCGATTAGGTGTGACACCCAATTCGTCACCCAATGACTGGAAAGTGCGGCCAGATCGCATACCCCGCACAATTATCTGCTCTCGCTCCGATAGCGCCAGTAGGTTTTCTTCAATGGCTTTGACTCTATCCGGATTAAAGATTTGAATCACAGACATACTGCCTTTTTTCAGGAGCTGTCTTACCATATTGGTAATCGGCCCTGGAATGCTGTCATAATTGAACACTAGCAGTGTATCACATTGATCCATCACCCATCGATCAACCTTCCGGCTATGAGTAATAAATCGGTTTTCATGTTGCTCGGATTTACCCTCCAAACGAGGTGCAAACTCCACCCTCGAGACAACACCCAGCGGGAAACCCTGTTCCTTGATAGTTTCTTTCGGAATGCCTTCAAGAGCAGGATGGTCATATTTCAGCGGGTCCATAACTGCGACAATCTCAATCTTACAGGATGGGTAAGCCTTTCTGATCCTCTGAATGTATTCCAGCGCAAGTGTCTCAAAGCCATCGTAGCAGCCAGCATACCAGAATTCCAAATGGTTTTCCTGGCTGATAATCTGCTCCAATACTTCATATAGCTGTGCCTTTGTAGCTTCATCCAGAACGTAAGCAACACCGGCAAAACAAACTCGCCTCACGGAAACACCTGCTTTCAACAATAAGAACTGCATCCATTATACGCCATAAATCTCAATAATTCCAGAAGAAACACAAAATCATATTTTTATGAATTGGAGGAAACCACAATGAAAGAAAAATCTACCACTGCAAATACGCACAGCAACTTCGAGGTAACGGAGTTGGGAGCTGATGACTTTGCTCCTGATTATGAGGATGAGGCCCGCCAGAGCATTTGTCGCGGTTGTCCTTTCATGGGAGATGGATGCAATGCATGCCTCCATGACTAAGCAAACTATTGCGGATTACTATTGAGTAAGTATCACCATAGTGATACAATATATGCATATGATCTCATAGTAATACCTACGATGCGCACTCAGATTCGTTGGATTCATATGAATTTGTTATTTTCTTGACGCAAAGTTAGTAGTCTGCGATAATACTGATGTAGGAGGTGGCTTCCATGGCAAAGCTGGTATTTCATGTTGATGTGAATAGTGCCTATCTTTCTTGGGAAGCTGCCAGGAGAGTAGCTAATGGTGAGCCAGATATCCGACTGATCCCTGCGGTGATCGGTGGAGATCGTGAGAAGCGCACTGGTGTAGTATTGGCAAAATCTATCCCTGCAAAGAAGTTTGGAATCAAAACCGGGGAGCCGATTGGAATGGCACTTCGTAAATGCCCGGACCTATTCATGGCAAAGCCTGACTTCCGGCTCTATGAAGAAAACTCCAAAAAGTTCATGGATATCTGCCGGGAGTATGCGCCCATAGTTGAAAAAGCCAGCGTGGACGAGTGTTACCTGGACATGAGCGGAACACATCGTATCTACCCAGACCCTGTAGCTTTGGCCCATACCATTAAAGATAGTATACGAAATGAGCTGGGCTTTACCGTCAATGTGGGCATCGGAGAAAACAAGCTGCTCGCAAAGATGGCAAGCGACTTTGAAAAGCCGGATAAGGTACATACCTTATTCTTGAGGGAGATTCCTCAGAAGATGTGGCCTCTGCCGGTGGGTGATTTATTCACCGTGGGCAGCTCCACCGCTGATAAGCTGCGGCAAGCCAAAATAATGACCATTGGCGATCTAGCCCACACGGATCTCGCCAAAGTGCAGAAAATCGTAGGAGTAAAGCTGGGTAAGCATATCCGCGATTACGCCAACGGCATTGACCCATCCCCGGTTTTGGCAGAGCCAGAGGAAGCAAAAGGATATAGCATCTCTACCACTCTGGAGGAAGATGTAAAGAAAGCAGCTCAGGCATATCCTGTGCTGCTGGCCCTAGCAGATAGCGTCACTGCCCGAATCCGCAGCGATGGTGCCAAGGCATACTGCGTAGCGGTAACCATCCGAGACAATTCTTTCAAGACCCGTTCCCATCAGCGCAGCCTCATGAATCCCACGGATATTTCCAAAGAGGTCTATGAGATCAGCAAGGAGCTCTTTGATGAGCTTTGGGATGGCGTTACACCTTTGCGACTGTTGGGTATTGCCATGACAAACATCACCCGTGAGGAAACAGTGCAGTTCTCGTTGTTCCAGGATGAAAGCAGAGAGAAGTCCCGAAAGATCGATAAGGCCAGAGATGCACTGAATGCCAAATACGGTGCTGCCACCATCGTCCGTGGTTCCAGCATTCAATCTAAGATTGATGTGGGAAAGAAATATCAGGCACAGATGGAGCAGCAAAAGAAAGGTAAACAGGAATAAGTATGATGAGCAAGAAAAAAACATCGATCCACTTAAGCTACCTGTTGCGCCACGCACCGGAAGCAGCAGAGCTTGATATGGATCGCCATGGTTGGGTAAGTGTTTCGCAGTTGATTTCAAATGTAAATGCTTCTGGAAAGGCGAAGCTTACGACTGAAATGCTCCAGGAAATTGTTGCGACAGATAACAAAGGAAGGTATCGTTTCAGTGCGGACGGAAAGAGGATAAAAGCATGCCAAGGTCATTCAATTCCTTGGGTCGAACCAGAGTTAGAAGTAAGAACACCGCCTGAGTATTTATACCACGGTACTACAACAGAAGCTCTGCAAGACATAATGAAAAGTGGTGCGATCTTAAAAATGAGCCGCCATGCTGTCCATATGCAAGCGGATATCAATAAGGCTTGGCAATCCGCAGAACGGCGAAAGAACAAAACACCGGTCGTACTTAAAATCGCTGCCGGGAGAATGAGTCAAAACCACTTCGTGTTCAGCATTTCTGAGAACGGTGTATGGTTTTGTGAGCGTGTGCCAACGGAGTATATTGAAGAATTCCTATATTCGAAGGATCAAAATCTTTCTTAAAATCCTCTAACTCGTTGCCCGAACAGAAATTCAGATGGATGCATCTATTCTGTCCAATAATAAAAATCAGGAAAATCCAAGCATCAAAATGCGAAAAGTTATTGCAACACAACATTTTTTTGAGTTTCCTGATCTTAATTCCGAAATCGACGGCATCTATTTTGTCAGCAATCGCCAATGCAAAAAGTCCTAGAACCGCAACGGTTTTGGGACTTTTTCTTTTGTTTTCGGGCACCTTGTCCGTGTCAAAAATCGTCACGAAAAATCAAGAAAAATCACGCAATTGATGTCAGGATGATGTCAGATTTTTGTCCCCCAATCTCTCCTCTGCAATCCGCTCCATCTCCCTCAGCAGATCCTCCATCTGCTCCTTCTCCGGGCAGTCTGGAATCCCTTCCATCTCTGCCCGGACCGCCTCGATCTTTGCGATCAGTACCGTCCTCGCTCTCTTCATGCACATCCGGCCTGCCCCCTCTCTGGGGCTATTATAGCAGGGCGGCGGTTCGGGCGCAATTGATACTTTTCGACCATATACGCACAAAATCCCTCCCCCGGTGCTCGAAGCCGGAGGAGGGATCATTGGTTGCTCAGAGAGTTTTAACCTTGTGCGTATGTTTTACTTATCGAACCGGCGCAGCATCGTCACGATCTGAGCGCGGGTGCAGGGATCATCGGGGGTGAACCGGTCACCGCCGACGCCAGTGGTGATCCCGGCGCTGTAGGCCCAGGCCACTGCCTCACAGTACCAGGCCATGGGGTCCACGTCGTCGAAGGGGGCGTACAGGAAAGTGCCCTCGGGATGGCCCTTGGCGTTCCACAGGAAGGTGACGATCTCCGCCCGGGTACAGGGCTCCTCCGGACCGAACTTCCCGCCGCCGATGCCCTCGGAAATACCCTTCTGCCGGGCCCACTGGACCGCCTTGGCGTACCAGGCCGCAGGCTGGACATCCGCGAAAGACTGGTAGCTTTCGGGTTCAGGGGAGCCGTACAGCCGCCAGAGGAAGGTCACCGCCTGGGCCCGGGTGCAGATTTCGTCGGGGGCGAAATGCAGCCCGTCCACGCCGGAGGTGATGCCATTTTCCACCGCCCACTGGACAGCGTCGTGGTACCAGGAGCCTGCGGGCACGTCCACAAAGCCGGTAACGAAAGCGATCCTTCGCTGCCGTGTTGTTGTCCCAGGAAATACCACCAAAAGGTAGGCTAATTCCATTCAATTCATGTTTCATACTCATTCGCCACCCTTCGTTGAATATTGTAATTAGTTTCTGACAGGCAATGTACATACGGTCATGTAACACAGAAAATGCGCCAGGACAGCGCAAACCGGATGCAGCAATTCTATGAGCAGTTGAGCAAATAAAAACACGCTATAAGGGGAAACACAAGGGGAAACTCACTGATAGCCACCTGTTTTTAAAGATAGTGAACCTAAAAAGTTGCTATAAATGCAAAAAACAGTCAGTAATCATAACAATTACTGACTGTTTTCTGGCAGGGGCACAAGGACTTGAACCCTGAGCCTACGGTTTTGGAGACCGCCGCTCTACCAATTGAGCTATACCCCTATATTCTATCTATTTCCAAGGCGGATCGCCTGAACACACTGGTGGGCCTTCAGGGATTCGAACCCGGGACTATCCGGTTATGAGCCGGAGGCTCTAACCAACTGAGCTAAAGGCCCGTTTTCGTGGGTCTTCACCACACGCATCGTATTCTAACATCTCCCTACCCAAAAGTCAAGGCTTATTTTTCCCAATTTCAAAAAATTCGGGCACGTCCGAAAGACGCGCCCGAAGGGTCCTTATTCACTTTCCGGCTCGGACGCGGCCTCCGCCACAGCCTTGCGGCGGCGTCTGCGGCGGCGGGTGCTGCGGTGCTCCGGCTCCGTCTTCTCCACCCGGGCCCGATAGCTCTCGGCAGCTTCGGAGGTGGCCTCGTAGGTCAGTCGGCTCACCCGGATCAGACCGTCCGCCTGCTCCGACATCCGGATGCGGATCAGGAACTTGCCGTGCTCCGGGCAGGTGGCCAGGTCCATATACCGGTGTCCCGGCTGGGCGAACCACCGGGAGGACAGCATCTGCCGTCCGCAGGTGGGGCACAGATTCTCCGGTCCGGACATGACGGCCAGGGCGGTCTTCTTGTCCGCCAGGTCGTAGAACACCTTCCGGCAGATGCAGCCGGGAAGCTCCGCGCCGTGGAAGCCGTTGTCGTGGCTGCGCAGAGCCTGCTCGTATTCCGCCATGCCCCGCTTCAGGTCCAGCCGGGCGCAGATCAGGGCGGTGTGGTAGGCGTCGCCCAGGGCGTCGTGGGCAGGCCGGGTGGCCTCGATGCCGAAGATCTCCATGGCGGTCTTCAGGGCCTTCTGGGAGGTGGAGCCGTCGGTCTGGGCGTTGAACATCATCTGGGCGTTATACCAATTGCCCAGCCATTCGGTCCCCAGCTCAAACAGCTGCAGGTTCTCCCGGAGGATGGCAATGTCGTCAAAGCCCCAGGTCAGAAACACCGGATCCTCCCCGCACCAGGCCTGAAACCGCTCCATGGCCTCCGGGAAGGGAATGCCCTCGGCTTTTAAGCGGGACTCCTTGATGCCGGTGAGCTTGCTGACCCGGCGGTTCAGGCTGCGGTAGTATTTGGGCCGCACCATCACCTGGAACTCGTCGGCTACGACCTGCTCCTCGGTGACCCGGACGGCGCCGATCTGAATGATCTCGCCCCGGATCTGCACAGGCAGCACCTTCCGGGCAGAGGGCGAGCCGGGCCAGGGCTGGTTCCATTCCATATCCAATACAATATAATTCATATCCAAACCTCACGCGTTTCTACTTGCGGTCTATCCTATCATACAATGGCCGAATATGCAAACAGAAAGCTGCACTTCCGCTCCCCCGCCGGTCAGACCGGCTGAGCCTCTTCCGCCGGAGCGTCTTCCTTGTCTTCATCAGGAGCGTCCCCCGACTCCTCCGGCTGAGGCATCCGCCATTTCCGGTCCACTCCGTCGCTCATGGTCACAAACAGCATCCCCACCGCGAATCCGGTGGCTTCCCCCGCCACAGGCTCCTGGGAGGGGCCGTGGAGGTTGACATAATAGATCTTCTCCGGCTTTTCCGCCACGTACCGGCGGCCGGTCTCCGGCTCCTCCACATATTCCACCCGCCGTGGCATCTCAATGGAGGTCTGATCCTCCTGCAATTCCTCGATCAGCTCCTCCGGCTCCAGGTAGGTCTCCTCAGTGGAGATCATGGACAGGCTGTTGTACCGGTTCCAGTATTTGTATTTGGCGCTGTTGCCCCGGGTCTCGGCCTTGTCCTCCATATCCTCGGGACGCTCAAACTGGATGCACCAGAGATAGGCCGCCCGGTAGGCACCGTCGGCGCTGTTCTCCACTGACCGCAGGGCGCCGAACAGACCGGTGTAGCTGCTCTTCAGCTCATAGGACAGGTAGTCCATCTGGCCCTCTACGGACTGGTAGTCCACACCCTTGGCGGTGCAGTAGGTCTTCAGGGCGGTGTAACGGCCATCGTGCCACTGGCACAGGCCGTAGCTGGTCCCGTTGTCGCCCACCACCGTGGGCTGGAAATTGGACTCATGCTCGATGTTTGCCAGCACGCCGCAGGCCGCGGCGGAGTTCAGCTTCAGCTCCTCGGTCAAATATGTATAAATCTGCCGCTCCACGGCCAGGGGATCTGACCAGGACGTTGCGCTTGCTCCCACGGCGATCAGTGCCAGAAGCAGCGTCAGCGCCGTGATTCCCACGATCTTTCTCTTCATTGCGGGGTCCTCTCCGAAAATATCACAGTACCGGTTATTATAACATAGGCTCCCCCGTTATACAATTGGCAAACATCCCAGCTTTTCACCGGGAAATCCACCCATTTCTCCCACTTTTTGTGAAATTAGCCCATGGCAAAAGCCCCGGACGAACGTCCGGGGCTTCGCTGTGATGTAAGGGAATTACAGCAGATCCTTCACCAGGGACAGGGCGGCCTCGTCAGCCACCAGGGTGAAATCGGGATGGAGCTGCAGGATGGAGCCGGGAGCCTTGGGGGTGATGGGTCCGAAGAAGCAGTCCTTCACAGCCTGAGCCTTCTTCTCGCCGTTGACCACCAGCAGGACCCGCTTGGCCTGCATGATGCCGCCGATGCCCATGGTGTAGGCATGGGTGGGAACATCGTCACGGGTCTCAAAGAACCGGGCGTTGGCGTCGATGGTCTCCTTGGTCAGCTCGACCTTGTTGGTGCCCTTGACGAAGGCGTCGTTGGGCTCGTTGAAGCCGATGTGGCCGTTGGGGCCCAGGCCCAGCAGCTGCAGGTCCGCGCCGCCGAAGCCGGCGATGACCGCGTCATAGCGGGCGCACTCGCCCTCAGCGTCGGGGTTCATGCCGTTGGGGATGTTGCAGTTGGCCTGGTCGATGTTCACGTGGTCGAACAGGTTGGTCCGCATGAAGTAGGCGTAGCTCTGGTCGTGGTCCTTGGGCAGGCCGACGTACTCGTCCAGGTTCACGGTGGAGACCTTGGAGAAGTCCAGGTCGCCAGCGTTGTACTTCGCGATCAGCTCCTGATAGGTGCCCACGGGGCTGGAGCCGGTGGCCAGGCCCAGAACGCAGTCGGGCTTGAGCTGGATGACGGAGGCGATGATGTTGGCGGCCTTGCGGCTGACATCGTTGTAATCCTTGGCGCAGATGATTCTCATAAGGTGGTTTCCCCTTTCATTTTTTCATTGTCCAAGGTTATTTTATCACCCTTTGGGCAATCTGTACAGATGCTTTTTGTTGAAAAATCGTTTTTTGTACGAAATGAATCTCCGTCTGGCCTTATTTTTTAATCTTTTTTTGGCACTGTCTTTATTGCCAGAATGTGCTATAATCTCCTCAACAATTCCAAAGGAGGAATTCCTATGAATCAGAAAATTTCCACCAAGCGCATTGCCATGGCCGGCCTGATGGCCGCCCTGACCGTCATCGGCTCCTGGATGCGCGTTAAGATTCCTGTGGACATCGGCGGCAACACCGCGTTCCATCTGGGCAACATTATGTGCGCCCTGTCCGGCATTCTGCTGGGTCCTTGGCTGGGCGGCGCGTCAGCCGGTCTCGGCTCCGCCCTATACGATATCCTGCTGGATCCCGCGTACTTTGACGAAGCCTGGATCACCTTCCTGACGAAGGGCGCCTATGGCGTTGTCGCGGGCCTGGTGATCCGCATGGGCGGCAAGGAGTGGGGCTACGGCAAGTCCATTCTGGCTACTGTCGCCGGTGCCCTTACCTATGCCATCCTGTATCTGGGCAAGAGCTTCCTCAAGAACATGATCGTCAGCGGCCTCGCCGCCGACGCCGCCTTCCTGGCCCTGGGCCTGAAGCTCCCCGCCACCATCTTCAACGCCGCCGTAGCCATCATCTTCGCGCCCATCCTGGCGGTGGCCATCCGGAAGGCCCTGAAGCAGAGCCATATTTCCCTCGAATGACGCAAAAGCGCCGAATCTTAAGGATTCGGCGCTTTTTGTTTACGCCCCGTTCATCTTTCTCCCCTGAATTATGGTATAATGTGGAAAGAAAAAAGGAGGGATCGCCATGTCTTTTGCAGCATTCATGTTCCGCCGGGGCGCCGGTAAGAGCGACAAAAAACGCAACGCCGCCACCACCTACCCCGAGGGCGTCGTATGCAGGGAAAACGTCCGCTATGGCCCGGAGGGCAGGGACCATCTTCTGAACGTCTACTTTCCCGAGGGGACCCACGAGCCGCTCCCCACCATCGTCAGCATCCACGGCGGCGGCTACGTCTACGGCGACAAGGAAGTCTACCATTTCTACTGCGCCGACCTGGCCCGGCGGGGTTTTACTGTGGTGAACCTGAACTACCGTCTGGCCCCGAAGCACAAATTCCCCGCGCCTCTGGAAGACGTGAACCGGGTGATGAAGTGGCTGGTAGCCTGCGCCGGGAAATACCACATGGACCCGGAGCGGCTGTTCCTGGTGGGCGATTCCGCCGGAGCCCAGCTCGCCAGCCAGTACGCCGCCATTGTCACGAACCCCGAATACGCCAGGCTGTTTGGCTTCACCGTGCCCGACATCCACATCCGGGCCCTGGGCCTGAACTGCGGAATGTACGACCTCCCCGCCATGGTCAGCCAGGGCATCAATGGTCTGGCCGCCGACTACCTGGGAAAGAAATTTGACGTCACGGACCCCCGGATCGACGTTCTTGGCGCGGTGAATGGGGATTATCCTCCGGCGTACCTGCTGACCGCTGAGAATGATTTCCTCCGGGACAACGCCCGGCCCATGGCGGATTTCCTGGCAGAAAAGGGCATCGAGACCGTCTGCAAATGCTACGGCACCCCGGAGCAGAAGCACATCGGCCATGTATTCCACGTGGACATCCGCTGGCCCGAAGCCACTGAGGCAAACGACGACCAGTGCGCTTTTTTCCGGAAGTATCTTTGAGCGTGAAACCCCCGCCATTCGGCGGGGGTTTCTGTTATTCTGTCAGGAAGGGCCACTCAGCCTCCGCAGCTTCCACGAGCATCCGGATCTGCTCCTGGTACGTCTCCAGCAGACGCGCCTGTTCCTCCGTACCATCCACCAGTTCCAGCGAACCGTTCACAAGAAACGCTTCCTCCAGCCCGGTGGTCCATTTTTCCATGTGGATCCGATACCAATAAGCCCCGTTTTTGCCCTGCTCCAGCTCCAGCCAGATGTAGGGAGTCTCGCTGTCATCCAGCAGCGCCCCATTGTCCCAGGGCGTTACATTCACCAGCGAATCTCCCTGGAAGGGGTCGGCAAGGATGACCTTGAACCGATAATCCCCGTCGGCCCACTGATAATATTCCAGTCCGCCATCCCAGCGGCTCCCGCCCAGGATGTGCTTGTAGATCAGCTCTGTTTCCTTGCCCTCGGCAAACCGGAGCAGCTCTGTTCTGTTTTGCGCCCAGCTTCCATAGCACCAACCCGCTCCACAGGCCGCCAGCAGAAGCACCAGCACGATCCCCAATGCGATCTCCCGGAGCGTCCGCCTGCGGATCCCCTTCCGGATGCGCTGAATGGCCCGGCTGTCGTCCACATCGCCGGTTTCCAGCTCCGGTTCCGCGCTCAGCGCCCGGTGCATTTTCCCGCAGGTTTCGCAGGTCTTCAGATGGGCCTCCACGATTCTTCGGCTGTCCTCCGAGCAGACGCCGTCGTGGTACAGCGGCAGCAGATCCTGGATCACGTTGCAGCTTGCGTTCATTCCAATTCCTCCTTGATCTTCAGTCTCGCCCGGTGGTAAGTCACCCGGGCCCAGCTTTCCGTCTTCCCGAACAGCAGCCCGATCTGCTTAAAAGGCAGCTCGCCCAGGGTCCGCAGAGAGAAGACCTCTTTATACGGCTCCTCCAGGGCATGGAGGGCTTTGTGGATCTGAAAGGCGGTGTCGCTTCTCAGCAGGCCCTCCTCCGGGCTTGGGCTTCCGTCCTCAAATTCTTCCGGAGCGGCGGTGCGCTTCTGCTTCTGGCACAGGGTAAAGTACGTATTCTTGGCAATCTGGCAAAGCCAGACGTAGAGCCTGCATTTCCCATCGAATTTGTCGATGGATTTCAGGGCCTTGAAAAAGGTCTCCTGGGTCACTTCCTCCGCCAGATGCTCGTCCCGGGTCAGGGACAGGGCGTAGCGGTAGACATCCTTGAAATACAGCTCGTAGATTTCCTCAAAGGGTTCCAGGTTCCTCACCTCCTTGCACCTATATGACTGGGATAACGGAGATTTGTTACAAAAAACGCAAAAAATGTAGGGGCGTGCACTGCACGCCCCTGTATCTTTATTCTGCCATCCGCTTTGCCAGGGCCTCGGTGACTGCCGCGCAGTTATGGGCGGCCAGACGCTCGAAGGTGGGATAGTCCATATCCGCGGAGTCGTCCGCCTTGTCGGAGATGGCCCGGAGGATCACGAAGGGCACCCCGTTGACATACGCCGTCTGGGCGATGGCGCCGCCCTCCATCTCGGTGCATTTGGCGGCGGTGTCGGCGATGATCTTCTCCTTCTGGGCCTTGGAGCTGACGAACTGGTCGCCGGTGGCAACACGGCCCAGCTTGGTATGGCCGGGTCGGATGGCCTCGCTGGCCTCAAAGGCGTAGCGGATCAGCATTTCATCCGCCGGGAAGGCCCGCACATCCAGGCCAGGGACCTGGCCCACGTTGTAGCTCAGGTGGGTCACGTCCATGTCGTGCTGGATGGCGTCGGTGCTGACCAGCACATCACAGATGTCCAGCTCCGGATCCAGGGAGCCCGCCACGCCGGTGTTGACGATGTGGGTCACGCCGAAGTGGGTGCACAGGGTCTGGGTGCACATGGCCGCATGGACCTTGCCCACGCCGCACATGACGATGACCACAGGGAGGCCCGCCAGCTTGCCCTCATAGAATTCCATGGGGCCCACTTTGGTGACGCTGGGGTTTTCCAGCTTGCTTTTCAGGATCGCCACTTCAATCTCCATGGCGCCGATGATTCCGAGTTTTGTCATTTTTTAATCTCCTTATTCATTCGATATCACGTAAAATTTGCCCATCGAGGTCAAATTTTACGACGGACCGTCGAGGACGCCGGTCCCTACATCATTCAGGGTAAATCAGTCGGTCCGCCGGGATGTTGTCCAGCAGGTCCGCGTACCGCTTGGCCCAGTATTTCGCCATGCTCAGGTTCATGTCCAGGTAATTGCCGCAGTCCTTGGCAGACGCGCCGGGGATCTCTCCCCCGAAGTCCGCCATGAAGCGGAAGCAATCCCGGACCAGGGGCAGCACCTCTTCGGAAGTCAGATCCCCCGCCAGCAGCAGGTAGAAGCCTGTCCGGCAGCCCATGGGCCCGAAGTAGACCACCCGGTCCTTCCAGGTTTCGTCGTTGCGCAGGTAAGTGGCCCCCAGATGCTCCATGGCGTGGACCTCGGCGGTGTTCATCACCGGCTCGTCGTTGGGGCTGGTGAGGCGCAGGTCGAAGGTGGTGACGGTCGATCCGCCGATCCGGTCCTTCCGGGACACGTAGACACCCGGTTGCAATTTGATGTGATCGATGGTAAAGCTCGCGATTTTCTCCATATTATGTCAACCTCTCAGTAAGATTTCCAGCAGTTCCGCAGGGGTTTCCGCAACGGCGACGGCTCCGGCGGTTTCCAGCTCCTCCCGGCTGCCATAGCCGAAGGTCACGCCCACACCGGGCAGGCCGTTTTCCTTGCCGCCAAAGATGTCGTGCTCCCGGTCGCCCACCATGACGGCGGTTTCGGGATCGATGCCGAAGGCCTCCATGGCGTAGGCGATGACCTTGCCCTTGGTGTTCCGCTCGGTGCCCATGGTGGCTCCGGCAATCTGGGGCACCCAGGCATCCAGGCCGAAATGGGCCATAATGGTCCTGGCGAATTTCTCCGGCTTGGAGGTTGCCAGCACCAGCCGCTTGCCCGCCTTGGTCAGCGCCTCCAGCAGCTCCGGGATGCCGTCGTAGACCTCGTTCTCAAACAGGCCCTTGTCCGCGAACCACACCCGGTACAGCCGCACCGCCTCGGCAGCCTGGTCCTCGTCCATACCATAATAAATGCGGAAGGAATCATGCAGAGGAGGCCCGATGAACTTGTACAGCGCCTCCCGGGGCGGCACGTCATAGCCCAATTTTTCCAGAGCGTACATCACCGAATTGGTGATCCCCAGCCCCGGATCCGTGAGGGTCCCGTCCAGATCGAACAAAATGGTCTGATACATACGTGTGTTCCTCCTGCTCTATATAGATGATACCATCATACTCTATTTCCTGTCTCTTGTCAAAATTGCAAAATCGGCGGTACGAAATTGTATTATTTATGGACTATATGGAGAAATCACCTCCGGACCTGCAATTTTTCTATTCCATTCTTGCATTTTTCTATTGCAATCTGGAAAAGGTTGTATTATAATCAACCCATCTTTCTCGCCGTCAGGCGTCAAAAATTGTGAGGAGTGAAACCCATATGGCAATCAAGAACGAATATCTCAAGGGCGTTTATGAAGGACTCGCCCAGAGAAATCCCGAGCAGAAGGAATTCCTGCAGGCTGTGGAAGAGGTCCTGACCTCTCTGGAGCCCGTCGTCGAGCGCCGTCCCGACATCGTCAAGCACAAGGTCATCGAACGGATCGTGGAGCCCGAGCGCACCATCATGTTCCGGGTCTGCTGGACCGACGACAACGGCGAGGTCCAGGTCAACCGGGGCTACCGTGTCCAGTTCAACTCCGCCATCGGCCCCTACAAGGGCGGCCTGCGGCTCCATCCCAGCGTGAACCTGTCCATCATGAAGTTCCTGGGCTTCGAGCAGATCTTCAAGAACTCCCTCACCGGCCTGCCCATGGGCGGCGGCAAGGGCGGCTCCGATTTCGACCCCAAGGGCAAGTCCGACGGCGAGATCATGCGCTTCTGCCAGGCCTTCATGAGTGAGCTGTACCGCCACATCGGCGCGGACGTGGACGTCCCCGCAGGTGACATCGGCACCGGTGCCCGTGAGATCGGCTATATGTTCGGCCAGTACCGGAAGCTGCGCAACGAGTTCACCGGCGTGCTCACCGGCAAGAAGGTGGGTGCCGGCGGTTCCCTCGCCCGTACCGAGGCCACCGGCTACGGCGTCTGCTACTTCACCGACGAGATGCTGAAGGCCGCCGGCGATTCCTTCGAGGGCAAGGTGGTCGTCATCTCCGGCTCCGGCAACGTTGCTACCTACGCCAACCAGAAGGCCACCCAGCTGGGCGGCAAGGTGGTTGCCATGTCCGATTCCTCCGGCTACATCTACGACCCCAACGGCATCGACTACAAGGTCATCAAGGAGATCAAGGAAGTCAAGCGCGCCCGGATCAGCACCTACCTGGACTACGTTCCCGAGGCAACCTTCACCCCCGGCTGCTCCGGCATCTGGACCGTGCCCTGTGACATCGCCCTGCCCTGCGCCACCCAGAACGAGATCAATCTGAACAGCGCTAACGCCCTGATCGCCAACGGCGTTAAGTACGTGGTCGAGGGTGCCAATATGCCCTGCACCCTGGACGCTACCTCCGCGTTCCAGGCCGCCAATATCCCCTTCGGTCCCGCAAAGGCCGCCAACGCTGGTGGCGTGGCCACCTCCGGTCTGGAGATGAGCCAGAACAGCCAGCGTCTGAACTGGACCTTCGAGGAAGTGGACGAGAAGCTCCATCAGATCATGAAGAACATCTACGCCTCCGCCGCCGCGGCCGCCGAAGAGGTTGGCCAGCCCGGCAACCTGGTGGTTGGCGCCAACGTGGCAGGCTTCCTGAAGGTGGCCGACGCCATGATCTGGCAGGGTTACGCATTCTAATTGGATCCGTACATATTTTAAGGTGTACCCGCTTCGGTGGGTACACCTTTTTTGTTATATAAACCATTCTTCGTAAAGCCGCTGACGCGGCACGGGCTGTCGAGGACGCCATCCCCTACATTCCGATTTCAAATAGAAATTATAGCATCTCACAAAAACAATTGTCCTTATCTCAAAAACTTTTGCTTCCACTTTAGCGCGCTATCGTGTATAATAGACCCAATCTTTTTTCTCAGAGGTGAACGCCATGCGCATCGTCATCAAAATCGGAACCTCCACCCTGGCCCATCCCACCGGGCATCTGAACATCCGCCGGGTGGAGGAGCTGTGCAAGGTCATCAGCGACATCAAAAACGCAGGCCATGAAGTGATTCTGGTCTCCTCCGGCGCCATCGGCATGGGCGTGGGCAAGCTGGGCCTCACCAGCCGTCCCAAGGACATCCCCACCAAGCAGGCGGCCGCCGCCGTGGGCCAGTGCGAGCTGATGTACACCTACGACAAGCTCTTTGGGGAGTATAACCACACCGTGGCCCAGCTGCTGATCACCGGCGACGACGTTGCCAATGAGAAGCGCCACCGGAATTTCCAGAACACCATGAACCGGCTGTTGGAGCTGGGGGCGCTTCCCATCTTAAATGAGAACGACACCGTTGCCACCGACGAGATCGTCATCGGCGACAACGATTCCCTGGCCGCCATCGTGGCAAAGAGCGTCCAGGCGGAGCTGCTGATCCTGCTGTCCGACATCGACGGTCTGTACACCGCCGACCCCCACAAGAATCCCGAAGCCAAGCTCATCCACCGGGTCACGAAGCTGGATGAAGGCATTCTGGCTCTGGCAGGAGTATCCAGCTCCACCCAGGGCACCGGCGGCATGGTGACCAAGCTCCACGCGGCCCAGGTTTGCATGGACTGCGGCTGTGCCATGGTCATCGCCAACGGCGCGGACCCCGCCAATCTCTACGCCATCCTCGACGGCAAGCCCGTCGGCACCATGTTCAAGGAGGAAACGTTATGAAAGCCATGCTGGAAGCGGCCAAGGCCGCGAAATTCACCGTCAACCGCCTGACCACCGAACAGAAGAACGCCGCTCTGGAAGCCATGGCCGAGGCCCTTCTTTCCCAGCAGGAGGCCATTCTCGCCGCCAACGCCCTGGACCTGGAAGCGGCGAAGGGTCATGTCCCCGACGTGATGCTGGACCGTCTGCTCCTGACCCCCGAGCGGATCGCCGGAATGGCCGCGGGCATCCGGGACGTGGTGAAGCTTCCCGACCCGGTGGGCAATGTGCTGGATGAATACGACCGGGCGGACGACCTGAAAATTCAGAAGGTATCCGTTCCCATGGGCGTCATCGCCATCATCTACGAGAGCCGCCCCAACGTCACCTCCGACGCGGCGGCGCTGGCCCTGAAGGCCGGTTCCGTGTGCATCCTCCGGGGTGGTAAGGAGGCCTTCCGCTCCGCAAATGCCATTGTCACGGCCTTGAAGGCAGGTCTGCGGTCCGTGGGCGTCACGGAAAACGCCGTGAACCTGGTCCAGGATACCTCCCGTGACAGCGCCACCGCCCTGATGACCGCCAACGGCTACGTGGATATGCTGATCCCCCGGGGCGGCGCAGGACTGATCAACGCCTGCGTCCGGAACGCCACCGTCCCCTGCATCGCCACCGGCACCGGCATCTGCCATGTGTATGTGGAGAAGACCGCTGACCTCCCCATGGCTGTAAACATCGTGGAGAACGCCAAGACCAGCCGCCCCAGCGTCTGCAACGCGGAGGAGGTCCTGCTGGTGGATCAGGCCATTGCCGGAGAATTCCTGCCCATGCTGGATCAGCGCATCGGTTCTAAGGTGGAGTTCCGGCTGGACGAAACGGCCGCCGCCATCATCCCCGGCGTCCCCGCAGGGGAAACCGACTTCGACACCGAGTTCCTGGACTACATTCTGGCGGTGAAATGCGTGGAGGATGTCACGGAAGCCGTGGCCCACATCGCCGCCCATTCCACCGGCCATTCGGAGGCCATCGTCTCCCGGGACGACGCCGCCATCGCCGCCTTCACCTCCGGGGTGGACTCCGCGGCGGTGTATGTCAATGCCTCCACCCGGTTCACCGACGGCGGCGAATTTGGTCTCGGCTGCGAGATGGGCATCTCCACCCAGAAGCTCCACGCCCGGGGTCCCATGGGATTAAGGGAGCTGACCTCCTACAAATACCTCATCACCGGCCAGGGGCACATCCGGTGAGCCGTGATTTTATGGAAACCCGTCCCTTAAGATGCAGATACGCCCTTGCTTTTTCGCTCAGCTTTGGGTATAATGGTCGTAACTCTACACGAAAGGCAGGTACTTGCCATGGATGAAAACATGAACATGAACCCTGAAGAGAACGTTCAGCCCACTCCCCCCAGACGCCGCCGCAAACGCAGCAAGTGGCAGAATTTCAAGGAAGCGTATCTTCCTGTCATCATCGCCGCTCTGGCGCTGGTGCTGATCGTCTCCTTTATTGTCGGCTCCGTGAACCGGGGCAAGAAGCCCGACGACACCAAGACCCCCTCGGAATCCACCAATCCCTCCGTCAACGCCTCCGATCTGCTCCAGCAGGAGATGGATACCCTCCTGGCTGAGGCCGAGGCCCTGGCCGCCCAGTATGATTACGAGGGCGCCATGGCGAAGCTGAACTCCTACTCCGGCGGCATCAACACCAGCCAGGTGCTGATGGATAAGTATCAGGAGTATTACGACGCCTTCGGCAATCTGGTCGTCTGGGACGACATCAACGATGTGCCCAACCTGAGCTTCCGTCTGCTGATGGCGGACCTGTCCCGGGCCATCTCCGACGCGGATTACGGCGACAGCTTCAACAACAACTACGTCACCACCGCCGAGTTCGAGAACATCCTCAACGAGCTGTACAACAACGGCTATATGCTGGTCAGCATCTATGACCTGGCGCCCAAGACCGTGGACGGCAGCGGCAATGTGACCATCACCAAGGGTAAGGTCTACCTGCCCGAGGGCAAGAAGCCCATCGTCCTGACCCAGGTGGGTGTGAACTACTTCACCTACATCGTGGACGGCGACGGCGACGGCATCGCTGACAAGGACGGCGCCGGCTTCGCCAGCAAGCTGGTGCTGGACGAGAACGGCCAGCTGACCAACCAGATGGTGGACGCCCAGGGCAACACCGTCACCGGATCTTTCGACCTGATCACCATCCTCAACGACTTCATTGCCGAGCATCCCGACTTCTCCTACCGGGGCGCCAGAGCCACCATCGCCGTCACCGGCTACGACGGCCTGTTCGGCTACCGCACCGACCCGGAGACCGCCGAGAAGATCAGCCAGGAATACTACAACCAGGAGCTGGCCGACGTCAAGGGCGTCATCGCCAAGCTGAAAGAGGACGGCTATGATCTGGCCTGCTACTCCTACGACTTCGCCGACTACGGCTCCATGAGCGCCCAGGAGATCACCGCCGATCTGGAGCTGTGGACTGCCGAGGTCACTCCCCTGCTGGGCGAGGTGGACATCCTGGTCTATCCCTATGACGACATCGGCACGACCAACCTGTACACCGGAAATAAGTACAGCGTCCTGGCGGACTACGGCTTCTGCTACTTCGTCAGCAAGGACAGCTCCACCACCGCCTGGGGCCAGATCACCGACGATTACTGCCGGATGATGCGCCGGGAAGTGGGCGGCTCCCTGATGTACAACTCCGCCAGCTGGTTCGACGACCTGTTCGACTCCTCCAAGATCCTGGATTCCAACCGGGGCTTCGGCGAATAAGTAAAAACTGTCTGCCGCCGGGAATCAACTCCCGGCGGCCTTTTTAAGGAGAACACGATATGGAACTGAAAAAAGGCATCTACCGCCATTTCAAGGGCAACGAATACCGCTTGCTCTATGTGGCGAAGCACTCCGAGACTCTGGAACCCATGGTGGTCTATCAGGCCCTCTACGGCGAGCAGGGCATCTGGGTCCGTCCGGCGGCCATGTGGACCGAGGAGGTCCAGCGGGACGGCTACTCCGGTCCCCGGTTCGCCCTTATCAGGGAGGAAGCATGAACGGCGGGGTCATGGAGCTGGACCTCCACGGCTGCAATGTCCATCAGGCTCAAATCGCCATCGACGCGGCCCTGAAGCGGAGCCGTGGGGCCTACCGGATCCGGCTGGTCCACGGGTATCACGGCGGCCAGGCCCTCCGGGACATGATCCGCTCCCGCTACGGAAAGCACCCGGCGGTGCTCCGGCTGGAGCTGGGGATGAACCAGGGACAGACAGAACTGGTCCTGAGGGAATATTGAACGAAACTCCTGCCAGAAATGGCAGGAGTTTTTCCGCGCCTTAAGAACATCTTAAGAACTCTTAAGTTGATTTTTCACCAAGCGGATGCTATCATGTAGGCGTTGTCGGCAAATTTCCGACAAAATGACTTTCTTTTCCATCGAGGCGATCCTTTTATGAGCAATATCAAGCAAAAAGAATCCACCCGCCGCCGGAGGAAGAGCCGGTTCTCCATCGGAACGATGCTCTGCTCCCTGCTGGTGCTGGCGGCGTTTCTTCTTCTATACGCGGCAAACTGGTTCCTGTCCGTCTACGGGCAGATCGGCTTTGACGCGGTCCTGTTCACCTTGCAGTCCAGCCTCAGCGGCGTCCAGTCGGACCTGGTGATGAGCTATGTGAAAAACGGCCTGATTCCCGGACTGATCTGGGTCACCATGGTCAATTTCCTGCTGTTCTTCCGGCCGAAGAAGTCCATCACCATCCCCTTCGGCAAGGAGCGGCTGACACTCTATCCCTTCCACCGGGCAGTCGCCATGGTGCTGGCGGTGGTCCTTTCCCTCTACGCCCTGTGGGACGCGGCGGTGAAGGTCCAGCTCACCGACTACATCCACGACCTGCTGAACCGCTCCACCATCTTCGAGGAGGAATACGTGGACCCGGATGACGTCACCATCACCTTCCCCGAGGAGAAGCGGAACCTGGTGTACATCATGCTGGAATCCATGGAAATCAGCTACCTCTCCGAGGAGCTGGGCGGCGCGTCCGACACCAACCTGATCCCGGAGCTGTACCAGCTTGCGCTGGACAACACCAACTTCTCCCACAACGACGGCGTGGGCGGCTTCCATGAGGCCTCCGGCGCCAGCTGGACCATCGGCTCCATGGTGGCCCAGACCGCGGGCATCCCCCTGAAGACCCCCGAGGGCGTCAGCGACTGGCAGAACGGCTACGGCAAGGACGGCGTGTTCCTGCCCGGCGTCACTTCCCTCACCTCCATTCTCTCCGACGCGGGCTACTACACCACCCTGATGGTGGGCTCCGATGCCAATTTCGGCGGCCGGAAGACCTACTACCTGACCCACGGCGCGGACTACGTCTACGACGTCTACACCGCCCGGAAAGATGACATCATCCCCGACGACTATTTCGTCTGGTGGGGCATGGAGGACCTGCACCTGTTCGAGTACGCCAAGCAGGAGCTGACGGAAATCGCCCAGCAGGATCAGCCCTTCGCCTTCACCATGCTCACCGTGGACACCCACCACATCGGCGGCTACCAGTGCGCCTACTGCGAAGAAAGCCTCAGCGGCGAGACCTACGACCAGTCCATCTCCTGTTCCAGCCGACAGGTGCTGGAATTCCTGAAATGGCTGAAGGCTCAGCCCTACTACGAGAACACCACCGTCATCATCACCGGCGACCACTGCTCCATGGACAAGGGCTACTTCTCCCGGAACGTGGACGAAAGCTACCAGCGGATGGTCTACAACGTGATCATCAACGCTCCCGTCTCCTCTGACAACACCAAGAACCGGGACTACTGCGCCATGGACTTGTTCCCCACCACTCTGGCGGCCCTGGGCTGCGAGATCGAGGGGGACCGGCTGGGCCTGGGCACCAACCTCTACTCCGACACCCCCACCCTGGCCGAGGAGCTGGGCTTCGGGGAGTTCAACGCGGAGCTTTCCAAGTCCTCCGGCTATTACACCCAGCACTTCTACACTGCGGAATAATATCCATTTTTTAGCCGCGCCGGGGCTTCCCGGTGCGGTTTTTCCTACAAACTTGACAAATCGTCGGAAAAGGGCTATCATATTCCTGCCCGGTGCCAAATGGAAATGAAATGGAAACACCCGTATGGTATCATGGCCCCATCACACACCCGGGAGAACGATATGAAGACCATTTACATCCTCCTGACCCGATCCGGGACCCTGCTTTCCAATCTGGTCTATTTTTTCACCGCCGATTCCTATACCCACGCCTCCATTTCCTTTGACCACAGCCTTCAGCCCCTCTACAGCTCCGCCCGGAAGAACGGCGAGACCCTCTTCCCCGCCGGACCCTGCCGGGAGTATTTCCACCGGGGCTTCTACAAAAAGCACCGCCACATTCCCTGCGCCCTGTATGCCCTGGAAGTGCCCGACGCGCACTACGATCAGGCGAAGACAGAGGTGGCCCAGATCATCGATCATGAAAGCGAGTACCATTTCAACATCATCGGCCTGGTGCTCTGCCGGATGGGGATCCCCTTCCGCCGGAAACGGAACTTCTTCTGCTCCCAGTTCGTGTCCGAGATCCTGCTGCGCAGCCGGGCGCTGGAGCTGCCCAAGGTTCCGTCTCTGATGCGGCCCAGCGATTACGCCAACATCCAGCAGCTTCAGTGCCTCTACCGGGGGACCTTGCAGGAGCTGGTGGCCCAGCGCGACCGCATCGTGGACGCGGAAGCGGTCAGCATTTGACATAACACACAAATTCAGCGACGAATCAGGAAACTGGTTCGTCGCTTTTGTGCAAAATAGGATTTACTTTTCTCCGCTCCTGTGCTAGAATAACGGTGTTTGATTTGTATAAGCTCAGGATATGGCTGGGCGTCTCTACCAACCCCCGTAAATGGTTGACTACAAGGCCGAGAGCTATAGTCAATCCATTTACTTTTTTATTTTTCGGGAGGGTTTTACCATGAATTATGACGTGATTATCATCGGCGCGGGTCCCGGCGGCATCTTCTCCGCCTACGAGCTGAAGAAGCTGAATCCGGCGCTGAAGGTCGCTGTGTTTGAGGCCGGACACGAGCTGAAGAAACGCCGCTGCCCCATCGACGGCGACAAGATCAAGACCTGCATCGGCTGCAAGAGCTGCTCCATCATGAGCGGCTTCGGCGGCGCGGGCGCGTTCTCCGACGGCAAGTACAACATCACCAACGATTTCGGCGGCACGCTGTACGAATACATCGGCAAGAGGCGGGCCCTGGATCTGATGCAGTACGTGGACGAGATCAACATGACCCACGGCGGCGAGGGCACCAAGCTCTACTCCACCGCGGGCACCCGGTTCAAGACCCTCTGCATCCAGCACGATCTGCATCTGCTGGACGCCTCGGTGCGGCATCTGGGCACCGATATCAACTATGTGGTGCTGGAAAACCTGTATAATGAGCTGCAAGCGCAGGTATCCTTCTTCTTCGACACCCCGGTGGAGTCTGTTTCCGTCATCGACGGCGGCTACGAGGTCCGGTGCAGGACCGGCAGCTACACCTGCGAAAAGTGCGTCGTCTCCGTTGGCCGCAGCGGCAGCAAGTGGATGGAGCAGGTGTGCAAGGATCTGGACATCCCCACCAAGTCCAACCGTGTGGACATCGGCGTCCGGGTGGAGCTGCCCGCGGAGGTCTTCGCTCACCTCACCGACGAGCTGTACGAGAGCAAGATCGTCTACCGGACCCAGAAATACGGCGACAAGGTCCGGACCTTCTGCATGAACCCCAAGGGCGCGGTGGTCAATGAGAACACCAACGGCATCATCACCGTCAACGGCCACAGCTACGAGGATCCGGCGCTCCAGACCGGCAACACCAACTTCGCCCTGCTGGTGGCCAAGCACTTCTCCGAGCCCTTCAAGGACTCCAACGGCTACGGCGAGTCCATCGCCCGTCTGAGCAATATGCTGGGCGGCGGCGTCATCGTCCAGCGGTTCGGCGACCTGATCCGGGGCCGCCGGTCCACCCCCAGCCGGATGGAGGACAGCTTCATCACCCCCACCCTCAACGCCACCCCCGGTGACCTGAGCCTGGTGCTTCCCAAGCGGATCCTGGACGGCATCATCGAGATGATCTACGCCCTGGACAAGGTCGCCCCCGGCACCGCCAACGACGACACCCTGCTCTACGGCGTGGAGGTCAAGTTCTACAACATGGAGGTGGAAGTGGACGACCGGCTGATGAGCCGCTACGACGGTCTGTATATCATCGGCGACGGCTCCGGCATCACCCACTCCCTGTCCCACGCCAGCGCCAGCGGCGTCCATGTGGCACGGAATATTGTGAAGGGTTAATTTTAAGCGCCCCGGCTTAGCGCGAACTTCATAAAACAGTTAATCCGACTTATGACTACAATCACAGGTCGGATTTTTCGTGTGCAACAATGGGGGCTGCAAATTCTTATGCCGCACGCCAACACATCTACAGACGCGTGCCCCATTATCTCAATACATCCTTTATTAGTCCGTTCAAATCGGTAATTGTATAGTCTTGTCCGAAATGGCCACCGCTTCCATTCCGATCAATCCACGTTGTTTTCATCCCAATCGCTTTTGGCCCCAGAATGTCATCTGTTATAGAATCACCAACAAACAGAACTTCATGGGCCGAGAGCCCATTATCATCAAGAATTTGTGTAAAAAATTGACTGGTTGGCTTATAACATTTCAAATTTTCTGAAGTGTATACTTTATGGACTGTAATCCCATTTTTTGCCATTACGCGTTCAAGAACATCATTATCTGTATTGGAGCCGATGAAAACCAAATGATTCTTCATAAGCTCATCCAATACCGTTTTCGTCTCTGGATATGCCTCACGCTCGAATGCTCCGGCAAGTAAAAAATCCGCATCTTTTTCGGCATTCCCGTTTACATGATACCTGTCATAAAACATCTGAATGCGTGCAATAAAAATATCACGTTCCGGCATAAATGCACAATTACCTAACGTGTGATTTTTGTAATAAGATTTCCATTCCTCAAGAAATGTCTTCTCATCAACAACAATCCCACAATCGGCGATATTTTTCATGATTGTTTTTGCGGAACCGCCGCTTGTAACCTTAAAAAGCGTGCCAAACGCATCAAAAATGATTGCTTTCATAAGCATACCACCAAATTCTTATTGATCGAACCGTTTTTCTCTTATCACACGAAATCAACTTATACAAGAACAGGCACCGCAGATCATACCACTGTGCCTGTTAATGTCTTATGTATGCTCAGTCCTGCTCCCGGAAGGTGATCTCTCCGGTCTCCGGGTCCATGGTCTCCACGACGGCCAGGCTCTCCACCTGGTAGCCCAGGTTCCGGATGCGCCATCCGCCCTCCTGGAAGCCCTTCTCGACGGCGATGCCGCAGCCCACCACCGTGGCGTCGGCGGATTCCACGATGGAGATCAGCCCCTGGAGGGCGCAGCCGTTGGCCAGGAAATCGTCGATGATCAGCACCCGTTCCTCCTCACTGAGGAATTTCTTGGACACCAGGACGTAGTTGGTGTTCTTGTGGGTGAAGGACTCCACCTCCGCCACATACACCTCGCCGTCGATGTTGATGGACCGGGATTTCTTGGCGAAGACCACCGGAACGTGGAAGCACCGGGCCACCGAGCAGGCGATGGCGATGCCCGAGGTCTCAATGGTCAGGACCTTGGTAATGGGCTGATCGGCAAAGCGCCGGTGGAATTCCTCGCCCATCCGGTCCATCAGCTCCATATCGATCTGGTGGTTCAGGAAGCTGTCCACCTTCAGCACATTGCCGGGTTTGACGACCCCCTCTTCCAGGATCCGCTCTTCAAGAAAATTCATTTCCATACCCCCCCGAATTGAATTAGATAAATTATATCACACTTTTTTCCATTTGTCAGCCCTTTTCTCTGTCCATTCGACAGTTTCTTGATTTCACATTTCTCAAACACTCCGGAAACAGGAATGAGACATTTTTCCGGTAAATTATAGCAGTTGTACCTGTCTCTGCCGCAATCTTTCCCAGAAGTGTCACACTTTTCTCTTTTTGCAGTATTGCGCATTTTCAGGTTCTATGTTATATTATTGGATGATAATGGTGCAGAATGCACACAGGACGCATCCCGCCATCCGGGCGAGGCTTCCGCACCGATTTTTTCGCACTTTGGAGGGGCACTATGATCCGCATCATCACCGATTCCGCCGCCGACTTCGAGCCGGAGGAGCTGGAAAGCCTGAATATCACCTGCATCCCCCTGGTGGTCCGGTTTGGAGAGACCGACTATCAGGAGAATGTCAATCTGAGCAAGCCTCAGTTCTATGACCTGCTTCTGAGCAGCGAGGAGCTGCCCAAGACCTCCCAGGCCTCTCCCCAGGTCCTGACGGACCTGCTCCTGGACGCCCAGGCCGCCGGTGACGAAGCCATTTATATCACCCTCTCCTCCGCCCTCAGCGGCACCTATCAGACCGCCTGCATGATCCGGGACGGCGTGGACTACGACGGCGCCTATATCCTGGACAGCCGGAACGCCACCGGCGGCCAGCGCCTGCTGGTGGAATACGCGGTGAAGCTCCGCTCTCAGGGCCGCTCCGCCTCTGAAATTCTCGAGAAGGTCGGCGCGCTCCGGGACAGCATCGTCCTCTACGCCTGCATCGACACCCTGGAATATCTGTACAAGGGCGGCCGCATCTCCCACACCGTCTACACCCTGGGCTCCCTCGCCCAGATCAAGCCCATCATCAAGGTGGACGAGGAGGGCGGCATCGCCGTCCCCGCCAAGGCCATGGGCATGCGCAAGGGCATGGACACCCTCTGCAAGCGGCTTCAGACCCAGGCTCCTTCTGCTGACTTCCCCCTGTACGTCATGTATACCAACCACCGGAGTGTCGCCGAGACCCTGGCGGAGAAGATCCGTCATCTGGGCTTCGACGTCCCGGACGAGCATATCATCGGCGTGGGCGCGGCCATCGGCTCCCACATCGGACCGGATGCCTGCGGCATCGTGTATATCGAAGACAAATAAGGAGCTTGCCCATGCCCCACCACACCAAACGGATCTTCATCCTTCTGATCCGCTACCCCGACACCATGGCGGATTTCATGGTCCGTTACACCGGCTTCGGTTATACCCACGCCACCATCGGCCTGGAGGAGGACCTGAATTCCTTCTACAGCTTCATGAAGAAGGGCTTCATCGAGGAGAAGGTCACACGGTATCTCAAGCCCGGGCGGGAGCCCTTCCCCTGCGCGCTGTATGAGATCGAGGTCTCCCGGAAGGCCTACCGCCGGGTGAAGAAGCTCCTCAACGCCTACACCGCCCGGAAGAAGTTCCTCCGCTACACCCACATCAGCCTGGTGTTCTGCTTCCTGGGCATCCCCTGCAAGCTCCAGAACCGGTATTTCTGCTCCGAGTTCGTGGCCGAGGTTCTTCAGAGGGCCAACGTTGTGAACCTGCCCAAGCATTGCGCCCTTTGCCTGCCCAAGGATTTCCACAATTTGAAGGAGACCCGGATGGTCTTCTCCGGCAATATCCAGACCATGGTGGACCATTACCATTTGCTTCCTGCCAATTGAACGCTCCAAAGCCCACCTAATCGTAGGGACCGGCCTCCCGGACGGTCCGCTCCGCCGTAGGCGGCATTGGTAACGGTAACATTTGCCCACCGAGGTCAAATGTTACCGACGGACCGTCGAGGACGCCGGTCCCTACAGTATGATACGTTTGGTAGTACAAAAAGCGGGCGACCCCTGGTCGCCCCCACATTTTTGATAAGAAAAATCCCGTCTCTTTCGAGACGGGCTTCTTTGCGTTTTGGAAGGCTTAACCCTTGACGCCGCCGGCGGTGAGGCCGCTGGTCAGGTTCTTCTCGATGGACATGAACAGGATGACCACGGGCAGAATGGCGAACAGGGACGCCGCGAACAGATACTGCCACTCGATGATGTTGTAGCCGTTGAAGATGTTGATGCCAACGGTCAGGGGCTTCAGGGTATCGGTGGAGATCAGGCACAGGGCCACGGTGTACTCGTTCCAGGCGTTGATGAAGATGAAGATCAGGGTGGTGACGATGCCGGGAGCGGCCACGGGCAGCAGCACCCGGAACATGGACTGGATCCGGTTGCAGCCGTCGATGGTGGCAGCCTGCTCCATCTCCTCGCTGATGCTCAGGAAGGTGCCCCGGAGGAGCCAGATGGTGAAGGCCTGATTGAAGGCGGCGTTGATGAACACCAGACCGAGCAACGAGTTCGTCAGGTTCAGGGTCTGCATGACCTTGTAAATGCCGATCAGCAGAACCACGGGGGAGAACATCTGGGACACGATGATGAAGCCCAGGAACACGGTCTGGCCCTTGAACTTCATTCTCGCCAGGGCGTAGGCGGCGGGGATGCCGCAGACCATGGCGATCAGGGTGGAGCCGCCGGCGATGATGATGGAGTTCTTCATATACTGGGCCATGGGGGCCAGGGTCCAGATGTCTACGAAGTTCTCCCACAGGGCGTTGATGGGCAGCACGGTGGCGTTCATGGAGAAGATCTCGTTCCGGCTCTTCAGGGCGGTGCAGAACATGACAAAGTAGGGATACAGGATCAACATACAGATGTCAAACACCACGAAGTAGAGAAGCATCTTCCGGAGGATCGCGCCCCAGTTGGCGCGCTTGTTCAGGTTGTCACTCATGGCTTAATCTTCTCCTTTCTTCAGGGTGGAGATCATGTAGATGCTGGCGCAGACCAGCAGGATGGAGAATCCGATGACGGAAACCGCTGCGGCCTCGCCCTGCTTGTTGTTGTAGAAGGCCAGCTTATAGAGGTATGTCACCAGGGTGTCGGTGCGGCTGGCGGGGTCGCCCTTGGTGATGGTCCAGACGATGGGGAAGGAGTTGAAGACGTAGATGATATTCAGCACCGTAGCCACGGTCAGGCTGGGCTTGACCAGGGGCAGGGTGATGGAGAACAGCTTCTGCCAGTAGCTGGCGCCGTCCACGGTAGCCGCCTCGTAGTAGCTCTCGTCGATGCTCTGCAGGCCGGACAGGGCCGTGAAGCAGACGAAGGGGATGGTGACGAAGATGCCGCAGGCGATCTCCCAGGCGAAGTAGGCCTCGGGGGTGGGGGTCCAGTTGACGTTCTGGCTGATGATGCCTAAAGATTTCAGCAGGGTGTTCAGGGCGCCGTAGTCGGTGTCGATGATGAACTTCCAGACGGAGGCCTGGATGACCAGGGTGGTGGCCCAGGGGAAGACCACGATGGCCCGGGCGATCTTTCTGCCCTTAAACTTGTTATTCAGCAGCAGCGCCAGAATGAAGCCCAGCACCGTGGAGAGCACCACAACCGCGATGGTCCAGACGATGGTATTTTTCAGCACGATCCGGAATTTGGAGCTGTCCAGAACGTCCATGTAGTTTTCCAGGGTGCCGAAGCTCTTGATCTGGCCCACACGGGAGACCTCGCTGAAGGCCATGCGGAAGACCTGGAAAATGGGGATCAGGATGAAGATCGCCATCAGGATCACACTGGGGGCAATCCAGATGTAGGGTTCGATTTTGCGGAAAATGGGGGTCTTGTTCCGTCCGGGAAGACGGGTTCCTTGCTTAGTCACGTTATTACCTCCCTTTGATTCACTAATGAAGAGTGAGCAGTGAACATTGATGTCCACCCTTTCACTATTCACTATTCACTTTTCACTAGAAAGGGGCCGGGCCATACAGCCCGGCCTCTCCGATTATGCCTTGACGACTCGGTTCGGCGGTTGATTAGCCGGCGATGTCAGCCTGCAGCTCGTCCAGCAGCTCCTGAACGTTGCCGCCCAGCAGAGCATCCTGCTCGACCTCGATAACGCCCTGCTTGACGTCGGCCCACTCAGCCTTGGCAGTGGGATAGAACTTGGCGGAGCCAACGATCTCGATCCATGCGGCGGCGTCGGGGTTCGCGGCGGCCATGGCCTCGCCACCGGCGGAGGTAGCGGGCAGGAAGTCCTCCATCAGGACCCACTCGGAGTAGCGGGTGTCCTCATAGAAGAAGTCGAAGAAGGTGGTAACAGCGGCCATCTCAGCGTCGGTGTAGCCGTTGTCGAAGCACATGAAGCGGTCCATAACGCCGGCGGAGACGGACTCCTTGCCCTCGTTGGTGGGGATGGCGGAGATGGCCCAGTTGACCTCGGAATTGTTGACGGAGATGTAGGTGGGGATGGAGTTGGGTCCGATCATCATGGCCAGCTTGCCTGCGCCGAACATATCCTGCAGGTCGTAGCGGGTCTCGGTAGCGGGATCGGAGTT
>JBGVDK010000182.1:0-10298 GCA_045119355.1 Faecousia sp.
TCCCGCCCGGATGGGCGGGATTTTTTCAGCTTATTCGTCGGATGATTCCTTGCCGCAGTGGGGACAGAATTTGTCAGAGGCGAGATGGACCCGCTTGCCGCAATGGGGACAACGGAGAAATTTGAAAGCGACATAGAGGATCACCAGGGCAAGGCTCAAGGTCACGATCATCCAGAACGTCCCCTCCGAGAGCCAGCCCAGGAGGGCACAAAAGGCAAAGACAATGCAGAGCAGATTCAGGGTTTCCCGCGTTTTCTTCAGATTCATAAAACATACCCCCTTCGCTATGATTATAGCAAAGGGGGCAGGATTATGCAACTTTTTTCCGCAGAACGAAGGACACGGCGAAGATCAGCGCGAGACACAGACTGATGGCCGCGCCGGTGGAGGCGCCCAGATAGTAGGAGATCACCAGGCCCGCCATCGATGCGATCAGCGCGAACAGCACGGAGAAGCCGTGGTACTGCCGCAGATTCTTCGACACGTTCCGGGCAGAGGCCGCCGGGAGGACCAGCAGGGAATTGAGCATCAGCAACCCCACCCAGGAGATGGCCAGTGTCACCACCACAGCGATTGCCACGGTGAACAGCGTCTGAGTCAGCTCCACCTTGATGCCCCGGGAGGAGGCCAGCTGGGGATGGATGGACACCAGGGTCAGCCGGTTGCTGCACAGCACCCAGAAGACGATGACAGCCAGCAGCACCAGCGCCAGGACGCCGATCTCGGCGGGCGTCACGGAGAGCACGTCGCCGATGAGATACTTATTGTACTTGGTGAAGCTGCCGCCGCCCAGGGTGGCGACAAAGATGCCCAGGGCCACGGCGGTGCTGGAAAACACGCCGATGAGGGTGTCCGCCGCCTGATTGCTTCGGCTCCGGACGTAGGAGAACAGCAGCGCGAAGGCCACAGAGAAGGTCACAGCCACGGGCGTGGGCGCCAGTCCGCAGATGCAGCCAATGGCGATGCCCGTAAAGGCGGAATGGCCCAGGGCGTCGGAGAAGAAGCTCATGCGTCCGGTGACGATCATGGTGGACATCAAACCAAACAGGGGAGCCATCAGCAGCAGCGCCAGCAGGGCGTTCTTCATGAAGTCCCAGTGGAGCATTTCAAAGGGCAGCGCGTCCCAGAGAGAATACCAAAAATTCATGCTCACACCCCCTTGATATGGAACGCCGCGGCGAACTCGGGGGAGGCAAGGACTTCCTCCGGTTCGCCCTGGATCTTGACTTCGTGGTCGATGAGCACCACCCGGTCGGCATACCGGGGCAGCATGGAAAAGTCATGGGTGGTCATCAGGATGGAAAGGTCGTAGTTCTTTCGAATTTCGTCCAGCATATCCATCAGGCTGGTCATTCCCTCAATGTCTACGCCGGACAGGGGTTCGTCCAGGATCAGGATGTTGGGCATGGGCTCCAAAGCCAGGGCCAGCAGCACCCGCTGCAGCTCGCCGCCGGAGAGGGTGCCCACCCGCTTGTCGATCAGGTCTTCCCCGTGGACCCTTTCCAGACATTCCAGGATCAGGTCCCGGTCGTTTTTCTCCAGGCCGAGAAAAGCGGGGCGGCGGCTTAAGCAGCAGGCGAACAGGTCCGCGACGCTCACCGGGTCGCCGGGGTCAAAGTTGGGGGTCTGGGGCACGTAGCCGATCCGGGCCTTGGCCTTCCGGGAGCCGGGAACGGAGAAGATGATGTTGCCGTCGTAGTCCCGTTCTCCCAGCAGGGCTTTTAAGAGGGTGGATTTGCCCGCGCCGTTGGGGCCGATCAGGGCCACCATCTGTCCGCAGTGGACGTGGAGGTTCACATCCCGGAGGATCTTATCCCCGCCGATGGAGACGGAGACGTTCTGGACCTTCAGACAGCAGGAATCGTGGCAGCCGCCCTTGTGGAAAAAGTTCATCATGACAGCGCCTCCTTCAGGGTGTCGATGTTGTGGTACATGCTTTCAAAATAGTCGTCGCCGGACATGGCCATGTCCAGGGTGAAGAACGGCACGCCGGTCTCGGCGGAGATCACCGAGGCGGCCGAAGAAGAACCGTTGGTCTCCACGAAGATGGCGGCAACGCTGTGGTGCTCCACCATTTCGATGAGCTCGATCAGCTCCTGGGCGGAGGGCTCGGAGCCGGATTCCTCCTCGATGGCTTCCAGAATTTCCAGGTCGAAGGCCTGGGCGAGATAAGAGAAGCCGTCGTGGAAGGTGATGATCTCCCGGGTGGAGAGGTCCGTGAGCTGTTCGTTGGCGTAGGCTTCCAGCTCGGCCAGACGGGTGTCCAGGGCTTCCAGGTTGCTCCGGAAGGTGGATTCATAAGCGGGGTAAACGCCGCAGAGGCCGCCGCAGATATTGGCGGCCATGATCCGGGCGTTGGCGGGGGAGAGCCAGATGTGGGAATCCAGTTCGTGTTCATGATCGTGGTGGTCGGCTTCTTCCTCGTCCTCGTCGTGGTGATGGTGGCAGCTGCCTTCCAACAGCGCAATATCCACGGAGGCGTCCACCACTGTCCCGGCGGTTTCCAGGGCTTCCTCCATGAATTCCTCCAGCCCCGCGCCGGAGAGGACGACCACTTCCGCCCCCTCAATGGCGCGCATCTGGCGCACCGTCAGGGTGTAGTCATGAAGGCAGGAGACGCTTTCCGTCACCAGCCGGGTGACGGTGACAGGGGTCCCCTGGCAGATCAGGGAGGTGAACTGGTACACGGGAAGGGTGGTCGCCGCGACCTGGGCTTCTTCCGCGGGAGCGCAGGCGCAGAGCGCGGCGCACAAAATGAAAATAAGCAGGATTTTCGGGGTTCGTTTCATAGATTTCATCCGGTTTCTTCGTAGATTCAGCTAACTATAACACAGCCTGTCCAAAAATACAAGAAAAAATGACGGCCGCTGGCGCAGCCGTCATTATGTACCTTATATTACTCGTGGTCCTTCATCCAGTCGTTGACCTTGGTCTTGGCCAGGCGCTGAATATCCTCAACGGGGTAGGGAGATGCCTCGCCGCCCAGGACATGCAGGAAGTACAGTCCGCCGGGAGTCTGGTACAGGGACTCCTCGTAGCCAGCGGGATCGCCGAAGTAACCATAGGTGCACTTCTTGATCAGGGTAGCGGTCTCGGTGTCGTACTCCTTCTTGCAGATGATCTTCTTCACAGTTCTTACCTCCTTTGCATCTGGGTTAACGATGCCATTATACACAATTCTGTTCAAATTGCAAGTAAAATTTTCCGGAAATCAAAAGCTTTTGACTATGAAAAGTGTTGATGACTGGTATTTCTATGGTAAAAACCGGGAATAAATTGTGAATCTTAAACAAACACCCGGACCAAAGTCCGGGTTTGTTTGTCTTTCTGGGAGAATTATGGGGTATATGCCCCGTGATAGTAATCTCCGTCCATACAGATGACGTAGGTGAAGGGGGTGATGTACTCGTTGTAGAGGGCCACCCAATCCTCGAACGCGCCGCTGTAGAAGATGTACATCAGGCTGGCGCAGCCGTCAAAGGCGTCGGTTCCGATGGACTTGACACCGGTGGAAATGGAGATGGATTCCAGGCTGACGCACCACTCAAAGGCGTTTGCGCCGATGGAGTTCACGCCGGAGGGGATATAGACGCCGCGCAGGTCCCCGCACCCGGCGAAGGCATACGCGCCGATGGCTTCCAGGCCGTCGGGGAGGATGACGGTGGTGATGTCCTCCAAATCGGCGAAGCCGTAATCAGCGATGGCGGTGACCGTTACCCCACCGATTTCATTGGGGATGACCAGGACCTTGCCGCCGTCATATTTCTCAGGAAGGAAGCGCAGGCCGTCCTCCCGAAGCTCGAAGCAGCGCTCGTCCGCGGGAACGAAATCTTCGCTGCGGCTCTGGGAGGAATCGCTGCCGTTTCCAGGGAGGCTGGGCAGGGCGGGATTTTCCGGATCCCGGACGGCGGGGGTGCTGGGGTCGGCGGAATGCACGGTCTGGTAGGGGAACAGGAAGAAGCAGACGAGACCCACCAGGAACATTCCCGCCAGAATCAGGCCGGGGACCAGCAGGGGACGGCGCTTTTTCCTGGGTGGCTCCTGTTCAGCAGGCTCCTCCGGGAACTCGGGGGCAGGCGCTTCGGGAGTCAATTCCCTTTCAGAATTGGTCTCTTCGGGTTCCGATCCAGGCATTTCGGGAGCCTCTTGTTCCGGGAGAATGGCCTCTTCCTCCGGGACAGGGTCCAGGGGGAGCAGCTCCGTTTCGGGGACCGAAGGAGCCGCATGGCGGTTCCGGCCGCAGTTGGGACAGAAGTTCGCTCCCTCGGGGAGCGGATATCCGCAGACATAACAATCCATGTGTATCACCTCGTTTGCGCTATCATATCACAGATTTCTCCGCCTTGCAACGAAAAAGGAGCGGTTGCGCTGGAAATAATCTTGTGGTATGATAGGCCCAAAGGCGGTGAAGCTATGAAAAACATTCCCATCTTCCCCACGGACTGGGGTGTGGCTACCTTATTATTAAAGGAGATCCCTTACAAGGAGATCGCCTATGTGAAGATCCAGGACGTCCAGCCGGGACACATCCGGGAGCTTTGTGATGAATGCGCCCAGTTCTGTCGGGCGGCCGGTGCGGAGATGGTGATCGCCTCGGGGCATGAGGAGCTAAACTGCTATCCCTTCCACGCTTCGGTGCTGACCATGCGCTTGAGCGGTTTTGAACGGGAGCTGACGGACGCCTGCCTGTTCCCGGTGACGGAGCAGACGGTGGGGCGCTGGCGGAATATTTATAATGAGAGGATGGCGGCGGTGGACTACGCCGAGACCATGACCGCCTTTGACGAAAAGGAAATTCTTGGCTCCGGCGGGGCGTATTTTGTCCACAGGGACGGGGAACTGCTGGGAATCGGCTGGATGGAGGGCAGCGAGCTGCGGGCCATTGCATCCACGGTTCCCGGAATGGGTGAGAAGGTGGCACGGGCGCTGTTCACTCTGGCAGATTCGGACAGCATTTCCCTCCAGGTGGCATCCACCAACGGGCGGGCCATCCGGCTCTATGAGCGGCTTGGCTTCCTTACGACAGGGGAGAAGGACCGGGGATACCGGATCCGGTGAGCAGAATCCACAAATTCTCAGAAACTTTTTTGTTGTGACAAGAAAAAACACTTGACAACGCTGCCCCTTTCGTGTATGATATCTCAGGTGTCAAGGAAAAAGATTTGACAGGAGGTACATCCATGGACGACGTTCAGATGCTTTTGCTGTTTGACTACTATGGCGAGCTTCTGACCGAGCGGCAGCGGATGTGCTTCGATCTGAAATACAATCAGGATCTGTCACTGGCTGAGATCGCGCAGGAGCTGGGCGTCAGCCGGCAGGGCGTTTTTGATAACATCACCCGGGCGGAAGCCCATCTGGTGAATATGGAAGAGAAGACCGGCTGTGTCCGCCGCCTGCTTCAGTGCAGAAAAGCGGTGGAAAATGTGCTGGCCGTCACGGCAAAGCTCTCGGAGCATGAAGATCCCGCCGTGCGGGAGGCCGTGAAAAAGATCGAAGCGGCTATGAATACCATCGAGGAGTAACAAATGGCATTTGAAGGCTTAACAGAAAAGATCAGCGCGACCTTCAAAAAGCTGCGTGGCAAAGGCCGCCTGAAGGAGTCCGACGTCAAGGAGGCGATGCGGGAGATACGCATGGCGCTGCTGGAAGCGGACGTCAGCTACAAGGTCGTCAAGGACTTTACCAAGTCCGTCACCGAGCGCTGCATCGGTGTCGACGTGCTGGAGTCTCTGACTCCCGCCCAGATGATCGTCAAGATCGTCAACGAAGAGCTCACCAAGCTGATGGGCTCCGACGCGAAACACATCAACATCAATCCCAACGGTCCCACCGTTGTGATGCTCTGCGGCCTGCAGGGCGCAGGTAAGACCACCAACGGCTCTAAGCTCGCCGGTCTGATGAAGCGCCAGGGCAGAAACCCTCTGCTGGTCGCCTGCGATATTTATCGTCCCGCCGCCATCACCCAGCTGCAGGTCTGCGGCGAGAAGCTGGGCATTCCCGTCTTTGAGCGGGGCACCCAGAATCCTGTGGAGACCGCCAAGGAGGCAGTTCTCTACGCCCGTCAGCGTGGCTACGACATGGTGTTCTTGGACACCGCCGGTCGTCTCCATGTGGACGAGCAGCTGATGGAAGAGCTGAAAAACATCAAATCTCAGGTCAAGCCCGACGAGATCATGCTGGTGGTCGACGCCATGACCGGTCAGGACGGGGTGAACGCGGCCCAGAGCTTCAACGACTGGCTGGACATCGACTCTGTGATGCTCTCCAAGCTGGACGGCGACGCCCGAGGCGGCGCGGCCCTGTCTGTCCGGGCCATCACCGGCAAGCCCATCAAGTTCGCCGGTTCCGGCGAGAAGCTGGAGGACATCGAGCAGTTCCATCCCGACCGGATGGCTTCCCGGATCCTGGGCATGGGCGACGTGTTGAGCCTGATCGAGAAGGCGGAGAAGGCCTACGACGCCAAGAAGGCCGCCGAGATGGAGGAGAAGCTCAAGTCCAACAAGTTCACCCTTCAGGATTTCTACGACCAGATGGTCCAGATGAAGTCCATGGGTTCCATGGAGGATATCCTGGCTCAGATGCCCGGCGGCGCCAACCTGAAGGGCGTGAAGCTAGATGAGAAGGCCATGGCCCACACCGAGGCCATCATCCTCTCCATGACTCCCAAGGAGCGGGAAAATCCCGAGATCATCGGCGCCAGCCGGAAAAAGCGCATCGCCGCAGGCGCTGGCGTGAAGGTCGAGGATGTGAACAAGCTCCTGAAATCCTTTGAGCAGATGAGAAAGCTCATCCGCCAGTTCTCCGGGCCGGGCATGGGCAAGAAGCTCAAGCGCATGAAGGGCATGGGCGGCTTCGGAGGCTTCGGCGGTTTCTAAATTACGTTGTTCGCTAAGAGCAAATTGCTTTGCGATAGATAGATTGATTATTTATGGAGGTGAATACTCATGGTTAAGATCAGACTGAGAAGAATGGGTGCAAAGAAGGCTCCTTTCTACCGGATCGTTGTTGCTGATTCCCGCTCCCCCCGCGATGGCCGCTGCATCGAGGAGATCGGTGTTTACAACCCCCTGACCGAGCCCGCCGTCGTTAACGTCGACGTGGAGAAGGCACAGAACTGGATCAAGAACGGCGCACAGCCCACCGACACCGTTCGCAGCCTGCTGAAGAAGGCTGGCGTGCTGTAAGGAAACCCGCAAAGGAGTTAGCGCAATGAAAGAACTTTTGCTGTATATGGCAAAGAATCTGGTTGATAATCCCGACGCGGTTTCTGTCACAGAAATTTCCGAAGAGGACGGCCTGGTGCTGGAGCTCCGGGTTGCCCCCGAGGATATGGGCAAGGTCATTGGCCGTCAGGGCCGCATTGCCAAGGAGATCCGTACCATCATCAAGACCGTCGCCCAGCGCGATGGCGAGAAGGTTACGGTCGAAATTGTCGATTAACGGGTATGCGTGGCGAACAATCGTCACGCATTTCTCGTATCCCGGGCAGGGCCCGGAGCCAATTCGAGTCTGGTGCATTGTGCGGAGCGGAAGTCGAGTAAAACACCCCGATTGTTCGCTAGTTTCCGCTCGGCGTATCGGACGGAGATATGAGTTGCAGATAAGAGGATGTCATTCTGAGCGCAGCAAAGCGGAGTCGAAGAATCTTCGCAGTTATGTTATTTGAGCATTTATTATGGTGCGAAGATCCTTCGACGCGCTTTGCTTGCTCAGGATGACACGTTTGATATAAAGGAGAATGAATTATGAAACTCCAATTTGTGGAAGCCGGTGAGATCGTCAACACCCACGGCATCAAGGGCGAGATCAAGGTTCTGCCCTGGCTGGACAGCCCCGAGGATCTGGTGGGCTTTGACCGCTGCCGGATTGCCCGGCATGACTACGAGATCGAGCTCTGCCGGATCCAGAAGACCTGCGCTCTGGTGAAGCTCCAGGGCATCGACACCGTGGAGGACGCCCAGAAGCTCCGGGGAAAGACCGTGCTCCTGTACCGGGAGGACATCGACGACGAGGTGATCTTTGCTGCCGAGCTCATTAACGTGGACGTGTTCTGCGGCGGGGAGAAGATCGGCGTGATCACCGACGTTCTGGACTATCCCGGCAACTCCGTGTATGTGGTCAAGGGCGAGAAAAGCTACATGATCCCCGCGGTGAAGGAGTTCATTTTGCATACGGACGTGGACGGCAACCGGATGGATGTGAAACTGCTGGAGGGTATGGAGACCGATGCGGATTGATATCATGACCCTGTTCCCCGAGACACTGGGGGACGTGCTCAGCGAGAGCATTCTGGGCCGGGCCCAGGAGCGTGGGTTCATCCACATTGAGGCCCACCAGATCCGGGACTACACCGCCAACAAGCAGAACCAGACGGATGACTATCCCTACGGCGGCGGCCGGGGCGCGGTGATGACCGCGGACCCGCTGTACCGCTGCTGGGAGGCGGTGTGCGACGAGGCAGGAGGCCCGGTGCACACCATCTACATGAGCCCCTGCGGACATACCTTCAAGCAGGCGGACGCCATCCGTCTGAGCAAGATGGAGAACATCATCATCGTCTGCGGCCATTACGAGGGCATCGACCAGCGGTTCATCGACGAGTGCGTGGATGAGGAGATCAGCCTGGGCGACTTTGTTCTCACGGGAGGCGAGATCGCCGCCATGGCGGTAACCGACGCGGTGTGCCGGATGGTTCCCGGCGTGCTGGCGGACCCGGAGTGCTTTGAAGATGAGAGCCATTTCAATGGTCTTCTGGAATACCCCCAGTACACCCGGCCTGCGGTGTGGCACGGACGGGAGATCCCTGCCATTCTGACCTCCGGCAATCACGAGAAGGTCCGGCAGTGGAGACGGAAGCAGTCCCTGCGCCGTACCCGGGCCAGACGGCCGGATATGTACGAAAAGCTGGACCTGAGCTCCAAGCAGGATAAGAAGCTCCTGAAAGAGATGGAGCAGGAGGACAAGGAAAATGGACTTGAAACTGGTTCCGGTAACGGCTGACAACTGGCGGGAAGCGGCCTTTCTGACCACTGATGAAACAAAGACCTTCCCGCTGGACGAAAAATGGATCGCCAGCAATGCCTTTTCGCTGCTTCAGTGCTGCTATGACGGCTGCTGGGATTGCAGACTTTTGGTGGATGGAGAAAAAGCTGTTGGCTTTGTGTTTTACGGACTGGATGAGGATACCGGCTATTATCTGCTGTGCCGGTATATGATCGACTTCCGTCATCAGAACAAGGGATACGGCAAGGCCTTTCTGCCCCTGGTTATGGACCAGATCCGCAGCCAGTACGACTGTAAGGATGTGTATACCTCTGTTCACGATGATAACGCCCACGCGGTGCACCTGTACACCAGCGTCGGCTTCCAGCGGACCGAAGAAATGGACGCGGAGGAACGGATCTACGTTCTCCGCGGGGAATAAATGTTACACCCACTGATTTGAGATCGGTGGGTGTTGCTTTTTGCCTTTCCTTGGGGTAAAATGAACTTTAGGAGGCGGTATTATGGACGACATTCAGAAGCTGAAGCAATGGATCAGCGAGAGCAGCAGCATCGTCTTTTTCGGCGGAGCTGGCGTGAGCACAGAGATATGTAAGTTAGTCCACCATATAGCTATTAGAACAGCCGGGGGGTGATCCCGGTTACAGTGGTTCCTTCCACGTGGATTTCTTTGATGATGGTTCGCCAGATCCGGCGCTGATCCTCTTTTGAAAGGGTATCGTAAATAGCCAAAGCGTCGCTTTCCAAAAACTGCTTCAAACCATCGGTGTTCAGGGGCGTATCGTCTCGGTCCTCCTGTTTGGCTTTTTCAATCTCGGATCTGATTCGTTTTGTTTCGATTCCATATTCTTCGTCGGAGATATTTCCGGCCATGTAAATTACATTAAGCCTTCGGAGCTGTTCGTTCAGAACAACGATGTCGCGGACCTTTGGTTTGCGGCTTTTTTCTTTTTTCTGGATTTCAGTTTCGATGATGTGCTGTTCAAGCATGGCGCGAATGTGCTCCAGGAGGTATTTCTCAATCTTCCGCTCGGAAAGCTGGTGCCGAAAGGTGCAGGTCCTGAGCTTTGCGTTGTTGCATCGGTAGCCGTTATATTCCTTGCTCCGGTCATTGGGATAGGTCTTGAATGTGGCCTTCATGGTGTTGCCGCAGTCGGGGCAGCGAATCAAACCGGTAAAGAGATACACCCGATCCGGGCTTTGTGTTTTTTTAATAATCTCATGCCCCAGGATGATTCTTTCCCAGTCTGTTCTGCTGATGTATGCGGGGCAGTAGTCCTCAACCCCATGGA
>JBGVDK010000183.1:0-7059 GCA_045119355.1 Faecousia sp.
GCTGCTGGTCCGGAGGGTGAATCTGGCGGCAGGCCACATCCTCCCGGAGGGGGAGGCGGTCCAGGGGGAGGGGGAATGGCAGCTGGACCTCTTCACCGACCAGACCCAAAAAGCGGAGGAGGAAGAGCTGCTTCGCCGGGAGCGCCGCCGTCAGGAAGCGGTGCTCCGCATCCGGAAGAAGTACGGCAAAAACGCCATCCTCAAGGGGATGGACTTCTTCGACGGCGCCACCACCCGGGAACGGAACAACCAGATCGGAGGACACAAAGCATGAATCCCTATGACGACATCATCCATTTGCCCCACCACGTTTCCAAGACCCGGAAGCGTCTCAGCGCCGCCAGCCGGGCGGCCCAGTTCAGCCCCTTCGCGGCGCTGACGGGCTACGACGACGCCATCCGGGAGACCGCCCGGCTGACGGACAGCGCGGGGGAGCTTTGCGAGGACGAAACCGCCCGGCTGGATGGGGCGCTCCGGTATCTGGCGGACCATCTGGGGGAAGCGCCAGAAGTCACGGTGCGCTATTTCGTCCCCGATGGACGGAAAAGCGGCGGCGCGTATGTGCGGGCCACCGGGCGGGTCCGGCGGCTGGACGTGATGGAGCAGCGGCTCCTCCTGACCGACGGGACAGCCATCCCCTTTGGCAGGATCTATGACATTTCCATCGGGGAGGGAAATCAACCGGAGGGTTCTTGCATCCCTCCGGGAGATGGATTATAATGACTCCGGAAGGAAGGTGATCCTATGGCATACCGAATCGCCGTCGTGGACGACAGCCCGGCGGACGCGGCGTTTGTGGCAGGAATCGCGGAGGACTGGGCACGGGAGCGGCAGGTCTCGGCGCAGACGGAGGTGTTCTCCTCCGCCGAGCGGTTTTTGTTCCGGTACAGTGAGGACAAGGCGTTCGACGTGCTCCTGCTGGACATCGAAATGGGGCTCATGGACGGCGTGACCATGGCAAAGCGGGTGCGAAAGGACAATGAGACGGTGCAGATCGTCTTCATCACCGGCTACTCCGATTACATCGCGGAGGGCTACGAGGTTGCCGCCCTGCACTATCTGATGAAGCCAGTGAACCGGGAAAAGCTGTTTTCTGTTCTGGACCGGGCAAAGGAAAAGCAGAAGCTGAATGAGCGGTGCCTGAACCTGGAAACCGCCGGGGAGCTGGTGCGCATCCCGTTTTATGAGATCCGCTATCTGGACGTGCGGCAGAACTATGTCACCGTCCACGCGGTCCGGGAATATACGGTGAAGCGGAGCCTGAACGAGTTTGAAAAGGAACTGGACAGCCGGTTCTTCCGGGTGGGCCGGGGGATGATATTGAACCTGCGGTTCATCCAGCGGGTGACGAAGACGGAGGTGTATCTCACCGACGGCACAGCGCTGCCCCTGCCCCGGGGCGCGTATGAAAACCTGAACCGGTCGATCATCCGGAATGGGTAAGGCTCTCCCCTTTGGGGAGGGTGCCCCGGAGGGGCGGGAGAGGTGCAATTCATCACCAAAAATCTGCGATTCGTCCCCGGAATGTGCCGGGGACGATCTTTTGTGATAGAGTATGCCCATGAGGTGATAATCAATGAAACCAAAGGAAAAACCTAAATACAGCATCCCGCAGAATGTCTGGTTCATGGTGAAGACCGCCTGGCATACCCGGGTAAGGGTGCTCATCATGTGCCTGGTGCTGGTGGCGCTGAGCGTGGGCGAGAAGCTGACCCAGCTCTTCATCGCCCCGGAAATCCTGGCGAAGGTGGAGTCGAACGCTCCGCTGAAGGAGCTGCTTCTGACCATCGGCCTGTTCACCGGGCTGAGCTTTGTGCTCACGTTTTTGAAACGGTACTGCGAATTCAACGCTCAGCCTTCCCGGATCGACGTCCGGATGGCCGTCATTCGCATGATCAACCGGAAGGCCAGCACCACCTCCTATCCCAATTCCCGGGATCCGGAGGCGCTGAAGCTTCAGGAGCAGGCCAACGCCGCCACCGAGGGCAACAATGAAGCCACGGAAAACATCTGGACCACCCTGACGGACCTGATGACCAACATCGCGGGCTTCGTGCTATACCTGATGCTCCTGTCGGGGATGGACCCGTTTCTGCTGGCGGTGGTGATTGCAACCACGGCGGCGGGGTTCTTCGTCACCCGGTATCTGGGAGAATGGGAATACCGGCACCGGGAGGAGAAGGACCGGTATCTCAAGGAAATGAGCTATATCCGCAAGAAGACCGAATCCATCGAGCTGGCAAAGGACATCCGGATCTTCGGGCTGGCGGACTGGCTGATGGGGGTGTACAACGCCTCCCGGCGGCTGTACGAGAACTTTGTCGGCCGGAGGGAAAAGGCTCTGATCTGGGGCAATGTGGCGGAGGTGGCTCTGGCTTTCGCCCGGAACGGCATCGCTTACGCCTATCTGATCCGCAAGACGCTGGAAGAGGGACTGCCCGCCTCGGAATTTCTGCTTTATTTCACGGCGGTCAGCGGCTTTACCGCCTGGGTGACGGGCATCCTGGAAATGTGCGCCACGCTCCACAAGGAGAGCATCGCTCTATCCCGGGTCCAGGAATACATCAACCTGCCGGAGCCCTTCCTCTTTGAAGGCGGTGCGGAAATTCCCAGGGCCGAGGGCTATGAGCTGAAATTGGAGAACGTAACCTTCCGCTATCCGGGGACGGACAAGAACATTCTGGAAAATGTGGACTTGACCATCAAAGCCGGGGAGAAGCTGGCCATCGTGGGCCTGAACGGCGCGGGCAAAACCACCCTGGTGCGGCTGCTCTGCGGCTTCTACGACCCGGACGAGGGGCGGGTGCTCCTGAATGGCCGGGACATCCGGGAATTCAACAGGCAGAAGTATTACGACCTGTTCTCCGCGGTGTTCCAGGAATTTTTTATGCTGGACGTGTCGGTGGCCGAGACCGTGGCCCAGACGGTGAAGAATATCGACATGGACCGGGTGGCCGACTGCCTGGACAAAGCAGGTCTGACGGAACAAATCTCCAAATTTCCCAAGGGACTTCAGACCCACATCGGACGGAAGGTGTACTTAGACGGTGTCATGCTCTCCGGCGGCCAGACCCAGCGGCTGATGCTGGCCCGGGCCCTGTACAAGGACGGCCCCATCCTGGTTCTGGATGAGCCCACGGCAGCCCTGGACCCCATCGCGGAAAACGACATCTATATGAAATACAACGACATGACCCGGGGGAAAACCTCCGTCTTCATCTCCCACCGCCTGGCGTCCACCCGGTTCTGCGACCGGATCATCTTTGTGGCCGGCGGCGCGATTCAGGAGGAGGGCACCCACGAGGAGCTGCTTGCCCGGGGCGGAGCCTATGCGAAGCTCTTCGAGGTCCAGAGCCGCTATTACCGGGAAGGAGGGAATTTCCGTGAAGAAGCCTGAAAGAGCCACCCTTCGGGAGGCCTTTGCCATCCATTGGCGAGCGGTGAAGGAGATCCATAAGGGCTGCCCGAAGCTGTTTTTGGCAAATGCCTGCTACGCGGTGGTGGGGGCGGTCGTACCCTACGCCACCATTTATCTCTCCGCCCGGATCATCGACGAGCTGGCGGGGCTGCGGCGGCCTGAGGAACTGATGTTCTGGGTGATCCTGACCATCTGCGTGGAAGCGGCGCTGGGCCTGGGAAAGGGCGCGCTGAAACGTTGGATGGATTATGAAGACACCCTGTTCCTGGAATACAAAAAGTCCGTCTATCCCAGGAAACTGCTGGATATGGATTACGCGGACGCGGACAAACAGGAGACCCACGACCTCTATACCCAGATCCTTCAGAGCGAGGGCTGGGGCGGCTGGGGCCTCAACTACATCAATATGTATACCTTCTGGCTCACCGACGCGGTGACGGGCATCCTGGGCGCGGCGGCGCTGACGGTGACCCTGTTCACCTCCCCGGTGCCGGAGCGCGGCGGGACGCTGACCGCGCTGAACCATCCGGCCTGTGCGCTGCTGATGATCGGGGTCACGGCGCTGTACTGCGCCATCGCCTCCTGGCTGGCGAACTACGCCAACGCCCTCCACGCCAATTGCGCCGAATCCGCACGGTTCGGCAACCGGCTGTTCGGAAACTTCATGTTCTTCAGCTATGACCGGCAGAACAACATGGACCTCCGGATGTACAATCAGCTTGGCATGGCGGAGCATTACACCGACGTGGTCCCGACCTTCGGCGTAGGTTCGCCTTTTGAGAAGCTGTTCCTGGGACCCCACGGCCTGTCCGTGAGCCTGCGCAGCGGCCTGGCGGCGGTGTTCGCGGGGCTTGTGTATCTGTTCGTCTGCCTGAAGGCCTGGGGCGGCGCTTTCGGCGTGGGTTCCGTGACCCAGTATGTGGGCGCTGTGACGGCCCTTTCCGGGAACGTGGCCCAGCTTTTCTACACCCTGGGCCATATGCAGAGCAACGCAGGCTTCCTGAAAACCACCTACGAATTTCTGGACATCCCCAACTCCATGTACATGGGCAGCCTGACCACCGAGAAGCGCCGGGACCGGCAGTACGAGGTGGAGTTCCGGGACGTATCCTTCAAGTACCCCGGGAGCGATATCTGGGCATTGCGGCACGTGAATATGAAATTCAAGGTTGGCAACCGCCTTGCCGTGGTGGGCGAGAACGGCTCCGGCAAGACCACCTTCATCAAGCTCCTCTGCCGCCTCTACGACCCCCAGGAGGGAGAGATCCGGCTCAACGGCATCGACATCCGGAAGTACAACTACCGCCAGTACATGGACATCTTCTCCGTGGTGTTCCAGGACTTCCAGCTGGTGTCCCAGAGCCTGGGCGCCAACGTGGCGGGCTCCGAAAGCTACGACCGGGACCGGGCAAAAAAAGCCCTGATCGACGCGGGCTTCGGGGACCGGCTGGAAAGCCTCCCGGAGGGGCTGGATACCTTCCTCTACAAGGAATTCGGCCGGGAGGGCATCGACGTCTCCGGCGGCGAGGCCCAGAAGATCGCCATCGCCCGGGCGCTGTATAAGGACGCGCCCTTCATCATCCTGGATGAGCCGACGGCGGCCCTGGATCCCATCGCGGAGGCGGAGATCTACTCCAAATTCAACGACATTGTGGGGGACAAGACCGCCATCTATATCAGCCACCGCTTATCCTCCTGCAAATTCTGCGACGAGATCGCGGTGTTCCAGGACGGCGCGGTGATTCAGCAGGGGACCCACGAGGGATTGCTTGCCGACGAGGGCGGCAAATACCACGCCCTCTGGCACGCCCAGGCCCAGTATTATACCGAGGAAGAATAAAAAAGCCGCCCGCTGCCGGATCGAGGCAGCGGGCGGTGGTATTATAGCAGGGCGAGGAGCTTTTCCTTGGGCACATAGCCCACGGATTTTCCGGCAGGCTCTCCGTTTTTCATGAGGATGACGGTGGGGATGCTGACGATGTTGAACCGGACGGAAAGCGCGCCCTCCTCGTCCACATTCACCTTGCCCACCTTGATGTCGGGACGCTCGGCGGCGATCTCATCGAGGACGGGGGCAAGCATCCGGCAGGGGCCGCACCAGCTGGCCCAGAAGTCCAGCAGCACCGGGACCTTGCTATCCAGAACCTCGGACTGGAAATTTTCAGACGTGATCTTGACAACGGACATATCGTATTCCTCCTTCTTTGTTTGTGTCTGTAGTTTACCAGTTTTTCCGGCGGATTTCCGTGATAAAGTCACGGTAAATCCTGCCAGACGGGGGTATACTAAGGACACAAACAAGCAAACGGAAAAGGAGAAATGCATATGAAAGTCACGAGCGACATTAAATACATCGGCGTCAACGACCACCAGGTGGACCTGTTCGAGGGTCAGTATGTGGTCCCCAACGGCATGGCCTACAACTCCTATGTGATCCTGGACGAGAAGATCGCCGTCATGGACACCGTGGACGGGAATTTCACCGGCGAATGGCTGGGGAACCTTCGTCAGGCCCTGAACGGCCGGACCCCCGATTACCTGGTGGTCCAGCACATGGAGCCGGACCACTCCGCGAACATCGACATCTTCCTCCGGGAATACCCCGGCGCAGTGGTGGTGGCCTCGGCCAAGGCCTTTGCCATGATGGGCCAGTTCTTCGGCAGTGATTACGCGGACCGCCGGATCGTGGTGGGGGAGGGGGATACCCTGGATCTCGGCAGACACACCCTGACCTTCGTCACCGCGCCTATGGTCCACTGGCCGGAGGTCATCGTGACCTATGATTCCTATGACAAGGTGCTGTTTTCCGCCGACGGCTTCGGCAAATTCGGCGCGCTGGATGTGGAGGAGCCCTGGGACGACGAATCCCGGCGGTATTTCATCGGCATCGTGGGCAAATACGGTCCCCAGGTCCAGGCGCTGCTGAAAAAGGCCGCCAAGCTGGATATCCGGATCATCGCGCCCCTCCACGGCCCGGTGCTGACGGAGAACCTGGGGCATTACCTGAACCTCTATGATACCTGGTCCAGCTACCGTCCGGAGGAAAACGGCGTCGTTATCGCCTATACCAGCATCTACGGCAACACCAAGGCAGGCGTGGAGCTGCTGGCGCAGAAGCTCCGGGAGAAGGGGGAAACGGTGGTCCTCCACGACCTGGCCCGGTGTGACATGGCCCAGGCGGTCAGCGACGCCTTCCGGTACAGCGGGCTGGTGCTGGCTTCCTCCACCTACAACGGCGACGTGTTCCCCTTCATGAAGACCTATATCCACAAGCTCACCGAGCGGAGCTTCCAGAACCGGACGGTGGCCTTCGTGGAGAACGGTTCCTGGGCGCCCATTGCCGCCCGGGTGATGGAGTCCATGCTGGAACGGAGCAAGAACCTCCTCTTCGCGGATACCACCGTCACCATCCGCTCTGCGCTCAGCGAGGAGAGCCGGGCCCAGATCGATGCCTTGGCCGAAGAACTGACCCGATAAAAATAAGGGACGCTGGTGAGAAACCCAATGTCATTAAGTTAAGAAAAGCTGGACTTCACAGAAATGTGGAGTCCAGTTTTTTCGTAACAATTTTAGAAATAATGCTTGACAAATAAGGAAAAATGTGCGGCCTTTTTGCTAACTGCGGTTAGCAAAAAGGCCTT